>NZ_JBEXSY010000060.1:0-39915 GCF_040613895.1 Nocardiopsis sp. NPDC006198 | reverse complement strand
AGCCCGTCGGGCCCCGGGCGCCGTCGCGTTCCGGGGGGCTTGCGGCGTCCGGGCCCGCCGACCGCGCACGGCCCCTCCGCGGCCCGCCCGGCGCCCCCGGGCGTCCGGGCGCCCGCACTGCCGGAGGCGGCGCGCGGTCCCCGCCCGGCGGGGAGCTCGGAAGACGTCCCCGCTGCCCCTCCGCGGCCCCGCGCAACCGTGACTGACCGGAGTCGGTCAGCTGCACCGGGGGGCGTTGCCGCCCCGTCCGGGCCGTGTGACTCTGACGCGGTGACCACCGCGCAGCTCTGGACCCTCGTCGCGCTGGGCGCCTTCCACGGCCTCCACCCGGGCATGGGCTGGCTGCTGGCCGTGTCCCGCGGCCTCCAGGAGGGGGGCCGCTCCGAGGTGCTCCGCTCCCTCCCCGCGGTCGCGGCCGGGCACGCGGGGAGCGTCGCCGTCGCCGCGGTCGCCGTCACCGTCACCGGTTCGGTGACCGCCTCGGTGCTGTTCCCCGTGGTGGGCGGGTCCGTGATCGTCCTCGTGGGGCTGCTGATGCTGCTGTCGCGCCGACACTTCCACTGGCGGGAGGTGCGCCTCCCCCTGTGGCAGGTGGCCGCCTGGTCGTTCCTGATGTCGTCCGCGCACGGGGCGGGGCTCATGCTCATGCCGGTCCTGGCCGGCCGCCTCTCGCACGCGGAGGGGGGCGGCCACGCGGGGCACGGGGGGACGGCGCCGGACGCCGCCGCGCAGGCGGCCCCGGCGGGAGCGGCGCCCGGCGCGCCCGACGGGGGGTGGTCCCTGTGGGACGCGACCCTGACCGGGCTGGCCGCGACGGGGGTGCACACGGCGGCGATGCTGTTCGCCTCGGGGGTCGCGGCCCTGATCGCCTACGACTTCCTGGGGGTGCACGCCCTGCGCTGGAAGGGGGTGACCATGGACCGGATCTGGGCGCTGACCCTGGTCCTGGGGGGCGTGTTCGTCCTCTGGTCGATCCGGTGACCCCGGTGCGCCGCGGCGGTAGACGGGAACCGATCTGGGCAATATGTCCCTACTGCCTGAAATCTGATGGAATATTCGGAGACTGACCACTCTTGAACGCGCGTCGGCGGCACCCGCACGCCGCCGGGCACGAACACGGAGGGGCGGAAGGGCATGACACACAGAAGCGCGCGGCCCGGGCGCCGCTGGCACGGGCTCCTGGCCGCCGTGGCGATCCTGGCCGTCCTCGGCCTCGTGGCGGTCGTGGGAGCCCGCTGGCTGGCCCGCAACACCGACGTCTTCCCCGTGTCGACGCCGTGGGGCCCGGAGTGCTCGGTGTGGACCGGTGAGGACCAGGTGCGCCTGGACCGGGACCAGGCCCGGCGGGCGACCACGGCCGCCGCCGTCTCCGCGCAGGGCGACTCCGCCCCCGTCGAGGCCCCCGACACCGACGACATCCCGGACGCCGTCATGACGGTCCTGGAGGAGGGCCCGGAGGAGGACGCGGGGCCCTCGCTGACCTGCCGGTCCGTCAAGGACCCCGACCTGCGGGTCCAGGAGGACCTGGAGCCCTCCGGCCTGACCCCGCGGGCCGAGGAGCTCAAGGACGGGATGGAGGAGCACTTCTCCGACCTCAGCCTCGGCGGCTACTACCCGGGCGGCTACGACACGGGGCACGGCGAGGGGTCCGCCCACTACGAGGGCCGGGCGATCGACGTCTTCTACCGGCCGGTCGACGAGGACAACCGGCGCGAGGGCTGGGTGATGGCGCACTGGCTGATCGCGCACGCCCCGGACTACGCCGTCGACGTGATCATCTTCGACGACCGCATCTGGAGCACCTACTACCCGTCGCTGGGATGGCGGGACTACGAGGCGGACCCGGACAACGAGATCCTGCGGCACCTGGACCACGTCCACGTGGACGTCCAGCGGGGCAGCGAGTCCCCGGGCGGCTGACGGGCGGCCGCGCGGCCGGGCCCGGCAGACCGGGCCCGGCCGTCGGCGCGCGCGGGTCCCCCGGCGTCAGTCCTCCAGCCGGAACCCCACCTTGAGCCCCACCTGGAAGTGGGCGACGCCGTCCTCCTCGATGTGCCCGCGGATCTCGGTGACCTCGAACCAGTCCAGGCCGCGCAGCGTGGCCGAGGCGCGGTCGACGCCGTTGCGGATGGCCTGGTCGATCCCCTGCGGGGAGGTGCCGACGATCTCCGTGACGCGGTAGGTGTGGTGGGACATGTGGGACCCCCTGGGTAGTCGGTTGCGCGGTCGCGCACGGCGCGACCCCCGTTTCACTGCCTCCCCTGATTCCCCAGGAGCCACACAGGACGCCTCTCGACCGGCTCGTTCCGAGGTCGGAGCGCCTCCGGGGCGCTTTACCCCCGACCGGGGAATGCTTTGTACACGCGTGGGACGCACGTGACCGGGGTGGTGTGGACTCCCGCCCGGAAAGCGGCCTTTTCCCTGGACGACGTGCCAGGAAAGTCCTGAGCTGGGGCCGAGGACACGCTCCCGGCGGGACTCTCCCGAGACAACGTCGTAACTGACTCTTGATGTACACCGGGGGGCGTCGGTGTACATTGGGACTAGCGCTTCGGTCCCCCGTCGAAGCGCGGGAGCGATGTTCCGAGCCCCCGTTGGAACATCGCGTGCGACGCCGGGTGGTTTGCCCCCGTAACCACCCGGCGTCGCCTTTTGTTCGCATTCGATCGGTGCACCGACCCGATCGTGGCCCCGGCTTGACCGGGGCAGCCGTTTCGCTCCCTGGGGGTCACCATTGGGTAATACCGGTTCCGCCGCCCCGACGCGGTGCTCCAGGCGCGACTGCCGCGCCGAGGCCGCGTGGGCGCTCGTGTGGAACAACCCCAAGCTGCACACCCCGGACCGCCGCAAGGTGTGGCTGGCCTGCGACGAGCACCGCGAGTACCTGTCCGGCTTCCTGGAGGTGCGCGGGTTCCTGCGTGAGTGCGTCCCCATGGCGGAGTTCGAGGGCTGAGACGGGTCCGGACCGCGTTCTCCCCGGTCCGGACCCGCCCGCGTCACCCGGGGCGGGACCGGCCCCACACCGCCGGTCCCGCCCCGGAGGGCTCACTCCACGGCCAGCCGCCAGGCGGCCAGGCGCACCGGTGCGTGGCCGAGCTCCCCTGCCCGGGAGAGCAGTCCGGGCCAGGGGGTGGGCCAGCCGTCGGCGCGCCCCGCCCGCTCCACGATGCCGAGGCCGATCAGGCCCATCGCCTCCCCCGCCGGCCCCGCGGTCCGTGCCGCGGCCCCGAACACGTGCCGCGCCACCGAGGCCAGCGTCTCCCGCGGGACCGGGTCGCGCCCGAAGCGCGGGGCCACGGTGTCGACCACTCCCTCGGCGTCCTCCTCGGGAAGGAGCGCGTGCCGGGACAGGATCGCCGCGGCGCGCAGGAACAGTCCGCCGAGCGCACCCGGGTCCGGGTCGCCGTCCGCCCGTGAGACCTCCCGGGTGATCATCGCCCGCACGAGCCGCACCGCCTCGGGCCCGTACTCGTCCCTGGCCGCCAGCAGGTCGAGCGCCGAGCACACCTGCCGGCACAGGACGGGGTCGTCGCCCGCCGGGGCCCGCACCGCCTCGTCGCACAGGAGGTCCACCAGGCGGAGCACCCGCTTGTGGGGCCCGCCACCGGACCCGCCGTCCGGCCGCCGCACGGGAACGCCCTCACCCGGTCCGGGGACGGAGGCCAGCAGCCGGGAGAGCGCCTCCGCGATCCGGTCGCGTCCCCTGCCCCTGCCCAGGAGTGCGTGGAAGACGCGGAACGCCTGGTCGACGGGGCTGTCCGGGTCGCACAGGGCCTCCACGGCGTCGTCGAGGTCGTACTCGGTCCAGGGCGCCCAGCGGCCGGCCCACCCGCCGAGCCGCCAGTGGTCGCGGCCCGGGTCGGGCAGCGCGGCCACCACGGCGGCGACGGCCTCCCGGCTTGCGGGCGGGCAGTGCATCGGGGACACCTGGAGCAGGGAGAACTGGACCTCCACCTCCGTGAACCCCCGGACGTGCGCGGTCAGCGCGGGAAGCGCGGCCGGGTGGTCCAGGGCGCGCATCAGCGAGCCCGCCACGGCGGCGCGCACGTCCCGGTGCAGCCCCTCCGCGTCCAGGGCACGGGCGAGGATGTCGACGGCTCCCGGCGGCCGGTGGTGTGCGAGCAGCCGCGCCGCCGCCTTGCGGACGGTGACCTTGGCCGGGCCCTCCAGGGCCCGCCCCAGGACCGGGCCCAGCAGGGAGGGCGCGACCGCCAGGGCACAGCGCGACATCGCGGGAGCGGCGGCCCGCGACTGCGGGCCGTCGGCGTGGGCCAGCACCAGGCGCAGGGCGCGCTCGGGCCTGTCGCCGTGGCCGAGCGCCCTGGCGGCGGCCTCCCGCAGGACGATGTCCGGGCCGTCCAGGAAGCGGGCGACGCGGTCGGTCGTCCCGGGCAGGCGGCCCAGGCCGGACAGCGCGGCCTCGCGCTCGTCGAGCGCGAGGGAGGGATCGCCGACGAGCCCCTCCAGGTACGCGGCGACGCGGTCCCGGAGGTCCCCCGGCCAGTCGCGGGCCGTCCGGGAGTCGATGCGGGGTACCCAGGCGGGCGTGCGGGCGCCGGGCCGAAAGAGGCCGGCCGCGGGGTCCGTGAACGCGGGGGCGGACGGGCGGGTGTCGAGTTCGCGGGCTCCGACCGCGCTGTCCGCGGGCGCCCCGGCGCCGGCGCCGTCCCCGGGCAGGGGGAGCGCGGTGCCGTGGGGCTTGTGCGCCCTGGTCCTGTGCGCCGGTCCGGCGGGGGCGGAGGCCGCGTCTGCCGTTCCGGGACCCGTGCCCGGGCCCGGTGCGCCCCGGCCTCCCGTGTCCGCGGCGGCCGCCGCGCGGCGGGCCTCGGCCGCGCCGAGGGCGGCGTGGACGATCCCGGGGGCGTGGTGGCGGGAGAGGACGTCCCACACGCGCGGGACCAGCGCGGTGGCGTGGTCGGACCGGAACAGCGCCAGGGCGCCGGCCCGGAGGTCCGGCCCGGCCAGGTACAGGTCCGCCGCCTCGGCGGCGGTGGCGCCGGACGGGTCGTGGCGGATCGCGGCCACCAGCTGGTCCCCCAGGCCGGGGAGCGAACGGGCGCGGCGGCCGAGTTCCCGGGCCAGGGCGACCGCGGGCGCGAAGTCGCCCCGGGCGCGGGCGGCCCGGAGCACCGGTGCGAGCCTCCGGTACAGGTCCTGTTCCGATCCGCGGGGCATCACCTGGTCGAGGAAGGGTTCGGGGGCGCGGGGCACGCGGTCCGCCCGCGCCCCGCCGGCCCACCACGGCGGACCGGACCGGGGGCGTCCCGGTTCGCCGAGTCCGTCGGCGCCGAAGCGCGCGACGAGGCCGGCGTAGGCGTCCAGCGCCCATCCGACCGCTTCCGGGACCCCGCGTGTGTCCGGGTGGCGGAGCAGGCGTGCGGCCAGGTCGCGCAGCGCGCGCCGCGTGGGCGGTGAGGTGTCGCGGGTCCGGAGTGTGTCGGCGAGCAGCCCGCGCAGGGCGGGGAGCGAGGCGGCCGTGCGGACGCCGGATCCGTCGGCCTCCCCGTCCGGTGCGGCGCGCCCGTGCGGCTCGTCGCCGACCAGCAGCCCCGGCGGGACGGCGGCCAGTGCGACCAGCAGGGCGCGGCGGACCGGATCGCGTTCCGAGCGGGACCGGTCGACCCGCTCCGCGAGGACCCGTGCGAGGAGGCCCGGGTCCCCGGTGCGCGCGGTGGCCTCCACCAGCCGGGCCAGCCCCCGGGCGCGGCGGTCGGCGTCCCCGGCCGAGGCCGCCTCCTCCAGCGGTGCGGCCGCCTCGCCGTAGGGCAGGTGGGCGATGGCGTCCAGGTCGCCGTGGGGGTCGGAGTGCCCGGGGCGTCGGGCCTGGAAGGCGGTGAGCCGCTCCAGCAGGACGCGCGCCCCGGCCTCGGCCCGGTCGCGGGGGAGCAGCCCGAGGAAGGGCAGGAGCGCGAACCCGCCGCGGTCGTGGACCGTGTCGGTGAACGCGTCGACGTGCTCGCCGCGCACCGCCGGGGGCATGGACCGCAGGACCGCCAGCGCCACCGGGGGGCGGCGGCGCATCTCCCTGTACAGGACCCGGACGTCGCGGCTTCCGTCGGGCAGCGCGGGGAAGCGCTGCGGGTACTGTCTGCGGCCGGGGTCCGCCGGCAGCGCGCGCAGGGTGTGCGGGAAGGCCCCGGAGCGGAGTGCGACGCGCGGGCCGAGGTCCTTCGCGAGTCCGCCGAGCTCGGCGGGGCGGACCGGGTCGAGCGCCCGGCAGAGGCGCCGCCAGTCGGGGAACACGCTGTGGAGGTGGCCGCCGTGCTCCCGGAGGTCGTCCCGGACGCCGGAGAGGAGTTCCAGGAGGATGTCCGGGTGGCGCCGGGCCAGGCGGGTCCAGGAGCGGACCGCGTGGCGGAGGTCGGGCAGGTGGCGGGCCACCTGTTCGGATGAGCAGGCGGGCAGGAGCGCGGCGGCCTCGGCGTCGCCGTGGTCGGCGCGGACGCGGGGCAGGAGGAGGTCCGCGACGGAGGTTCGGCGGGCGTGGAAGAGGGTGCGGTAGAGGGCGCGGCGCAGACCCGTGGGGGCGTCCGTCAGCACGGGCGGGACGGCCTCGTCGGGGAGCGGGAACTCGCGGACGGCGCGCAGCGCGGCGCGGCGGAGCGCGTGGTCGGGTCCGGCGAGGTGGCGGGCGACTGCGGCGGTGTCGCGCGCGGCCGTGGCCATGTGCACGGCGAGGCGGCCGTGGCCGCCGGTTTCGAGCTGCCGGAGGATTCCGGCGAGGTGGGGTGTGCCCGCGTGGTCGCGGGCGTAGAGCGCGAGGGTCCGCATGCGCGGGGACGCGGCCTGGTCCCGGAGGGAGCGGAGGAGGTGGTCGGCCGACCCGTACGTCGGCGCGGTGGGGCTCAACGGCCCGGGCGGGATCCGCCCTTCCTGATCGTCATGGCGCTCATGATGGACCACCGCGACCGGATCCGGCAAGCCGTGCCGGTGGGCGGGGGCGCGGGCGCGGGCTGCCACGTCAGGGGGCCGGCGGCTCCAGGAGCCTGCGGGCCCGGGCGAGGTCCTCGGGGGTGTCGCAGTCGGCCGCGGCGAGGTCGTCGGCGGGGACCGGGCGCGGTTCCAGGGGGCCGAGCAGCCCGTACAGCGATCGGCCCGTGTACCCGGCGAGGGCGTCGCGGACGGCGTCGGTGCGCCACACGCCGGTGAGCCACTGCTCCCGGCCCGCGGGGTCCACGAACACGGCTCCGGCTCCGCCCCGGACCACGGCTCCCGCCAGGGCGTCCAGGTGCTCCGGGGCCAGGTGGGGCAGGTCGGCGGCGAGCAGGGCGAACCAGCCGGAGCGCACGTGGGCGATCCCGGCGCGCAGCGCGGGCACCG
Source organism: Nocardiopsis sp. NPDC006198 (assembly GCF_040613895.1). Taxonomy (NCBI): domain Bacteria; kingdom Bacillati; phylum Actinomycetota; class Actinomycetes; order Streptosporangiales; family Nocardiopsidaceae; genus Nocardiopsis; species Nocardiopsis sp. NPDC006198. The sequence goes on along the minus strand of NZ_JBEXSY010000060.1, from coordinate 32,595 downwards.
GCCCCGAGCCCGGCGGGTCCTCGCGCACGTAGAGCGCGCGGGGGCTCTCCCGGCGCGGGCCGACCACGACCAGGCGGGTGTCGGCCCCCGTCCCCGCCGCGGCCGCGCCGTGGGAGCGGACCGCGTCGGCCACGCGCTCCAGCAGCGTGCGCCCGGCCACGGCCAGCCCGGGCTTGTCGACGCCGCCCATGCGGCGCCCTCCGCCCCCGGCGAGGATCACCGCGTCGAGCGCCCCGGGTCGGTCCTGGCGCGGCGGCGTGCTCCGTGTGCTCGGGGTGTCCATGCCCCCAGGATGGACCACGGCGGGCCCCTCCGGCGAGGAGGGGCCCGCGGGTCAGCCCTTGACGCAGACCACCTGGCGCAGGTGGGCGACCACCTCGACCAGGTCGGTCTGGGCCGCGATGACCGACTCCAGGTCCTTGTAGGCGGCCGGGATCTCGTCGACCACGCCCCGGTCCTTGCGGCACTCCACGCCCCGGGTCTGCTCGACCAGGTCGGCCTCGGTGAAGGTCTTGCGGGCCTTGTTCCGGCTCATCCTGCGGCCCGCGCCGTGCGACGCGGAGTTGAACGAGGCCGGGTTCCCGAGTCCGCGGACGATGTACGTGCCCGTTGCCATACTTCCCGGGATGATCCCCAAATCGCCGGAGCCCGCGCGGATGGCGCCCTTGCGGGTCACGAGGACGTCCACCCCGTCGTAGGTCTCCTCCGCGACGTAGTTGTGGTGGCAGGAGATCCACTGCTCGAAGCGGGTGCCGGGGATCTGCTCGACCAGGGTCCGGCAGGCCAGGCCCATCATGACGTCGCGGTTGCGGCGCGCGTAGTCCTGGGCCCAGAACAGGTCCCGGCGGTAGGCGTCCATCTCCGGGGTCCCGGTGACGAACACCGCCAGGTCCCGGTCGGGCAGGTCCTGGTTGTGCGGCAGCGCCTGGGCCTGCTCGATGTGGTGGGAGGCCAGTTCCTTGCCGATGTTGCGCGACCCGGAGTGGAGCACCAGCCACACGGCCCCGTCGTCGTCCAGGCACACCTCCAGGAAGTGGTTCCCGCCGCCCAGCGTGCCCATCTGGCGCCGGGCGCGGGTCCGGCGGGGGCGCACCGCGGGGGCCAGGTCGTCGAACCCCTTCCAGAACCCGGTCCAGTCGGTCTCCCGCACGGTGGGGACGGTGGCGGGGTCGACCGGTTCGTCGTGGGCGTGGAACCCGACGGGGACGGCCGCCTCCAGGGCGGAGCGGAGCCGCCCGAGGTCGTCGGGCAGGCGCTCGGCGGTCAGGTCGGTGCGCACGGCGGTCATCCCGCAGCCGATGTCGACGCCGACGGCGGCGGGGCTGACGGCGTCGCGCATGGCGATGACCGAGCCGACCGTGGCGCCCTTGCCGTAGTGGACGTCGGGCATGACGGCGAGTCCGTGCACCCAGGGCATGCGGGTGACGTTGCGCAGCTGTTCCATCGCCGCGGCCTCGACCCCGTCGGGCGCGGCCCACATACGGATGGGAACGCGATCACCGGGAACTTCGGTGTAGGGCATGGTCAGGCCACCTCCCTTTCCAGATCTGGCCTGTGCGTCGTCGGTCCGGGCACGTGGCCGTGCCCCCGGACATCAAGCCAGAACGGGGGCGCGGCGGCAACGGGTTTTCGGACGGGGCTGCGGGCCGGGAGGTGTGCGGTCAGCCGCCGATGGCCGACATGGGGCGGGACGGCTGCAGGAAGCTGGGGTCGTTGATGCCGTGTCCGGGCAGCTTGGCGGAGACGGCCGCGATCCAGCGCTCGGCGATCTCGTCGTCGGTGGCGCCGCCGCGCAGCAGGGAGCGCAGGTCGGACTCCTCTCGCGCGAAGAGGCAGTTGCGGATCTGTCCGTCGGCGGTGAGCCGGACCCGGTCGCAGGCGCCGCAGAAGGGCCTGGTGACCGAGCCGATGACTCCGACGGTGGCCGGTTCGCCGTTGGGGAAGCGGACCCCGCGCACGTGGAAGAGCTCCGCGGGGGCGCTGCCGCGGGTGTCGCCGTCGGCGGGCTCCAGCGTGAACTCCGCCTCGAGACGGCCCAGGATCTCCTCGGCCGTGATCATGTTGTCGCGCCGCCATCCGTGCTGGGCGTCGAGCGGCATCTGCTCGATGAACCGCAGCTCGTAGCCGCGTTCGACGCAGTAGCGCAGGAGGCCGGCGGCCTCGGCGTCGTTGATGTCGCGCATGAGGACGGTGTTGACCTTGACCGGGGTGAGCCCGGCCCGGGCGGCGCCCGCCAGTCCGTCGAGGACGTCGTCGAGCCTGCGCCGGCGGGCGAGGGTCTCGAACACCTCGGGGTCGAGGGTGTCGAGGGAGACGTTGACCCGGTCGAGGCCGGCCTCGGCGAGGGCGGGAGCCATGCGGGCGAGGCCGATGCCGTTGGTGGTGAGGGCGGTCCGGGGTCGGGGGGCGAGGGCGGTGGTGCCCGCGACGAGGCCGGGCAGCCCGCGCCGGAGCAGGGGTTCGCCGCCGGTGAAGCGGACCTCGGTGATGCCGAGCCGCGTCACCCCGATCCCGATGAGTCGGAGGAGTTCGTCGTCGGTGAGCAGGTCCGGTTTGGGCAGCCACTCCAGGCCCTCGGGGGGCATGCAGTAGGTGCATCGGAGGTTGCAGCGATCGGTGAGCGACACACGCAGGTCGGTCGCCAGTCGCCCATAGGAATCGGCCAGCACGGGCCCCACCCTCTCCAGTCCGAGTCATCGGGCTTGTCTTGTGGGCTATACCCGCCCGCGGGGTTCGGCAGAGATCAGCGTAGAAGATCCCTTTCATTACCGGACATCCTGATCACACCCTATGACGCATTTCGTTGTCGAACACGAAGTTGAAGCGGCTGGTAGGGCGATCGCACAGGTACGGGCCCGGCCCCGCAGGCCCGCGGCCCGGGACGTCCGGGATTCCTCGGGCCCGGCGGCCCGCCCCGCCTGCCCGCTCCGGCCTCGTGTACACGGGCTCCGCAGCCCCTTAGGGTGACCATCCCAGAGAGCGTCCCGGCGGCACCCGTCGCCGCGGCCGGGACCGGCCGCCGCGGACGACGACACGGGCGAGGAGGCAGGACACGGTGATCACCACACGCGAGTGGGCCCTGGCGGGCGGACCCGACGGGTCCGGGAAGCTGGCGGCGAGGGCCTGGGCGCCGACCGAGGGCGAGCCGACGTGGCTGGCCGTGCTGGTCCACGGCTACGGCGAGCACCTGGGCCGGTACCACCAGGTCGCCGCCGACCTGGTCGCGGCCGGCGCCGTCGTCTACGGGGCCGACCACCGGGGCCACGGACTGTCGTCCGGGGAGCGGGTCCTGATCGACGACTACGCGGGCGTGGTGGAGGACGTGCACCGCCTGATCACGCAGGCGCGCACCGCCTACCGGACGCTGCCGCTGGTCCTGATCGGCCACTCGATGGGCGGACTGGTCGCGTCGCGCTACGCGCAGGTCCACCCCGAGGCGCTCCAGGCGCTGGTGCTCTCCGGCCCCGTCCTCGGCCGCTGGACCGCCCTGGAGCAGATCGCCGCCGCCGAGCGGATCCCCGAGGCACCCATCGACCCGGCCACGCTCTCGCGCGACCCCGCCGTGGGCGAGGCGTACGTGGCCGACGAGCTGGTGTGGCACGGCCCGTTCAAGCGGGAGACCGTCGACGCCCTGCTGGCCGAGCTGGAGTGGGGCGTCAGATCCGGGAGCCTGGGGTCGCTGCCGCTCCTGTGGGTGCACGGGTCCGAGGACCGCCTGGTGCCGGTGGCCGACACCAGGGTCGGCATCGAGGCGATCGCGGGCGAGGACTTCACCGCCCGGATCTTCCCCGGCGCGCGGCACGAGGTGTTCAACGAGACCAACCGGGACGAGGTGATGGCCGAGGTCGTCCGCTTCGCCCAGCGGTTCGCGGTCGCGAACGTCACCCTCTAGGACCCGGGGGCGTCCCCGCCCCGCGCCCGCTGTTCCCGCCCCAGGCGCGGAACCGCGGCGCCGCGGGCGCGCACAGCAGCGCGGCGGCCGCGAACAGCGCCCCCGCCTCCGCTTTTCCGGGGCGTGCCGCCGCTCCTGCCCGGGGCCGCGCCGCGGAGAGTTCCGGCCCACAGGGGCCGACGGGGGCGGCCGGGGCGGCCCCGGGCCGCCGTGGACCGCCCCGGGAGGGGCGAACGGCCGTCCCGACGGCCGGAGCCCCCGCCCCGACGGCTACACGTACAGCTGGCCGCGGGGCTGGAGGGGGTGGGCGAGGGTCTCGGAGTAGGCGGTGGCCAGCCGGTCGACCGCGTCGGCGAGGACGTCCGGCGGCTGGGTGTAGGCCAGGCGCAGGTAGCGCTCCAGGGTGCCGTCCGCGCCGAACACCGGGCCGGCCGCCGGGTGCACCCCGTGCCGGACGGCGGCCGCGGACAGCGCTCCCGCGACGGGGTGGGGCAGGGTCGTCCACAGCACCAGCCCTCCGCCGGGCACGCTGGAACGCCAGTCGGGCAGCCGCTCGCGCAGCGCGTGCAGCAGCGCGTCGCGGTTGCGGCGCAGCTGGCGGCTGCGCTCGGCCCGGACGCGCATCACGTCGGCGAGCAGATGGGTGGCGGTGAGCTGGTCCAGGACCGCCCCGGCCAGGTCGAAGCGCTGGCGGGTGGCCATCAGCCTGGCGACCATGGGCGGCGTGGTCCGTACCCATCCGACCCGCAGTCCGCCCCACAGCAGCTTGGCCACCGACCCCACGGTCAGGACCCGCCCGTCCGTGTCGTGGGCGGCCACCGGGGCGGGCAGGTCCCCGGAGTCGATGGCCAGCTCGCAGACCGACTCGTCGACGATCAGGTGGGTGCCGGCCCTGCGCGCCTCGCGCACCACCACCCGGCGCTCGTCGTCGTCCATCAGGGCGCCGGTGGGGTTCTGGAAGTCGGGGATGAGGTAGGCCAGCTCGGGCCTCCACTGGCGGAACGCGTCGGTGAGGTACTCCATGTCCCACCCCTGGGGGGTCACCCCGACGGTGCGCACGCGCGCGCCGGTGCGGCGGGCGGCGTCCAGCGCGTGCGGGTAGGTCGGCGACTCCACCAGCACCTCGTCGCCCGGCTGGACCAGCAGGTCCATGATCAGGGCGATGCCCTGCTGGGCGCCGTTGGTGACGAAGATCTGCTCCGGGGTGGTGGGCAGGCCGCGCTCCACGTAGCGGCGGGCGATGGCATGCCTCAGCTCGGGGAGGCCGTAGGGGTAGTAGCCGAGTCCGCCGACGTGCGCGGAGAGCTGCTCGGCGGCCTGGAGGGCGGCGGCGCGCAGGCCCTCCACCGCGGGCGGAGCGGCCACGCCGAGGTCGATGTGCTCGGAGGCGTGCGAGAAGGGCGAGGGTTCGCCGGTGGCCGCGTCGGGGAGGACTGTCCAGCTGCCCGCGCCCTGCCGGCTCTCCAGGAAGCGGTTGTCGCGCAGCCACGCGTAGGCGGCGGTGATGGTGTTGCGGCTGACGCCGAGGGCGGCGGCGAGGTCGCGTTCGGCGGGCAGACGGGTGTTGGTGGGGACCCTGCCGTCCAGGACGAGCGCGCTGACGGCCCGGGAGATGGCGAGGTAGTAGGGGCGTTCGACGGGGGCCTCCCCGATGAGGCGCGCCAGGAGCCGGCCGTTGATCCGCCGGGTGCCGCTCCCGCCGCTGGTGCGCTCCAGGCGGCGGCCGCTCTGCCTCGCCATGCCGTTCCCCCGTCTTCCCCCGCGTCGCGAAACGGGCCAGTTGACTGGATTGGCACTTCATTTCCAGCGCCACCTCCGCCACGATACCGAGGTGGATCCCCTTATGGCTCCCGGTCCGGACGAGCCGGTGGGGGTTCGAGCCGCGGGCGCCCGGCGGCCTGCCGCCGTGCCCCGCTCCTGCGCCGCCTCGCCCCGCGGCGCTTCATCCGATGATCCCAGGAATGCGTTCCCCAGGGCGGTCCCGGCGCCGCCGGGACCCGCGCGGTCCGCACCGCGCCGGGAGCGCATCCCCGACCGAAGGGCAGGAACCCCAGTGACCGCAGAACAGCACCCCGTCCGCCCGACGGCAGCCGGCCTGCTCGGCCGGGTGATGATCACCCCGGTCCTGCCGCGCCCCCGGCTGCGCCGCCTGGTCCGGCTGTACGCGGGACTGACCCTCTACGGCCTGAGCGGTGCGCTGCTGGTCCACTCCGAGCTCGGCTCCATGCCCTGGGACGTGCTGCACCAGGGCCTGGCCCGGCAGACGGGCCTGTCCATCGGCACGTGGAGCGTGCTGGTGGGCGCCCTGCTGATGCTGCTGTGGATCCCCCTGCGGCAGAAGCCCGGCCTGGGCACGCTGAGCAACGTGGTCGTGGTCGGCATGACGGTGGACCTGTTCCTGTGGCTGCTGCCCGGAACCGACTCCCTGATGGCCCGGATCGGGCTGCTGGTGCTCGGGGTGCTGGTGTGCGCGATCGCGACGGGGTGCTACATCGGGGCCGGGCTCGGTCCGGGCCCGCGGGACGGGCTCATGACCGGACTGGCCGCGCGGGGGTGGTCGGTGCGGCTGGCGCGCACCGTGATCGAGGTGTCGGTCGTGTTGACCGGGGTGCTTCTGGGGGGCACGGTGGGGGTGGGAACCGTGGTCTTCGCGGTGGCGATCGGTCCCCTCGCGCAACTGTTCCTGCCACTGCTCCGCATGCCGGACGAGACACCCGAAACCCCGGTCCCACAGGGGTCTTAGCCATTTCGTCACCGGTCGTTGATCACCGCGTCATAACTTCTGCTCACCAAATTCCCCCAATACCCCACATACTTCGCTGCACCTCCAGATGCACGTGCACTTGCGGGTAGCGCGGGCCCGGCGGAGGGAGGAAGATGGGACCGCGGTGAACGGAAGGACCGTCTTCGGCACGGTTCCTCGGCGACCGGCCTTTTCGGCTGCCCTTACCTGGGCACATACCCGGGTACGAGGGCAGAGGACGGGCCGGCCGGAGGACGCGCGTGACCCGAACGGCGCCCTGTCCCACCAGCGGGTTCCCACCCGTTGGCGGGCGGGGGGAGGGACCCCGGAGGGGCGCGCACGCGGTCGTGCGCGAAACCGTCCGCGATGGTGCGGCAGACCCCCGCGAGTCATCGGCGCCGACCGCAGCAACCAGGACGACGTGATGGGGGTGAGCCGCGTGCCCGGCTGGATTGAAGACTACGCAATGATCGGCGACATGCAGACCGCCGCGCTGGTCGGGCGTGACGGTTCGATCGACTGGGCGTGTCTGCCCGACTTCGACTCCTCGGCCTGTTTCGCCGCCCTCCTGGGCGACGACCAGAACGGGAGCTGGACCCTGAGGCCCGCCGACGGCGAACCCCGTGCCACCCGCCGGCGCTACCGGGGCGACACCCTCGTCCTGGAGTCCGAGTGGGACACCGCCACCGGTTCGGTGCGGGTCATCGACTTCATGCCTCCCCGCGGCGGCGCCCCCCACATCGTCCGCATCGTCGAGGGGCTGCGCGGGTCGGTGCGCATGGAGACCTCCATGCGCATCCGCTTCGACTACGGCCACGTCGTGCCGTGGGTGCACCGCACCGGCGCCGAACTCGTCGCGATCGCGGGCCCCGAGGCCGTCTGGCTGAGCACGCCCGTGGAGCTCCAGGGCCACAACTTCACCCACGACGCCACCTTCGACGTCACCGCGGGCCAGCGCGTGCCTTTCGTGATGACCTGGCACCCCTCCCAGGTGGAGGAGTCCGACCACCTGGACGCCGAGAAGGCGCTCTCCCGGACCGAGCGGTTCTGGGAGAAGTGGGTCAACCAGTGCACGTACGAGGGCCCCTACCGGGAGGCGGTCATCCGCTCCCTCATCGTGCTCAAGGCCCTCACCTACCGGCCCACCGGCGGCATCGTCGCCGCCCCCACCACGTCCCTGCCCGAGGAGATCGGCGGGGTCCGCAACTGGGACTACCGCTACTGCTGGCTGCGCGACGCCACCATCACCCTGGAGGCGATGATCCGCTCCGGGTACAAGGACGAGGCCCTGGCCTGGCGCGAGTGGCTGGTGCGGGCGGTCGCGGGCGAGCCCCAGCTCATGCAGATCATGTACGGCATCCGGGGCGAGCGCCGCCTCACCGAGTGGGAGGCCGACTGGCTGCCCGGCTACGAGGCCTCGCGCCCGGTCCGCGTGGGCAACGCCGCCGTCGGCCAGTACCAGCTGGACGTGTACGGCGAGGTCATGGACGTGCTGCACCTGGCCCGCCGCCACAACATCCGCGGCGGCGACTACCTCTGGGGGTTGCAGCGCTCCCTGGTCAACTACCTGGAGTGGTGCTGGGACGAGCCCGACGAGGGGCTGTGGGAGGTGCGCGGACCCCGCCAGCACTTCGTGCACTCCAAGGTGATGGCGTGGGTGGCGGCCGACCGGGCCGTGCGCAGCATCGAAGAGTTCGGCAAGGAGGGCCCCATCGAGCGGTGGAGGGCCCTGCGCGACACCATCCACGCCGAGGTGTGCGAGTACGGCTACGACCCCCAGCGCAACACCTTCACCCAGTACTACGGGAGCAAGGAGCTCGACGCCGCCCTGCTCCTCATCCCCGAGGTCGGGTTCCTCCCCTACGACGACCCGCGCGTCGTCGGCACCATCGAGGCCGTCCGCCAGGACCTCATGGTCGACGGGTTCGTGCTCCGCTACCGCACCGACCTGGACAGCTCCGCCGACCAGCTGCCGGGCGACGAGGGCGCGTTCCTGGCGTGCAGCTTCTGGATGGCCAACGCCCTGCTGGCGATCGGCCGCCAGGACGAGGCCCGCGAGCTGTTCGAGCGGCTGCTGTCCCTGCGCAACGACGTGGGCCTGCTCGCCGAGGAGTGGGACCCGCGGGCCGGACGCCAGGTCGGGAACTTCCCGCAGGCGTTCAGCCACGTGCCCCTGGTGACCACCGCCCTCAACCTGTCCGCCCGGCAGGGCGGCTGGCGCGCGGAGTAGGACCCCTCACGGGTCCTCTCCCCCGCCGGCCCGACGACCACGCCCCCGCGACCGTGCCGGTCGCGGGGGCGTGGTCGGCCGGATCCGGTCCGGGTCAGTCCCGGGCGAGGACGGGGTCGGCCCACACCGGGTGGACGCTGTAGTCGTCGCTCTCCACTTCGAGACGCAGGCGCAGGGCGTTGCGCACGTCCACCTCGATCTCCAGGGGCTCGCCCAGGCCCAGGGTCTCGGTGAGCTCCGGCTCCCCGTCCACGTGGACGATGAACGTGGTGGCGGCGTCCGCCCGCGAATCGTCCTGCACCCCGATGACGGCGGTGAAGGTGGTCCAGTTGCGGCCGAGGTCGTAGTCGACCCAGCCGGTGCACTCGGTGTACTCGGACTCCGCGCAGGCGCCGGGTGCCAGCGCCCGCGTGTACACCTGGCCGTCGACCTGCGCACGGCCCGTCTCCGGCTCCCAGCTCCCCTCCTGGTCGACGGAGACCACCTGCGTGAGCAGGGTGGTGTCCCCGCCGTTCGGGGCGCCGGACGCCACGTCCCCGCTCGGGTCGGTGTCGCCCGGAACCGGCCCGGTCTCCTCCTCGGCGGGTTCGGAGGCGGTGCCCGCCCCGTCGCTCCCGGACGGCTCCGGTTCCCCCGCTCCCGCTCCGTCCGGCTCCTCTGCGGCCGCGGTCGCGGAGGCTATCCGGGCCATGACGTAGTAGGTGCCGGCGGAGCCCGCGAGCATGGCCAGGACGATGACGACCGCCAGCCCGATCAGCTTGGGCTTGCGCGACTTCCGCCGGGCGGTCGCCGCGGCGTCCGCGGGGGCGTGGGCCGCGGGGGCGAAGGCTCCGGTGGCCTCGGGGCGCGGGGGGACGCTCCAGCCGGGCCGGGAGCCGGCCGGCGCCTGGTGGGGCGGGTGGGCCGGGCCCGAGTGGGCGCCGGCCCCCGGCTGTGCGCCGCCGGCGGGCGGACGCCGGTTCGGCATGCCCTGTGCCGGTGCGCCGGGGTGCGGCCCGCGGGGCGGCTGCCCCGGCTGCGGCCCGGACTGCCCCGGCCTCCGGGGCGCCGGGCCCTGCCCCGTTCCCCGGGGGCCGCCGACGGGCGGTTGCGCCGCCTGGGACCGCTGGGGCCCCGGGGCGGCCTGGGGCGCGCCGCGCAGCCCGCCGACGGGGCGCGGGGGCATGTCGTCGGCGTCCGGCACCGACGGGCCGGACGGGGCCGGGGCGGACGCCTGCGCGGCGGGCGCCTCCGGGGGCGCGGACGGCCCCTCGGTGCCGGGCCGCTCCTGCTGCGGGGACGGGCCTCCGGCCGGGGCGCTCACCGGGGGCGGGCCGGAGAACCGGGCGCCCTGCGGCGGCGCGGCCCCCTCGGCGGCGGAGCCCTCGGCCCGCGGGACCGACGCACGGTCGCCCGGCGCGCCGGGCGCGTCCCCGGCGGAGGACTCCGGCGCGGACGGCTCCGCGGCCCCGTGGGGGGTCTCGGTCACGGCCGCTGCCAGGACGGCGTCGCCCGGGTCGGACGCCGGCCCGGTCCACGGCGCCGACGTGGCCAGCGACCGCAGGGCCCGGATCCAGTCCGCGGCCTCGGGGCGGTCGCCCGGTTCGGCCGAGAACATGGCCATGACGAGCTCGCGCTGCCGCTCCCCCGCGTTCGCGACCAGGGGCAGCGCGCCGAAGCGCTCGCGCAGCTGCTCGGGGGCGGGCGGCGGGTCCTCCCCGGTGAGGGTGAAGTAGGCGATGGCGCCGAACGCGTACCGGTCCGTGGCCGCCGAGTACTCGCCGGTGAAGATCTCCGGGGCCGCGTACCCGGGGGTGAACCAGGGGCGGGCGGTCATGTGGCGGGCGGCGATCCGGCTCAGCCCGAAGTCGACCAGCGTCGCCTGGCCCTCGTCGCTGATCATGACGTTGCCGGGCGACAGGTCCCCGTGCACCACCACCCGCTTGGAGGGGGTGGCGCGGCCGGAGTGCAGCACGTCCAGCACCAGGGCGACCTGCTCCAGGTAGCGCAGCGCCTCCCGCTGGCCGCGCGGCCCCTCCACCGCGTGCTCGGCCCGCCAGTCGCGCAGGTCCACGCCCTGGACGTAGTTCATGACCAGGTAGAGGGCGCGGTCGGTGTACTCGCCCGATCCTTCGGCCGGGTGCTCCGGGGCGCCCTCGAAGTGCTCGCGGACGCCGACCACCCCGAGCCGGTTGATGAAGCGCAGCAGCTCCGCCTGCTCGCCCCACCTGGCGCTGAGCTCGGCGAACTGCTCCTCGTTCGCGGTCACGTCGGAGTTGAGGACCTTGACCACGACGGGCTCGGTCTGTCCCGCCAGGGTCACCTCGGCGAGGTAGAGGGTGGCCTCGCCGCCGCGGCCCACCGATCGCACCAGGCGGTACTTGTCCGGTTGGGTGTCCGGACCGACGTAGAGATGAAGGCTCACTCTCTGACACTCATTCCACACGGGGGGTAGGCGCTTCTGGGGCGCAGGGGATCCCGCCCTCGGGCGGGAGACCACAGTAACGCGGTCGGATGTACTCTTACGCCCTGTACGACCGGAAGGCCGTAAGTGGCCGCCGGCCGTCTCGCGCGCGAACACGGACGGGGGCCGCGGTGACCGGAGAACGGGTCCTCGGCGGCCGCTACCGCCTGCTCTCCCTTCTGGGCCGGGGCGGGATGGGCGAGGTCTGGCGGGCCGTCGACGAACTCCTGGACAGGCATGTGGCCGTCAAGCTGATCCGGCCCGGCCGGGCGGGGTCCGAGGAGGTCTCCGCGCGGTTCCGCCGCGAGGCGCGGATCACCGCCCGCCTGGCGGGCCACCCCAACGTGGTGATCCTGCACGACTTCGGCCGGGACGACTCCCCCGGCGCCCCGGGCTCGGTGTACGCGGTCATGGAGCTGGTGTCCGGGCGCTCCCTGACGGCGGTCCTGCGGGAGAGCGGCCCGATGCCGGTGCCGCGCGCCGCCGACCTGGTGTCGCAGGCCGCGTCGGGTCTGGGGGCGGCCCACGCGGCGGGGGTCGTGCACCGGGACGTGAAGCCGGGCAACCTGATGGTGGTCGGGGAGGGCTCCGGGGGCGGCACCGTGAAGGTGCTGGACTTCGGGATCGCCGCCATCACGGCGGCCACCCAGAGCCGCCGCATCACCCAGACGGGCCAGGTCATCGGCACACCCCTGTACATGCCGCCCGAGCAGGTCCGCGGCGAGCAGGTCGAGCGGTCCGGCGACCTCTACGCCCTGGGCACGATCCTGTACCAGCTGCTGACGGGGCGTCCCCCGTTCCACTCCGACAACCCGCTGGCCGTGCTGCGCATGCACCTGGTCGACACCCCCGTGGCCGCCGCCGAACTGCGCCCGGAGGTTCCGGCGCCGCTGTCGGAACTGGTGGCGTCGATGCTGGCCAAGCGCCCGGAGGACCGGCCCGCGAGCGCCGAGGACGTGCGGGACCGGTTGGCGCCCTTCCTCCCCTCCCGCGCCGAGCGGCCGTCCCGGCCGCGGTCCCTGCCGGGGCCGGTCGGCCCGGTCCCGGGCACCCGGCCGTACACGCGGGCGGGGACCACCCGCCCGGAGACGGTCGGCCCGGAGGAGCCCGCGCGCCTCCTGGCGCTGGTGGAGGAGGCCCGCGCTCCCGCCGACGCGGGGCAGTTCGCGGCGGCCGCGCGGGAGTTGCGCGGACTGCTGCCCCGGCTGCGGGCGACGTTCGGCCCCGACCACCAGGACACCCTGCGGGCACGCCGCCAGGAGGCGTACCTGACCGGCAAGAGCGGGGAGCACCGGCGGGCGGTGGTCCTCCTGGACGCCCTGCTGTCCGACCTGCTGCGGGTCCACGGGGCCCGGCACCCGGAGACGCTGGCCGTCCGGTACTACCTGGCCACGAACGCGGGGCGGGCGGGCGACCACGCGCTGGCGGCGAGGGTGCACGAGGAGCTGGTGCCCGACCTGGTGGCCGTGCACGGGCCCGGCTCGGAGAGGGTGCTGACCACGCGCCTGTACCTGGCGTTCGAGGTCGGCGAGGCGGGCCGGCCGGAGCGGGCCGTGGAGCTGCTGGAGGAGCTGGTTCCGGACCTGACCCGGCGGCTGGGCGAGGACGACGCCGCGACGCTGCGGGCCCTCCACTACCACGCCGCCTACCTCGGCCACGCCGGACGCCCGGCGGAGGCCGCCCGGCGGTACCACGCGCTGCTCGCCCGGTACACGCGGGTGCACGGCGCCCGGAGCGAGGCGACGGCGCGCATCCGCGCCCACCTGCGCCAGTGGCAGGACCGCTCCCTCCGCCAGGGCGGAACGCCGCCCCTGTGATCGGGACGGCGGTGGAAGTATCGTGGATCCCACGGCAGCCAGCGCACGGGGGTGGGATCTGTGGGTCGCGAGGAAGCCGATCGTCCGGACGGGGCGTCGATGTCGCTGTCTGCCGCTAGGGTTCTGGCCATGGCCAAGGACCTCAACGAAATCATGGAAGCCGGGTGGGCCAAGGCCCTGGAACCGGTCGCGCCCCAGATCGCCGCGATGGGCGACTTCCTCCGCAGGGAGGTCGCCGAGGGACGCACCTACCTGCCCGCCGGGGACAACGTCCTGCGCGCCTTCCAGCAGCCCTTCGACGACGTGCGTGTGCTCATCGTGGGCCAGGACCCCTACCCCACCCCCGGCAACGCCGTGGGGCTGAGCTTCTCCGTCGCCCCCGACGTGCGCCTGCCCGCGAGCCTGCGCAACATCTACAAGGAGATGCAGGACGACGTCGGCACGACCATGCCCTCCAACGGCGACCTCACCCCGTGGACCGAGCAGGGCGTGCTGCTGCTCAACCGGGTGCTGACGGTGGCCCCCGGCAGTGCCGGGTCGCACCGCGGCAAGGGGTGGGAGGCCGTGACCGAGCAGGCCATCCGGGCACTGGCCGAGCGCGACAAGCCGCTGGTGGCGATCCTGTGGGGACGCGACGCCCGCAACCTGCGCCCGATGATGCCGGGCGTGCCGTGCGTCGAGTCCGCGCACCCCAGCCCGCTGTCGGCGCGCAACGGCTTCTTCGGCTCCCGGCCGTTCAGCAAGACCAACGCGATGCTGGAGGAGCAGGGCGCCAAGCCGGTCGACTGGCAGCTGCCCTAGCGCCACCGGCTCCACCCCTTCCCCTGTCGACCTGCGGACTCGGCGCCTCCCCCGGTGCCGGGTCCGACCGCGTTCCACCCCCTGAAAGCGGAAAGGCCCCCTGGCCATGGCGAAAAGGCTCTCCTACGCGGACGCGCTGAAGATCCTCGGCAAGAACGACTCGGACCTCCTGGACTTCGCGGAGAAGCTGGCCGACGGCGGGCTCGGCCTGGTGGGGGTGCCGGACCTCTTCGGGGCCAGGTCCTACCTGGTCGGCAAGGGACGGCAGGCCGTCGAGGGGATCCGGGACAAGATCGCCGGCGAGAGCCGGATGTCGCGGACCGAGAGGATCGCGGCCGCCCGACGGATCCTCCTGGCCGTCTCCTTCCTGGAGGCGGTCGAGGAGTCCTGGGAGTCGGCCTCGGTGCCGTTCCCCCTGGAGGACCTGCGACCGGCCTCGGAGGGGCAGCTCGCGGTGGTCCTCCAGGGGGATCCGGCCGACCCCGCGCTGCCGGGAGCCCTGACCTCCGCGCACCTCCAGGAGACGGGCGGGGCCGATCAGGGGGACGTGCTCTACCTGGGCGCGGCCGAGGCCTTCGTCCGGGGGATCCCGGGGGCGGCCGCTGCCGCGGAGCACGGGATCACGTCCGTGGACCACCCCTCCCTCCAGCTGCTGGCGCTGGATCTGCCCCGGCGCGCGCACGACCGCTACCGGGAGAACTACCGCAGGCTCGCCTCGGAGATCCCCGAGTTCGGTATGTGGGCGCAGCTCGAGGCGCACGAGCACACGCGCCGGAGCCTGGACACCGGCCTCGGGGAGCTGCACCGGCAGCTCTCGGCGATCGCGTCACGGCGCGGGGTGGACGTCCGGCGCCGGGAGCTGGCCGCCTCCTACCGGGCGGTCCTGCGGCAGCCCGTCCTGAGGACGAACGAGACCGCTCCGGGTCTGGTCCTGCCTCCCCTGGAAGAGGCCTACATCCCGCCGCGCGGCCGGATAGCGCGGATCCACGGCGGCGCCTCGCCCTCGACCGAGGAGTGGTGGCAGCGGCAGACCCTGTTCGACGACCTCCAGGGGTTCCTCGCCGCCCACCTCGTGCACACGGACAGCACCGGATTCCCCACCGTCGTCCTCGGCCACCCCGGGGCGGGCAAGTCCAAGTTCACGGAGATGCTCTCCGCCAGGCTCCCCGAGTCCGACTTCCTGCCGATCCGGGTGGAGCTGCGGTCGGTCCTGCCCAACTCCCCCATCCACGTCCAGATCGAGGAGGGGCTGGCCGCCACCCTCCACACCAGGGTGTCCTGGCGCGAACTCGCGGAGTCCGCGGACGGCGCGCTCCCCGTCATCATCCTGGACGGCTTCGACGAACTCCTCCAGGCGACCGGGGTGGACCGCTCCGACTACCTGGAGCGGGTGCAGGAGTTCCAGCTCCAGCAGGAGGCCCTGGGCCGGCCGGTGGTGGTCGTCGTGACCAGCCGCACGGTGGTGGCCGACCGGGCGCGCTTCCCGGAGGGCACCACCGTGATCAGGCTGGAGCCCTTCGACGAGCCGCGGATCGGGCAGATGCTGGAGGTGTGGAACGGGGCGAACGCGCGGGCCTTCGCCTCCTCCGGCCTGGCCCCCCTCACGCCCGGGGTGCTGGCGCCGTACTCGGAGCTGGCCGAGCAGCCCCTCCTCCTGCTGATGCTGCTCGTGTACGACGGCGAGGGCAACGCCCTGCGCCGGGCGGGCGACGCACTCGGGCAGGGCGATCTGTACGAGCGGCTGCTGACCATGTTCGCCCGGCGCGAGGTGGAGAAGCACCGCTCGGGGCTGGGCACGCGCGACTTCGCCGCGGCGGTCGAGGACGAGCTGCGCCGCCTGGAGGTCGCCGCCCTGGCGATGTTCACCCGGCGCAAGCAGAGCGTCACCGCGGACGAGCTGGAGCAGGACCTCGCGGTCCTCATGCCCGACGCGGCGGTGCGCCCCGAGGACCCGGGCCCGCACGGGCGGATCGACGCCGCGCACCAGGTGCTGGGGCGCTTCTTCTTCGTCCACGAGTCCCGGGCCCGGGTGGGCGACGGATCCGCGAGCGTGTTCGAGTTCCTGCACGCCACCTTCGGCGAGTACCTGGTGGCCAGGGCCGTGGACGCGGCCCTGGCCGACCTGGACGACGCCCGGGCGCGTTCGTCGCGCCGCCGGGGCAGGAGCGTCCGCACGGACGACGGCGAGCTGTTCGCCCTGTCGTCGTTCGCGAGTTACGCCGGACGCGACAAGGTGGTGGACTTCCTCTCGGAGATGCTGGAGCGGCGGTTCGCGGATGAGCCGGAGGCCCGCGAGGACTACGCCGGGCTGCTCGTGGAGCTGTTCCAGGAGGCGCCCTTCCCGGCCTCCAACCGGTCCTACACCGAGTACGAGCCGGCCCGGCTCCGGCTGTCCCACCGCGAGGCGAACTACACCGCCAACCTCATGATCCTGCTGGTCCTGGTCAGGCAGGAGCCGGTGAACGCCCTGGAGCTGTTCCCCGGGGCCGAGGAGCCCGACCAGTTCCTCCGGGGCACGACGTCGATGTGGCGCCTCCTGCCCGGCTCGGAGTGGTACAGCATCATGTCCGCGATCCGCGTCCGCCACCTGGACGGCTGGTCGGAGGACGGCGTGGTCACCGTGCTGGAGCGGGAGGACGGCTCGCCCGTCGACGTCGGGGAGTGCATGGGGTTCGAGCTGAGCAGGCGGAGGCACCCCGGCCCGGTGGTCATGGACCCCTACGGCGTCACCGTGCCCTACGACTCGGTCACCTCCCGCCTGATCCGGTCGATGGCGATGCGCGTCAACGGCACGGCGGCGCGTTTCGCGATCGGGCTCGTGCCGTACCTGCGCCACGTCTCCGACGACCTGGGCACCTGGTACCAGGACCCGAAGGACGACCGGGTCTGGGCCGAGCTGCACGAGGTCCAGCGGCTGCGCATGGAGCCCCCTCAGCTCCACCCCCACCAGCGCCTGGACAGCTACCGGAGGCTGCTCTCCCAGACGAGTCTGGGCCGCCTCGAACTCATCACGCTGACCCAGGCCGCCGCCGACCTGGCCGCGGCCTCGACCGCGCCCTTCCCGACCGTGCTGCCCGAGCAGCTGGCGAAGCTGCTGCGCCGCTACTTCGCGCACCTGCGGGAGGTCGTCCCCGGCCCCCTGCTCGGCGCGGACCTCGTCATGCCGGTCCTGGCCTCCCTGCCCGGGGACATCGTCACCGCCCAGGTGAGGGAACACGTCCTGGGGCTCCTGCGCGCGGCCGACCCTGGGGCGGAGCCGCCCCCGTCCGATCCCCCGCCGGTCGACGCGGCCTTCCCCCTCCGGCGGGTGGAGTCCGCCGCGAACCAGTACGGCAGCGGCGGTGGCGGCGGCTAGTTCCGCGGCGCCGTCCCGCGGACGCGGCGCACCAGGGCCGGGACGACCTCCCCGATGGGGTCGTGCAGGACCGCCCCCGCGAAGTCGTCGTAGGGGGTGGGCTCCGCGTTGACCACGACCAGGGCGGCGCGCGCCATCATGGCCACGTCGCACAGCCCGGCCACGGGGTGGACGGTCAGCGAGGTCCCCACGGCCATGAACACGTCGCACTCCTGGGCGGCGCGGGTGGCCTCGCCGATGACGTCGGGGTCGAGCCGCTGGCCGAAGGAGATGGTGTCCGCCTTCTGGATGCCGCCGCATGCGAGGCAGTGGGGGTCGGACTCCTCGTCCAGCCGCTCCAGCACCACGGGGGTGGGGGTGCGCAGCCCGCACG
The DNA here is from genome assembly GCF_040613895.1 of Nocardiopsis sp. NPDC006198. Taxonomy (NCBI): domain Bacteria; kingdom Bacillati; phylum Actinomycetota; class Actinomycetes; order Streptosporangiales; family Nocardiopsidaceae; genus Nocardiopsis; species Nocardiopsis sp. NPDC006198. The sequence continues at coordinate 14,941 of NZ_JBEXSY010000060.1, read as the reverse complement.
CCATGCACATGATGCGCAGCATGGTGCCGTGCACCTCGATGACGGCGTCGTCGGGCACCCCGCCGCGCTGGTGGAGGCCGTCGATGTTCTGGGTGATGAGCGCCCGCAGCCGGCCCATGGCCCGCAGATCGGCGAACGCCCGGTGCGCGGCGTTGGGCTCGGCCTCCCACACCGGGTGGACACGGCGCTGCGACCACACCTCGCGGCGCACGTCCACGTCGCCCATGTAGGAGTCGATGTCCGACATGGCCTCCGCGCTCGGGTTCGTCGTCCACAGTCCCTTCGGCCCCCGGAAGTCGGGGATCCCGGAGTCGGTGGAGACGCCGGCGCCGGTGAGCACGGTGATGCTCCCTGCGGAGGAGAGGAGGTCGGCGGCGCGCTCGAACTCCTCGGGGTCGGCGAACGGCGCGGAACGGGTGCTCATCGAGGCCATACCCCATTGTTGCAGCGACACCGGACCGGGGCTTCCCGAGGCTCTCCCCGACCCGCCGCGGCCCTCCGGAGGGCCGCGGCGCCGGGAACTCGCGGACGCGGAGCGTGAAACGCGCGGCCGATGCACACGAGAGGGGCAAAGGGTGCAAAAATCGACACAAATGAAGCAGCCGTCCTACATCCTCGTGGTCAACGGGACCAAGGTCCAACGCCCGGTGTTCGTCCTGGGCGCCCCCCACTCCGGGATCTCCGAGGTCTCCCGCGCCCTGGCCCGCGCACCCGGGTTCCACCTGGGGGCGGGGTCCCCGGGCGTGCTCAACGCCGTCTACGCCGTGGCCAGACGCCCCTCGCTGGCACGGGAGAAGGTCGCGGGAACGGCGAGCCTCCTGCGCGAGGCCTACGCCGAGGCCTGGCAGCTCACCCCGCTGACCTGTCCCAAGTGCCCCGGTCCGTGGGCCCGCGTGCCCGCGAACGCCTCCGCGGAACCGTGCGAGCACAGCGCCGACGCCCTCCGCTACGGCGACGCGAGCCCCGACCTGCTGTTCGCCGCGAGCGCCCTGCACGCGGCGTTCCCGGACGCGCTGTTCGTCCAGATCATCCGGGACGGCCGCGACGTCATCGCGGACATGATGGACGACGAGCGCTCCCTGGCCTGGTTGAAGCCGAGCTTCATGAAACTGGACCACGAGTTCCCGAACCACTTCTTCGGGCTGGAGGACCAGTCGGACCTGGACGCGTTCACGGAGGGCTCCACCGCCGCCAAGTGCGCGATGCGCTGGCGGGGCGCGGTGCGCATGTCGGCCCTGCTGCGCCGGGAGATCGGGGCCGACCGGCTGCTGACCCTGCGCTACGAGGACGTGCACGGCGGCGAGGTCGAGACGGCGGAGCGGCTGCGGGAGTTCTGCGGGGCCCGGGTGTCGGCGTCGGAGCTGCTGACCGAGCAGGCGTGGGGCGTGGGTTCGTGGCGCGAGCGCCTGTCCCGGACCCAGCACACGGACGTGCACGAGGTGGCGGGCGTGGAGCTGTCCCGGCTCGGCTACATGTGAACGCCGCACCCGCCCACGGGACCTGACCCCGGCCACCGGGGCGCGGCAGGGCGCCGGGCCCGGACAGGCCCCGGCGCCCCGGGGCTACGGGCGGGTGCGCCCGGGCCGGACGCCCGGGTCGCGCGCCGCGAGGGGGTCGGCCGCCAGCGTCTCCTCGGCCTCCTCGACCAGCTCCCGCGCCTCGGCCCTGTGGAGGAGGTCGTCCGCGGCGTCCTCGGGGATCACGGCGGTGCACGTCAGCGCCACGAGGGCGTCGGGGTCCATCAGGTCGGTCACGCCCACCGCCGTCATCGGCGGGTAGTAGCGGCCCATGTGCCGCCGGTAGACGGACCCGATGGTGCCGCTGTTGACCCGGTAGGAGTGCATCGACGTGGTGTACACGCACATGTCCACCACGTGGGCGGGTTCGGCGCCGGCGGCCCGCAGCGCCTCCACCAGGTTGGCGAGCGCCTGGTCGAACTGCTGCGCCACGGAGTCCCCGACCACCTTGCCGTCGGGGCGCCGCGAGGTCTGTCCGCCGACGCGGACGAGGCGCCCGGGTCTGACCACGAGCGCGTGGGAGTACCCCACCGGATCGGCGAGGGAGAGCGGGTTGACGATCTCGTGCGGTGTCCGGTCCATCGGCGTGCCCTCCGGGTTGGTGCGGCTCCCGTCGCCCGTCCCGGAACGGTCCCCCGGAGGGTGTTCCGAGGACGTGCGGCTACGATGAGCGCATGTCGATCTCACTGCTGCTGTCCGCCCTGGCCCTCGTCGCCGTGCTGGCGCTGTTCGCCGCCATCTTCATCGGAGGCGCCGTCTACGTCGGCCGTGTCCGCCGCAACGGCACCGAGTCCGTCCTGGCCGGCGCCCGCAGGCACCGGGAGCTGCGCGGCTAGTCCGCGCCCGTCCGGCCCGGACCCCGGCTTCCGGCCGCTGCCGGTCGGAGGCCGTCGTCGGCCGGGGCCGGCGCCTAGTCGCCGTCGAACTCGTCGGGGTCGGGGCCGAACCTCGTGTCGGAGTCGAGCCCGCTGATCCGGTCCATCTCCTCCTCGGAGAGCTCGAAGTCGAAGATCTCGAAGTTGGAGCGGATGCGCTCGGGGGTCACCGACTTCGGGATGACCACGTTGCCCAGCTGGACGTGCCAGCGCAGGAGCACCTGGGCCGGGGTGCGCTCGTGCTCCTCGGCGACCTCGGTGACACCGGGGTGGTCGAGGAGCTTTCCGTGTCCCAGGGGGCTCCACGCCTCGGTGGCGATGTTGTGCTCGGCGTCGAAGTCGCGCACGGCCTTCTGGGTGAGCAGCGGGTGCAGCTCGACCTGGTTGACCATGGGCGTGATCCCGCCCTCCTCCATGACCCTCTCCAGGTGCGGCACCTGGAAGTTGCACACCCCGATGGCGCGCACCCGCCCCTCGGCGTAGAGGCGTTCCAGCGCCTTCCAGGTCGGCACGTAGAGGTTGCGCCGGGGCAGCGGCCAGTGGACCAGGTACAGGTCGACGGTCTCCATGCCCAGGCGGTCGGCGCTGGCGTCGAAGGCCCGCAGCGTGGTGTCGTAGCCCTGGTCCGGGTTGGCGAGCTTGGTGGTCACGAAGAGGTCGTCGCGGTCCAGTCCCGATCTGCGCAGGGCCTCGCCGACCCCGCGTTCGTTGCCGTAGGCGGCCGCGGTGTCGATGCTGCGGTAGCCCGCCTCCAGCGCGGTGGAGACCGCCTGCTCCACCTCGTCGTCGGGCACCTGCCACACCCCGTAGCCCAGCTGTGGAATGCGCACACCATTGGCCAGTGTGATGCCCGGAACCGTCATCTTTTTTCATCCCCCGTCGGCCCTGAACGGCCCTGCTGTCGTACAGTGCACGGCATTCCCCGTGCCGCAGTCGCATACTGCCATGTCAACACGGGTGGCGGACCGAAGCTGCGCCGCTCGTGTGCGGGCTTTTTACCGTTGCCCAGGGCCGAAGGCGGCTCCGGCCCGGACCGCCGCGCCCGGCGTGTCGCCGCGCTCGGCCCCCCGGTAGGCTGCCGGCCCGGGACGGGAGGTGGGCCGGTGGGGCACGAACAGCGCGCCCGTGTCAGCGCCGGACTGGCGCGGGAGCGCGCGGGGCTGGTGGAGCGGATCGTCGCCGAGGTGTACGCCGAGGTCCCGGCCTACCGCGCGCTGCACGGGTCGCAGCTGGAGGAGGTGCGCGCGATCACCGGGTGGCTGGTGTCCCGGTCGATGGAGCTGTGGGTGGCCGGGGAGACCCGGCTGCCCCCGGACGACCTGGAGCGGCTGCGGGGCATCGGGCGCTCCCGGGCCGCGGACGGGCGTTCGATCGGTGCCGTCGTCCGGGCGCACCGGGTCGGATCGGTGGCGGCGGTGCGCGCCGTCTCCGAGCACGGGGCCGACGGGCTCGACGCGGCGGACGTGTTCGCTCTGGGCGAACTCTGGCTGACCTCGATCGACCAGATCTCGGAGAGCCTGGCGGAGGGCCACGCCGAGACCGCCCACCGGCTGGACGCCGACCTGGAGAGGGCCCGGCGGGCGTTCCTGGACGACCTCCTCATCGGACGGCAGGCCTCGCAGGGGGCGATCCGCGACCGGGCGAGGACCCTGGGCATCGCCCCGCCCGACCCCGCGGTCCTGGTGGTGGCGCAACCGGAGGGATCTCCCCCCGTCGGCGCCCCGCGGGGGGACGCCGTGTCGGCGGGGATGGCGCTGCTCGGCCTGGTCGAACCGGTCGGCGCGGACCCGCTGCTCACCACGCGCGCGGGCCGGGTGGTGCTGCTGGCCTCCCCCGCCGACGCCGGCAGGGTGGCCGCCGTGCTCGGCGCGCACCCCTGGCGGGGGTGCGTCCTGGCGCCGCGCGCCCTCGCCGACATGTCCGCCGCCTACCGGTTGGCCGACGACGCGCTGGAGACCGCGCCCCCGCACGCGTTCGGCCCCGAGGGGCTGCTGCGTGACTCCGACGCGTGCGTGCTGGCCCTCCTGAACGGCGGCCCGGTCACCCCGTCCGCGGTCCGCCGCGCCGTGCTCGGCCCGCTCCTGTCGGCGGGCGGCGCCCACCTGCTGGAGACGCTGCGCGCCTATTTCCGGGAGGGTGCGGCGACCACCGCGGCGGAGGTCCTGCACGTCCACCCCCAGACCCTGCGCTACCGGCTGCGCCGGGTACGGGAGCTGACCGGGCACGACCCGCACCGGCCCTGGCCGCGCTTCGTGCTGGAGACCGCCTGCGCCATCGCGCCCTGACGCAGGGCGGACCGGCCCGTGGGTGCGGGCGCCCGCGGCAGCAGCCGCCCGGTGTCGCGGCCGGCGGCGGGACCGGCCCGGGGTGCGGGTGCCCGTGCCCCCGGCGGCGGGGCCTCCCACGGACCGGGTGCGGGCCGCAGCCGCGCACCCGGTCCGCACCGGGGCGGCCCGGGCGCGCCCGGCGAAGGCCCCGGCCCGCACCGGCCGTGCGCGCGGAGCGGCCGGGGAGCCCCGGCGGCGCGTGCGCGGCGCGTGGCCGGAAACGGCCACCGGCCGGGGTCCTCCGGCGTAGGACCGTGGTGCGCGGGGGGTAGGAAGCACCCGGAGCACCCCCCGGTACGAGAGGCACGCCATGTCCGTTTCCCCACCGCAGCTGCACGGTCCCGAGTTCGAGGCCGACCCCCACCCCGCCTACCGCTGGCTGCGGGAGCACTCCCCCGTGCACCGCGTGGACCTGCCCGGCGGGGCGTGGGCCTGGCTGGTCACCCGCCACGCCGACGCGCGGCGGGTCCTCGCCGACCCCGACATGCTCAAGGACCCCGCGGCGGGCGACGCCGCCTGGCGCGCGGCGGGCCTCGGCCTCCCCTACGACCACCGGCCCAGCCTGGTGCGCAGCATGGTCAACGTGGACGCGCCCGACCACACGCGGCTGCGCCGGGTCGCGGGAGGGGCGTTCACCCCGCGCCGGGTCAGAGCCCTGAAGGAGAGTGCTGAACGCGTCACCGCGGACCTGGTGGACCGCATCGCGGCCTCCGACCGGCCGGACCTGGTCCGGGACCTGGCCTATCCGCTGCCCATCGCCATCATCTGCGACATCCTCGGCGTTCCCGGGGCGGACCGGCCCGAGTTCCACCGGCGGGCCGCGGTCATCGACTCCTCGTCCTACGAGGAGATGGAGGCCGTCGCCGCGACCACCGACTGGTTCGACCGCTACCTGGGGGAACTGGTGGAAGCCCGCCTGTCCGAACCCTCCGACGACCTGCTGGGCGACCTGGTCGAGGCGCACCGCTCCGGGGAGCTGAGCCGCGACGAGGTGACGTCCACGGCGTTCCTGCTGCTGGTCGCCGGGCACGAGACCACGGTGGCGCTGATCGGGAACATGCTCTTCACCCTGCTGCGCCGCCCGGAGCGCTGGGAGCGCCTGCGCGCGGACCGGGCGCTCCTCGGCCCGGCCGTCGAGGAGACGCTGCGCCTGGAGAGCCCCCTGCAGAACGCGACCTGGCGGTTCCCCCGGAAGCCGACCACCGTGGGCGGGGTCGCGCTGGAGGCGGGCGAACCGGTCCTGGTCTCCCTGCTGTCCGCGGGCCGGGACCCCGGGCGCTACGACGACGCCGACGGGTTCCGGCCCGGGCGCGGGGACGCGCACCTGGCGTTCGGGCACGGGGCGCACTTCTGCGTCGGGGCGCAGCTGGCACGGATGGAGGCCCGTGTGGCGGTCGGCGCCCTGCTCGACCGGTTCCCCGGGCTCCGCCTCGCGGTGGACGAGTCCGAGCTGCGGTGGTGGCCGAGCATGATCATGCACGGCCTGTTCGCCCTGCCCGTGCGTACGGGGAGGTAGCGGCGGGCGGGGCCCGTCGCGGGCGGCCCCCTCCGGGCCCGTACCGGAAGCGGCGAAAGCACAGAAAACTTACTCCCGGTTGGCTGGACGTTAGCCGCCCGGCACCGGTGGGTAACCGAGACTGACACACGGAGCGCACCACCGTGTGCGCTCCAGTCGCGAGACGAGTCACACCGACTGGAGGGGGACCAGAGTGACGACCGCAGACCGCAAGGCCGGAACGACGCCCAAGCCCAGGAGCAGCCAGCCGTGGCTGCACCAGAAGGGCAAGGAGATCCAGGAGTTCGGCACGGTTCGCCAGCTTCCGGTCGGCCTCTCCTACGACGCGCGGATGTACTCGTGCCAGCGGCTGAACCAGGTGCTGTGCGACACCCGCATCCTGCACGACCTGTACAAGAAGCACCACTGGCTGATGCGCGGGCAGACGTTCTACCAGCTCCACCTGCTGATGGACAAGCACGCCGACGAGCAGACCGAGCTGATCGACACCATCGCCGAGCGCGTCCAGACCCTGGGCGGCGTGGCGGTCGGGGACCCTCGGCACGTCGCCGAGATCACCAACGTCCCGCGTCCGCCGAACGGCGTCGAGGAGGTGCCCGCGATGCTCTCCCGCCTCCTGGAGGCGCACGAGACCATCCTGGAGGACTGCCACGACGCCGCCGCGCGCACCCAGGAGATGGGCGACGACGGGACGAACGACCTGCTGGTCTCGGAGGTGATCCGCGTCAACGAGCTGCAGGCCTGGTTCGTGGCCGAGCACCTGGTGGACACCCCGCTCGTCCACGCCTGAGGCGTCCGGGCCCCGCACCGCCGGACGGCGTGCGGGGCCCGCGGGCGCCCGCAGCCGGTTCGCGTACGGCGGGCCCGCCCCGGGCGCCGGGGATTCGTGCCCCGGTCCGCTCGGGACCCCGCAGGTCCCCGGAGCGGGAACCGGCCGCGACCGGGAGGGGCCGGGCCCGGCCCCTCTCCGCGTGCCCGCGTCCGGCGTCGCCCCGCGGCCGGGTCAGGTGAGGGTCAGCACGATCTTTCCGGTGGTGCGGCCCGTCTCCCCCAGCTCGTGCGCCTCGGCGGCCTCCTCCAGGGGGAAGGTCGCGGCGACCAGCGGCTTCAACCGCCCCTCCTCCACGAGCGCGGTGACCGCCTCCAGGCCCTTGTGGTCGGGTTCGACCATCAGGGTCACGCCGCGGACGCCCGCGCCCGCCTTCTCCGCGGCCCGGGCGACCCCCTCGGTGTCGAAGGGGTTGGCCAGGCCGATGTACAGCCCGCCTGGCCGCAGGGTGCGCAGCGACCGCTCCAGGTAGTCGCCGCCGATGGCGTCGAGCACCACGTCCACGTCGCCGACGGCCTCGGCGAAGTCCTCGGCCGCGTAGTCGACCACCTCGTTCGCCCCCAGGCCCAGGAGGAGCTCGTGCTTGGCGGCGCTGGCGGTACCGATCACGTGGGCTCCCCGGGCCCTCGCGATCTGGACGGCCAGGTGGCCCACGCCCCCCGCCGCGGCGTGGACGAGGACGCGCTGTCCTGCTCCGACGTCCGCGGTGTCCACCAGGGCCTGCCAGGCGGTGAGCGCGGCGAGCGGGAGGGCGGCGGCGTGGACGTGGTCGAGTCCCGCGGGCTTGGGGGCGAAGTGCCGCGCGGGGCCGGTGACCTGGTCGGCGTAGGCGCCGGGGGTGTCGGGGAAGTTCGGCATCCCGTAGACCTCGTCGCCGACGGCGAAGCGGGTGACCCCCGGGGAGACGGCGGTGACGACCCCGGAGACGTCCCAGCCCTGGCCGAAGGGGGGCGTGTACCAGTAGCCGGTGGTCCGCATCTTCCAGTCGGTCGGGTTGACGCCGGCCGCGTGCACCCGCACCCGGATGTGGGTGGGCGCGGGCACGGGCACGGGGGCCTCGACGATCTCCAGGACCTCGGGGCCGCCGACGGACTTCTGCTGGACGGTGCGCATGTGCTCTGTCATGCGCCCAGCTTCCCGGCTAAGGTACCCCTTGTATAGAAGGCACTTTCCCCATCTGTAGGTACCTGGTGTATACCACTCCTGACTTGCGAGAACTCGGCGGCGCCGATGTCTACCTGCGGAACTGTGCGTCCCGCAACGTCCTCTCCCTGCTGTCCAACAAGTGGCTGTGCCTGGTGGTGGGGGTGCTCTCCCAGGGCCCTGCTCGCTTCGGCGAGCTGCGCCGCCGCCTGGACGGCATCACGCAGAAGATGCTGACCCAGACCCTGCGCGAGATGGAGCGGGCGGGGCTGGTCGACCGCCGGGTGTACCCGACGACCCCGCCGCGCGTGGAGTACAGCCTGACCGCGCTCGGCGCCGAGGTGGAGGCGCTGATGGGGTCGATCCGCCTGTGGTCGGAGGAGCACATGGACGAGATCGCCTCGGCGCGCGCGGCCTACGACGAGCGCGCGTCCCGGCCGGTGGAACCCGTGTAGCGCTCGGAAACGGCGCGGGAGCGGGACCGCCGGGGCGGGGACCCGGGGCCCGGGGCCGGGGACACCGCCGCCACCGGACATCCGCGGTGGAGCACCCACAATCCCCCTAAAACCCACTTGTTTAGTAGAGTTATCCGCATGGAGATCCTCGTCGCCGTCATGGCCGGATTCGCCGTCGCGGCCGTGACGGCCCCCGTGGGGATCTCGGGGGCCGTCCTCCTGCTTCCCGTGCAGCTCAGCGCCCTGGGGATGCACGGACCCGCGGTGAGTGCCACCAACCTGCTCTACAACGTGGTGGCCACACCGCTGGGCCTGAGCCGCCTGGCCCGGTCGGCGCGCGGCCACGGCGCGGAGATGCTCGTGGCCACGGCCGCCGCCGTGCCCTGCGCGGTGGCGGGCGCCGCCGTGCGCGTCACCTGGCTGTCCGATCCCGCGCTCTTCCGCGGCCTGCTCGCCGTGCTCATGCTCGCCACGGGGACGCGCCTCCTCGCGGTCCGCCGGGCACGGGCCTCCGCTCCCCCGCCGACGGGGGCCGGGGGCGCGCGGCCCGCACGCGGGGGCCGCGCCCTGCTCGCGCTCGCGGCGGGCGGCGCGGCGCTGTTCGGCGCGGCGGTGGGCATCGGCGGCGGCTCCCTGCTGTCGCCGCTGCTCATCGGCGCGGCCGGGTGGCTGACCTCGCGGGCCGCCGTGGTGGCCCTGACCACCACCCTGGCCACGTCCGTGGTGGGCCTGACCGCCTACGCGGTGTTCGACCGGATCGGTTTCGGCGCGGCCCCGGCCGCCCCCGACTGGGGCGTGGGCCTGGCGCTGGGGCTCGGCGGCGCGCTCGGCTCCCTGGTCGGGATCGGGTTCTCCCGCCGCCTGGGAGAGCAGCCGCTGCGCCTCCTGCTCGGCGCGCTCGTCACGGCCACCGGCGTGGTCTACCTGGCCGGCCTGCTGCCCTGAGGCCGCCGGGGGCCGGGACAGGGACCCGTCGCGGTGGCCCTTCCGCCCGACGACGACGGGGCCGGGCCGCGCATCGCGGCCCGGCCCCGGTACGAGCGGTCCTCTAGTAGACCTGCGCGTGGAACTGCGGAGCGGCGAAGGTCCCGCCGGTGGAGAAGTCCACGCTCCTGCCGCTCGGGATGTGGTAGCCCCCGGTCGACTTCAAGCGCCCGCCGCTGTTCCTGATGGTCACGTAGTAGCCCTCGTTGCCGTTGGTGCTCACACTGGTGCACTGGCCGGAGTTGACGACGTAGGTGGAGAAGCCGCCGCGGTCCGGGAAGGTCGCCTGGGCGGAGTAGCCGGAGCCGACGTTGCAGAGCCGGAAGGTGCCCGCGGCGGAGGCCGGGGAGGCGGCGGCGAGCGCGAGGCCGAAGGTGAGGAGCAGGCCGGCGAGCACCGACGAGGTCAGGGCCTTGCCTCTGCGGAAGATGGACATGTGCGTCTCCAAAAACCATAGGGGGTACGGGCCGGCCGAGCGGGGACCGGGACGTGCCGGGGGTAGTGGCGCAACGCAGTCAACCACACACCAGCCGTCAAAAACCAGGTTTGTGTGGCTTTTTTGTTGGCTTCTTGTTGTTTTTGTTGGTTTTGCTTGGGTTAACACCCCGGCCCAGCCCTGTACACCGAGAACGGGGAGGACGCGCGCCCCCGCGCACGTCCTCCCCGTCCCTTCCCGCGGGCCCGTACCGGTCAGGAGCCGGTGATGCCCCAGCGGCGGCGCAGGGCCCGGTCGGCCCAGTTGAAGAACACGTCGATGACGATGCCGACGACGAGCACGATGATGATGTAGCTGAGCAGCCGCTCGGCGTCGTTGAGCTGGCGCGCCTGGCTGAGCGCCCACCCGATGGAGTTCTGCTGGTTGATGATCACCAGCAGCTCGCCCGCCATCAGCGAGCGCCAGGCGAAGGCCCAGCCCTGCTTGAGGCCGGTGACGAACATCGGCAGGGCCGCCGGGATGATCAGCACCGTGTACCGCTGCACCCCCCGCAGGCCCATCACCTGCCCGGCCCGCAGCAGCGACGGGGAGACGTAGTCGATGCCCGAGGTCAGCCCGCCCGCGATGGAGGGGGCCGCGCCCAGCACGATCACGAACATGATCGCCGACTCGCTGATGCCGTACAGCAGCATCGCGAACGGGAACCACACGATGGAGGGCATCGTCTGGAGCCCGGTGATCAGCGAGCCGATCGCCACCCGCAGCGGCTTGAACTGCGAGACCGCGATGCCGATGATCACGCCCACGACCAGGGCCAGGGCGAAGCCGGTCAGGGCCCGCCGCATGGTGACCTGGACGGCCTCCCAGAACTCGGGTGTGGTGATCTCCCGGAAGAGGGTCGGCAGCACCCTGTCCGGTCCGGGGAAGACGAACTCGGTCCGCCACCCGGACCACACGACCGCCTGCCAGGCGAGCAGCACCAGGGCCACCGCGGCCAGCTTGGGCCAGGTCGCGGCCCAGATCCTCCCGGCGGTCTCGGCGGCACTGCGCTCCCCCGTACCGCGCCGGGGCTGGAGTTCGAGGGCGTCGAGTCCGCGGACACGGCTCCGGTCGTCCCGCACATCGGTGTCAGGCATGGCGCGAGACCTCCTCGCGGAGTCGGTCGGTGATGGTGGCGGCCTGCTCGGCGATCTGCACCGAGTCGATCCGGCGGGGGCGCTCGCCCTCGACCGGGAAGGCGTCGATCACCCGACCGGGGCGGCTGGACAGCAGCACGACCCGGTCGCCCAGGCGCACCGCCTCGCGCACGTTGTGGGTGACGAAGAGGATGGTCAGCTCCTTCTCGCGCCAGATCCGCTCCAGCTCGTCGTGGAGGATGTCGCGGGTCATGGCGTCCAGCGCGCCGAACGGCTCGTCCATGAGCAGCACGTCCGCGTCCTGGGCCAGCGCGCGGGCCAGGGCGACGCGCTGGCGCATGCCGCCGGACAGCTCGTGGGGGCGCTTGCGGTCGAAGCCGGTGAGCCGCACCAGGTCCAGGAGTTCGGCGACGCGCTTCCTGCGCTCGGCCCGGGGCACCTTGTTGACCTTCATGGGCACCTCGATGTTGGCGCCCACGGTCAGCCACGGGAACAGCGCGGCCTCCTGGAACATCATCGCGACCTTGTGGCCGCCCGCGTCCACGCTGCCCGTCGTGGGCTGTTCGAGTCCGGCGACGAGGGAGAGCAGGGTGCTCTTCCCGCAGCCGGACGCGCCCACGATGGCGAGGAACTCCCCGGTGCCGACGGTGACGGACATCCCGTCGATCGCGGTCACGGCGCCCTTGCCGTGTCCGAAGACCTTGGAGATGTCCTGGATCTCCACGGCGGCGGTGCGCGCGGGCGTCTCTGTGACGGTGGTCATGGGCCTCTACCCTTCCAACCCGGCGACCCGCTCGCGGCCGTCCTCGGCGAGGAGACCGTTGAGCAGGTCGAGGGCGTAGATTCCGTTCAGGTCGACGGGTTCGAGCAGCCCGACGGCCTCGGCTCTGTCGGCGCCGGCGAGCAGCGAGGGGGCGACGGGGTCGACGGTGAAGGCCACGTTGTCGAAGGCCGACGCGGTGATGCCGGGGTCGAGCCGCGCGCCGGTGAGCGACTCCAGATGGTCCCCGGCCGCCGCCCGCGCCCGTTCGGGCTCCTCGTTGAGCAGGTCGACGGAGGCGATGTGGCCGCGCAGCAGGTCCTCGACCACCTCGGGGTTGCGGTCGAGGAACTCGGCGCCGACCGCGAGGTGGGTGGTGACGAACCGGCCGTCGGTCTGCGGCCACAGGTCGGCCTCGTCGATGAGCAGGTGCGCGTCGTCCTCGGCGAGCACCCGGCTCAGGTGGGGCTCGGGCAGCCAGGCGCCGTCGATCTCGCCGAGGGCGAAGGCGTCCACGGTCTCGGCGTTGGCCTGGGGCACGATCGACAGGTCTCCGCCCCCGGCGGTGTCGACGCCCCAGCCCTGCTCCTCGGCGAGCCAGCGCAGCGCCACGTCCTGGGTGCCGCCCAGCTGCGGGGTGGCCAGGGTGGTGCCGCGCAGGTCGTCCAGGGAGTCGATGCCCTCGCGCACGACGAGCCCGGTCCCCCTGGTGGCGGCCCCGGCGACGACGTGCAGCGCCTGGCCCTCGGACTGCGCCCACCCGTTGACGGCGGGGCTGGGGCCGAGGTAGGCGGCGTCGACCTCGCCGGAGAACAGGGCGTTGACGGCGTCGGGGCCGCTGTTGAAGATGCGGGTGTCGAAGGCGACGCCCTCGCCGAGGGCGCCGGGGATGATCCCGTCCTGGACGCCCACGAGGGCCGGGGCGTGGGTGATGTTCGGGAAGTAGCCGAGGGTCAGCGAGGACCCGTCGGCCTCCTCGGCGCCGGCCGCCCCGCACCCGGTGGCGGCCAGGCCGACGGCCAGGGCCGCCAGGGCGGTTCTCAGGGGGAGGGAGGGCACACGCATGGAGTGGTCCTTTTCGTGCTGCGTCGGAGGACGAGCAAAACTCTACTTAATAAGTAGGTTTTGTGGAAGCAGGCGAATCGCCCCCCGCTTCCCGAATGACCAGCCCAAACACCCCGAACCGCACCCCAGGGATGATCCCACCCACCGAGAAGACCCAGGTCAGAACGGCGCGCCGGTCGCGATGCGCGCCACCGGGCACCCGCCGCACCCCCGCGCCACGCCAGCACGGTCGGCAGCACTCCGCATAATGTGATCCAGATCACCACGCCTCGCCCGGGTGTGTCGGCGGCCCGGCGGCCCGCCGGGCGGGCGGGGCGGCGGGTCAGCCCACGGCCCTGCGGACGAGGGCGGCGAGCTCCTCCCGGGCCGCCCCGCCGAGACCGGTGACGGCGAAGGACGTGGGCCACAGGCCGCCGTCGTCGAGGTTCGCCTCGGGGGTGAAACCGAAGGTCGAGTAGCGCTCCTTGTCGGCCTGCCCGCTCCGGAAGAAGCACACGACCTTCCCCTTCCTGGCGTAGGCCGGCTGCCCGTACCAGAGCTTCGGTGTCAGCTCCGGGGCGTTGGCGGTGACGATGGCGTGGACGCGCTCGGCCACCGCGCGGTCCGCGGGATCCATCTCCGCGATCTTCGCCAGGACGTCGAGCTCCCCGGCCGCGGCCTTGGCGCCCCGCCCGCGCTCCGCCTCCTTCCTGAGTTCGGCGGCCCGCGCCTTCATGGCCGCGCGCTCCTCCTCCGAGAAGCCCTCCGCGGCCCCGCCGCCCGTCGTGCCCGTGTTCGCGCTCATCGCTGCCACTCCCCTGGTCGGAATCGGTGTGAGGCGCCTCCGACGCCAATCGTGCCCGCAACCCCGCCGCTTCTCGATTCCCGGCCCGCGCCCGCCCCGCTCCCGACACGTACCGCGCTGAGGCCGGAACCCCCGGTCCCGCTGTCCCGGCACCGGTCGGTCGCGGGCCGAACCCGCCCGAACGTCGGCGCGGCGTGGAACGATGGAGACATGGAACCTGGAGGCGCGCAGGCGCAACGCCTGCGCGACATCGCCGCGATGCGCCGCGTCCGCGACCGGATCGACCGCGAGTTCGCCGAGCCGCTGAACGTCGAGGCGCTGGCACGCGGGGCGTACATGTCGGCCGGGCACCTGAGCCGGGAGTTCCGCCGCGTCTACGGCGAGTCCCCGTACTCGTACCTGATGACCCGGCGGATCGAACGGGCGATGACGCTGCTGCGGCGCGGGGACCTCGGCGTCACCGAGGTCTGCTTCGCGGTGGGCTTCTCCTCCCTGGGCACGTTCAGCACGAGGTTCACCGAACTGGTGGGCGTGCCGCCGAGCGTCTACCGCCGCGACCGCTCCCGGGACGGGGCGGGGATCCCGCCCTGCCTGGCCAAGCGCGTGAACAGGCCGGTCAGGAATCGAGAAGCCCGCCCCGGTGGTCCTGCGTAGCGTGGCGCCCATGAACGTCACCATCCACCAGGCCTTCCTTCCGCAGACCGACCCCGAGGCCGCTCTGGGCTTCTACCGCGACGCGCTGGGCTTCGAGGTCCGCAACGACGTGGGCTACGAGGACATGCGCTGGATCACCGTCGGACCGGCCGGGCAGCCCGGCACCTCCCTCGTGCTGCACCCGCCCGCCACCGATCCGGGCATCTCCGAGGACGAGCGCCGCACCGTCCTGGAACTCATCGCCAAGGGTGTCTACACCTCCGTCACGCTCGCCACGGACGACCTCGAAGGGTTCTTCGCCCGCGTCCGGGCCTCGGGCGCCGACGTCGTCCAGGAACCCGCCGACCAGGACTACGGGGTCCGCGACTGCGCCTTCCGCGATCCCGCGGGCAACCTCGTCCGCGTCCACCAGCTCCTCTGAGCCGGACGGGCCCACCGCGCGGTGGGCCCGCGGCCCCTC
>NZ_JBEXSY010000059.1:0-40003 GCF_040613895.1 Nocardiopsis sp. NPDC006198 | reverse complement strand
GCCCCCCCCCCACCCACTCTGCGGTGCGGGGTGTACCGCGGGGGGCGCTGCCGAGCGCGGGGGGGCCCCCGCCCCCCCGGCCCCGCCCCGGGGACATGGGCGTCCCCGCCCGCTGACGCGGACGGGGACGGTCAGGGGTGGTGAGGAGGGTCAGCTGGTGCGGATGCTGACGCCCCAGGAGTTCACCATCGGCAGGACCTCCTGGTAGAAGGTGGTGCCGCCGACGGAGCAGTTGCCGGAGCCACCGGAGGTGACGCCCTGGGCCTGCGAGCCGGAGATGAACGAACCGCCGGAGTCACCGGGCTCGGCGCACACGTTGGTGCGGGTGAGCGAGTAGACGGTGCCCTGCGGGTAGCTCACCGTCTGGTTGCGGGCCTGGATGGTGCCGCAGCGCCAGCCGGTGGTGGAGCCGGAGCGGCAGATGGCGGAGCCGACGGCGGCCTGGCTGGTGCCGGTGACGCTCTGGTAGCCGCCGGTGTTGTAGCGGGAGACCAGGTTGGTCAGGGTGAAGTTGGAGGTGCCCCGCACGAACGCGGCGTCGTTGCCGGGGAAGACCGAGTTCTGGAAGGTGCCGCGGCCGTTGCCGATGGTCACCGCGGTGCCGACGGTGCCGCAGTGGCCGGCGGTGACGAAGCCGGGCTGTCCGGCGCTGTTGGTGGCGGCGAAGCCGACCGAGCAGCGTCCGCCCATGGTGTAGGCGAGGCCGCCGATGATGTCGGCGTAGGTCTCGGGGGTCTCGCTGGTCTCCTGGACCTGGACGGCGGAGGCGTCCACGCCCGCCTCGGCGAGCAGGGCGTCGATGTCGGCGCCGGAGCCCTCCAGGACCTCGACCACGACGGTGTCGCTCGTGACGTCCGGGTACCAGCCGACGATGCCCTCCGGGACGTCGGCCGCGTTGAGGTCGTCCACGACCTCGGCCAGGCCCTCGGTCCCGTAGGAGACGACGCTCGCCTCGGCGCCGGTCGCCTCGACGGCCTCGACCGCAGCGGCGTCGGTCACCAGGACGGTGAGGGTGTGGGTGTCGATGTCGAAGGTGGAACCGCCGTAGGCGGAGCCGGCTGCCTCGGTGGCCTCTGCGTCGATCTCCAGGGCGGCCTCCTGGGCCTCCAGGAGGGACTCGGCCTCGGACTGGGTGAGGTCGAGGTCGCGCTCGAGGGCCTCGAACATGCTGGCTGCGTTGTCGTCGGCGACGGGGCCCTGGGGGAGGGGGGCGGTCGCCGCGAGGGCTCCCGGTGCCAGGGACAGGGCCAGGCCGAAGGCCAGGGCTCCCGTGCCGATGGCGGAGATGACGGGGGAGGGTCGCATGGGTGTCTACTCTCCAAGGGGGATCAAGGGGGATTCGGAGTGTCCGCGCCGGTAGGGACGGAAACCCCATTTCCGAAGGACGGAGTTGTTCCGACGTCCGGAATTCACCGAGACATCCGGTAAACGATCCCCAACATAAATGGACACTTTGGTGAGGGAAAGACCCGCTCTGTGTTGATCTATTCAGACGTACGAAGGATCGTCCGATGACCCTCTGTTCCGTCATGGCTACGCGTAGCCGTCCGGTGTGCGACCTTGCGGTTTCCGCAGTCGGGCGCTCACGGATCGAAGCGGTGGCCCGTGCGCAAGGGGTGCTCCGTGGCCGGATGCGGACACCGGTACCCGGTACCGTTCGTGACAGCCTGGCTACCTGGATGTAACACCAGAGGTCACAGAGGTGCCAAAGGGGCTGTGCGGACGGTTCGCGGCGCGGCCCCGGGCACGGGCGTCTGGCCGGATGCGGACGCGTGGGCGGCCGGCGCCCTTGCGGGACGCCGGCCGCCCACGGGCCGGAGGCGTTGGCAGGCCTCAGGAGGTGACCAGCTCCAGGCCCCACATGGCGAGGAGCGGGTTGACGTCCTGGAAGTAGGTGGTCCCGCCCGAGACGCAGCTGCCGGATCCGCCGGAGGTCACACCCTGGGCCTGCGAGCCCGCGACGAAGGGGGCGCCGGAGCCCCCGGGACCCGAGCACACGTCGGTCCGGGTCAGGCCGTGGACCGTGCCCTGCGGGTAGCTCACCGTGTGGTTGCGGCCCAGGATCCTGCCGCAGCGCCACCCGCTGTAGGGGTTGGACGTGCACACGGTCGATCCGATCGGCGCGGGCTGTGAGCCGGTGACCTCGACGAACCCCCCGGCCTGGTCGTCGACCAGGTTGGTGAGGGTCCACCCGGGCCCCACGCGGACGAACGCGCCGTCGGAGCCGGGGAACTGCGAGTGCTGGAAGGTTCCCGAGGCCCCGGCGGGGATGCTCTCCACCGGGGCGCCCGCGGTGCCGCAGTGCCCCGCGGTCAGGAAGCCGGGCTCCCCCGAGGCGGTGGCGGCGAAGCCGATGGTGCACACGCCTCCGCCGGTCCGGAACAGGCGGCCGCCGACGACCTCGGCGTAGGGGACCGCCTGCTCCGCGCCCTCCCGCACCCGCACGGCGGCGGGGTCCACACCGGCGTCCTCGACGAGGGCGGCGGCCTCGGACGAGGCCCCGTCCACGGTCTCGACGACCACGGCGCCCTCGGACGGGTCCGGGTACCAGCCGACGACCCCCGCGCGGGGCCCGGCCGCGTCGAGGCCGGCCACGACGCCGTCCAGCTCGTCGGCGGAGCGCGGGACGACCTCGACCCGCGCTCCGGTCCTTCGCACCTCCTCGGCGACGGAGGGGGTGTCGACCAGGACGGTCAGCCGGAGCGTGCTGCTGTCGAAGACGGAGCCCGCGTAGGCGGGACCGGCGGCCTCGGCGGCCTCCGCGTCCGCACGGGCGGCCTCCTCCTGGGCTCTGAGCAGGTCCCGGGCGACCGACGGGCTCAGGCCGAACTGCGCTGCGACGGCGTCGGCCGGACCGGAGGAGGACCCGGGGCGGGCGGGCGCGGTGGAGTCCGGGGCGGCGGGGAGGGCGGCCCACGAGGGCGCCGGCGCGGATCCGAAGGCGAGGACGGTGGTCAGGGAGAGCGCGAGGAGGGCGCCGGCGGTTCGCGGCACGGGGGAGGGGGAGGCGTGCATGGTCGTCCGTTCTCCTGGGGGGAGGGGTGTCTCCAGGAGAACCCGGAAGTCCGATCGGCGCCAGACGTCCTCTGCCCCTGTGGACGACGGAGACGGCAGGCGTCCCCGCCCGCGGGTGCGGACGGGGACGCGCTGCGGTGGCCCGGTCGGCCCGGTCGGCGGCCGGGGTCAGCCGGTCACCAGGCTGAGCCCCCACGAGCTCAGCAGCGGTCCGACCTCCTGGTAGTAGGTCGTACCGCCGGAGGTGCAGTCGCCGGAGCCGCCGGAGGTGACGCCCTGGGCCTGCGAGCCGGAGATGAACGAGCCGCCGGAGTCGCCGGGCTCGGCGCAGACGTCGGTCCGGGTCAGGTCCTCGACCGTGCCCTCCGGGTAGCTCACCGTCTGGCCGCGGGCCTCGATGGTGCCGCAGTGCCAGCCGGTGGTCGAGCCGGAGCGGCACACGGCCGACCCGATCGGCGCCTGGGTGGAGCCGGAGACGGTCGAGGAGCTGCCCTCGACCCGGTTCGTCCCGGTCCAGTTGGACGTGGCAGCGACGTAGGCGCCGTCGCTGCCGGGGAAGACGGACTCCTCGAACACACCGGAGCCGGTGCCGTCGGAGCTCTCGGCGGTGGTGCCGGCGGTGCCGCAGTGGCCCGCCGTCACGAAGCCGCCCTGCACGGCGAAGCCGATGGAGCAGCGGCCGCCGCCCATGTAGTAGGCCTCGCCGCCGACGATCTCGGCCAGCAGTCTGGGCGCCTCGACCGTCTCCTGCACCTCGAAGGCGGAGGCGTCCACCCCGGAGGCCTCGATGAGGCCGTCGGCGCTCGCGCCCTCGGTGACCTGGATGACGACGGTGTCGCGCTCCACGTCCGGGTACCAGCCGACGACGCCCTCGGGCGCGCCGACCGCGTCGAGTTCGTCCACGACCTGTGCCAGGCCCTCGGTGCCGTATGAGACCACGGTGGCCTCGGCGCCGGCTGCCTCGACCGCGTCGACGGCCGCGGTGTCGGTCACCAGGACGGTGAGTTCCTGTGTCTCGGGGTCGAACAGGGAGCCGCCGTAGGCGTCTCCCGCGGCCTCGGTGGCCTCGGTGTCGGTCTCGAAGGCGGATTCCTGGGCCTCGAGAAGTGCTTCGGCCCCGAGCGGGGTGAGGCCGAGGTCCCTCTCGAGGGCTTCCAGCATCGTCGCGGACCCGCCGCTGGCGGCGGGCTCGGCGGGGACGACCGCCGCGGTCGCGCCCGGCGTCACGGAGAACGCCAGGCCGAACGCGAGTGCGCCGGTGCCGATCGCGGAGATAACGGGGGAGGGTCGCATAGATCCCTACTCTCCTTGGGGAATTCTGACGGGGGTTCGGGGCCCGACACCCGCCGGCGAGGGCGTCGGACCCCGGACCGGAGCCCGTGATGAGACGAAAACTCCGGCCGGTTCGCCGTATGTCCTGCAGTCAAGACACTCGGTCAACGTTCATCCACGTTAAGTGCACATCTTGGGCAACGAAAGGACCGAGAACCTGGTATTTCATTCACGTGACGAAAGGATCATGTGATGATCCGATGCTTTTGTCCCGATCACTCATCGTGACGACATGTCTGACCTTGTAGTTTCCTACTGTGATCATTTTCGGATCACACATCAGCTATCGGCGCAAGGGGTGTTGTGTGGCCGGATCCGGCCACTGGAACCGGGTGCCATCTGTGATGGTTCGGCCACGCATATGTAACTGCAAAGGTCAGAGCGGTAACTCATGGGTAACTTTGTTTGCCTGACGAACAAGTGTGCGTTTTCCGAACAGTATTGCGATGTATCTCGTTCTGCTCGGAGGTGCGGGCCCGGGGCCGAACGCCCCGGAAGCCGCTCCGGGAGACACGCCCGGTGCGAAACGGGCGCCCGCGCGGGCCACGCCGCGCGCACATCGGACGATCCGAGGTAACTAGCGGGTATCGGGCCCCGGGAAGGGGGTTGAGTCGCGCGGTGTTGGGCCAAGATAAGGGCGAGAGCCCCGAACGGGAGCCCGAACGGGAGGGAAGACGCCATGGCGACGAAGGACACGGGCGGTCAGAAGCACGCCTCGCGCCGCGACGAGGAGGTCGAGGAGACCGAAGCGGCGGCGGACGTCCAGGAACGCAAGGACCAGCTCGACGAGGACGTCGACGACATTCTCGACGAGATCGACGACGTGCTGGAGAGCAACGCCGAGGACTTCGTCCGGCAGTTCGTGCAGAAGGGCGGCGAGTAGCCGCTCCGCGGCGGTTCGCTGACAGCGCACCCGGGCGCCCCCGGCACCGCCGTGCGCCCGACTAGGGTCAGTCTCATCGGCCGGAGCACCGCCCGGCCGCCGAAAACAAGGACAACAGGCGCCCCACCCGCCCCCACGCCGGGGTGGGGCGCGAGTGGAGGGAGTCGCGTGTTCGAAGGGTTCGAGGGCGGACGGTTGCCGGCCGCTTTCATGAGTGCGGGAACCTCGTCCTTCACCGAGTTTCTCAGTTCGGTCAGCCCCGAGATGCTGCCCGGGCACAAGCTCCCGGCCGGAGGTGGGACGGAACACCTCACGCCCGACGCGACGACCATCGTCGCCCTGACCTTCCCCGGGGGAGTCCTGCTGGCGGGCGACCGCCGGGCCACCCAGGGCAACGTCATCGCCAACCGCGACATGGAGAAGGTCTTCCGGACCGACGAGTACTCCGCGGTGGCCATCGCGGGCTCGGCCGGGATCGGTATCGAACTCGCCCGCCTCTACCAGGTCGAACTGGAGCACTACGAGAAGATGGAGGGCCGCTCGCTCTCCCTCGAGGGCAAGGCGAACAAGCTCGCCCAGATGGTCCGGGGCAACCTCGGCATGGCGATGCAGGGCTTCGTCGTCGTCCCGATCCTCGTCGGCTTCGACGAGAACACCGGGGTGGGACGGGTCTTCAGCTACGACGCCGTCGGCGGACGCTACGAGGAGCAGCGCTACCACTCCATCGGCTCCGGGTCGGTCTTCGCCAGGGGCTCCATCAAGAAGCTCTACCGCGACGACCTGGACGAGACCGGCGCCGCCAAGGTGGCGCTCCAGTCCCTCTACGACGCCGCCGACGACGACTCCGCCACGGGCGGACCCGACCTGCACCGCAAGATCTTCCCCCTCGTCGACGTCATCACCGAGGACGGCCACCGCCGCCTGCCCGTCGAGGTCGTCGCCCGCCTGGCGACGGAGGTGGTCGAGGGGCGCGCCGAGCACCCCGACGGCCCCACCGTCGAGTTGGGCTGATCCGGCAGCCGTCCCCACCCCAGACTTCTCCCGACTAGGTAAGGAAACGATCCGCGGTGTCGATGCCGTTCTACGTCGCCCCCGAACAGCAGATGAAGGACAAGGCGGACTACGCGCGCAAGGGCATCGCGCGCGGCCGCAGCGCCGTCGTCCTGCAGTACGAGGGCGGGATCCTCATGGTGGCGGACAACATGTCCCGCACACTGCACAAGATCAGCGAGCTCTACGACCGCATCGGCTTCGCCGCCGTCGGCCGCTACCCCGAGTTCGAGAACCTGCGCCTGATGGGCGTGCGGTTCGCCGACGTGCGCGGGTACCAGTACGACCGCCGCGACGTCAGCGGGCGCCAGCTCGCCAACATCTACGCCCAGACCCTCGGAACCGTCTTCAGCGAGAGCCTCAAGCCCTGGGAGGTGGAGATCGTCGTCGCCGAGGTCGGGGACACCGCCGACGACGACGAGATCTACCGCATCACCTTCGACGGCTCCATCGTCGACGAACAGGGCTTCGTGGCCGTGGGCGGATCGTCCGAACACGTCTCCACCCAGCTCAAGGACCGCTTCGCAGCCGACGCCCCGCTCAGCGCCGCCCTCAACGCGGCCACCCGCGCCCTCGCGCGCGAGAACGGCGAGGAGCGGGAGCTGGAGGCCTCCAACCTGGAGGTCGCGATCCTGGAGCGCTCCAGGCAGCACCGCAAGTTCCGCCGCATCCAAGGCCGTCGCCTGACCGCCCTCATCGAGGAGGGCAAGGCCGGAGGCGCTGCCGCCCCGGGCGGCGACAGCACCGAGGACGAGGCCGACGAGTGATCTGAACGATGACGACGGTGCGACGCGCCCGAGGCGCCGCACCGGCCGGGCGGGTGCGGACGGCGAGGGCCCGTCGTCCGCACCCCGGTGACGGGAAGTTGGTGAGGCCGCGTGGAACGACGGATCTTCGGGCTGGAGAACGAGTACGGGGTCACGTGCACCTTCCGGGGACAGCGCAGGCTGTCGCCCGACGAGGTCGCCCGGTACCTCTTCCGCAGGGTGGTCTCCTGGGGGCGCAGCAGCAACGTGTTCCTGCGCAACGGCGCCCGGCTGTACCTGGACGTGGGGAGCCACCCCGAGTACGCCACCCCCGAGTGCGACAGCCTCGTGGACCTGGTGGCCCACGACAAGGCCGGCGAGCGCATCCTGGAGGGGCTGCAGGTCGACGCCGAGCAGCGCCTGCACGAGGAGGGCATCGCCGGCGACATCTACCTGTTCAAGAACAACACCGACTCGGCGGGCAACTCCTACGGCTGCCACGAGAACTACCTCGTCGGACGGCACGGGGAGTTCGGCCGCCTGGCCGACGTGCTCATCCCCTTCCTGGTCACCCGCCAGATCATCTGCGGCGCCGGCAAGGTCCTCCAGACCCCCCGGGGCGCCCTCTTCTGCGTCAGCCAGCGGGCCGAGCACATCTGGGAGGGCGTCTCCTCCGCCACCACGCGCTCCCGCCCCATCATCAACACCCGCGACGAGCCGCACGCCGACGCCGAGCGCTTCCGGCGCCTGCACGTCATCGTCGGCGACTCGAACATGAGCGAGACCACCACCCTCCTCAAACTGGGCTCCACCGACCTCGTCCTGCGCATGATCGAGGCCGGGGTCGTCATGCGCGACTACACGCTGGAGAACCCCATCCGGGCGATCCGCGAGGTCAGCCACGACATGACCGGCCGGCGCAAGGTGCGGCTGGCCAACGGCCGCGAGGCCAGCGCACTGGAGATCCAGCGCGAATACCTGGACAAGGTGCAGAGCTACGTCGACCGGCACGGCACCGACGCCACCGGCAAGCGCATCCTGGACCTGTGGCAGCGCACCCTGGAGGCGGTCGAGACCCAGAACCTGGACACCGTCGCCCGGGAGATCGACTGGGTCGCCAAGTACCAGCTCCTGGAGCGCTACAGGGACAAGCACGACCTGTCGCTGTCGTCGCCGCGCGTGGCCCAGCTCGACCTGACCTACCACGACATCCACCGCGACCGCGGACTCTTCTACCTCATGCAGAAGCGCGGCCAGATGGACCGCGTGGTCGGCGACCTGAAGATCTTCGAGGCCAAGTCGGTGCCCCCGCAGACCACGCGGGCCCGGCTGCGCGGGGAGTTCATCCGCCGTGCCCAGGAGCAGCGCCGCGACTTCACGGTGGACTGGGTGCACCTCAAGCTCAACGACCAGGCGCAGCGGACCGTGCTCTGCAAGGATCCCTTCAAGTCGGTCGACGAGCGCGTGGAGAAGCTCATCGCCGGAATGTGACCTTCCGCAGCAGTCGGACACGGGCCCCGCCCGGAGGACGAAAGCCCTCCGCGGCGGGGTTCTGGCGTTCGGTGCGCTCCCGGGGGTGGTTACGGCCCTACTTTTCGGTAGTGTGACCCTGTCCCAAGCCGGAAATCAGAGGTTGTGACTCATGCACCGACGTGCCGCCGCCCTCGCGGTGCCGCTGGCCGCCATCACCCTGGCGGTCTCAAGCTGCGGAAGCATCCCAGAGGAATGGCGAACGCCAGCCTTCCTGCGCATGAACGGGGACCAGCTCGACCCACGGCTGCCCACCGTCACCGGCGAGGTCGGTGAGGAACCGGAGGTCACCTTCCCCGAGTCCGACCCGCCGGACGAGGAGATCTCGGGCATCGTCAGCGCCGGCTCGGGTGAGGACGAGCTGGTGCGCGCGGACGACCTGGTCGTCGCCAACGTGGTCCAGTACCAGTGGACCGGCCCCGGCGAAGGCGAGCTCGCCGAGGGCATGTCCAGCTACGAGACCGGCGCCCCCGACCTGATCCGCATGGAGCAGATGCCGGAGCAGATCAGCGAGGTGCTGGTCAACCAGCCCGTCGGCAGCCGCGCAGTCTACGTCATGCCCCCTCTCACCGAGGACGAGCAGGCCCAGGCGGAGGCGGCCGGACAGGCCGCCCCGGCCGGCGCCAGCGTCCTGGTCATCGACCTGGTCAACAGCTTCAACAAGGGCTCGGTCGTGCCCGGGGAGCAGAGCACCGACGGCGGCGACGGCCTGCCCGTGGTGACCCAGGAGGGCCACAGCGAGCCGACCATCGAGTTCCCGGAGGACGCGGAGGCCCCCGAGGACCTGGAGGTCGTCCCGCTCATCGAGGGCACCGGCGACGAGGTGGAGGAGGGCGAGCAGGTCATCGTCCAGTACACCGGCGTGCGCTGGGAGGCCGACGACAACGGCGAGCACCCGTCCTTCGACTCCACGTGGAGCCGCGGCGGCGACCCGTTCGACACGACCATCGGCGCGGGAGCCGTCATCGAGGGCTGGGACGAGGGCATCGTCGGCCAGCCGGTCGGCAGCCGCCTGCTCCTGTCCGTTCCCGCCGACATGGCCTACGGCGCGACGGAGGAGGAGACCATGGGCGCTCCCGCCGGTCCCCTCGTCTTCGTCGTCGACGTGCTCGGGTCCTACAAGAACCCGCCGCCCGCCGAGGAGGAAGGCGGAGCCGCCCCCGAGGAGGGCGCCGAGGAGGAGGCCGACCCCGCCGAGGGCGGGGAGTAGCCGCCTCCGCGCGTACGCGTACGACCGCCCCCGCCGGCCTCCGGCGGGGGCGGTCGCGTGTCCGGGGCCGTTCGCGCCCCGGCGGTGTCCGTGCCCCGGGGCAGGCGGGCCCCTGCGCGGCGCCGGGGCCTGACACGCCCGGTGGGTGCGGTCCCGGGCCGGACGAGGTCCCCGTGCGTAGAGTCGGAGGATCCGTGGACAGGCGAGGGGGAGTGATGTCGGACCGAAGGCGCTACTGCTACGTGTCAGGACTACGCCTCGGGGTTGCGGCCCTGGAGGAGCTCTGCGCCCAGGGGCGCCCGCCCGCCCTGGTGGTGTCCTACTCGGGGGAGCTGGCCCACCGCTGCGGGTACCTCGACTACGAGTCCGTCGTTCGCCGCCACGACCTGACGCACCTGCGCGTCTCGGACATCAACTCCGACGAGGTCCGGGACGCCCTCACCGCGCACGGCGTCGACCTGATGGTCGTCGCCGGGTGGTCGCAGCTGGTCCAGGAGGACGTGCTGGACCCGCTGGCGCTGGGCGCGGTCGGGCTCCACCCCTCGCCCCTCCCGGTCGGGCGGGGGTACGCGCCCATCCCCTGGACCATCCTGCGCGCCATGCGCTCCAGCGCGGTCACCCTCTTCCACCTCGAACGCGAGCCCGGCACCGGCGACATCGTCGACCAGAGCTGGTTCGACGTCCCGGCCGACGCCACCGCCACCGGCCTCTACGAACGGGTCGGCCACCTCCAGTCGGAGCTGCTGGTCCGGCACCTGGACGACCTCCTGGAGGGTTCGGCCCCGCGTCGGCCGCAGAGCGGCCACGCGTCGGTGTGGCCCACCAGGCGGCCCAGCGACGGCCACCTCGACCTCACCGCCGCCGGGAGCGACGTGGACCGGATGGTGCGCGCGCTCGCCTCCCCCTACCCGGGGGCGTTCGCGATGTTCGGCGGCGCGCGGATCACCCTGTGCGCGGGGGCGCTGCACGGGGAGGCCCGGGGCGGGGACCCCGGACAGGTGGTCTCGGTCGGGGAGGGGCGCAGGTGGGGGATCACCTGCGGGGACGGAACGGTGTTCGTGCCCGAGTCGCTGCGGGTCGACGAGGGGGTGCGGGCCGAGCCGACCTCGCTGTCCATGTTCCGCCCGGGGGCCTATTTCGACGCACCCTCCGAGCACATGCTCGCCTCCACCCGCAGGGTGCCGGTGCCCGGGCAGGCGCCGAGCCCGGACGCGCTCCAGAGCGCCTGAGAACCGGGCCTCCGGGGCCCGGGGCCGTGGGGCCCTGCCGCCGGACGGGGCACGGCGGGCCGGGAGGCGCCCAGGCGCCGGGGGACGGCAGGGCCGGTACGGACGGGCGGAACGCCGCGTCCGGCGGGCGCCGGGGCGCACACGGGGCGTCCCGGGCCGGGGGTGGTGGGCCGGCGGGCGCGAGGGGTGTGCGCACGGGCGGCCCCGGGCAGCACCGGGCCGGCGGAGCCGTGGGCCCCCCTGTATCCAGGAAACCCCACCGGAGGGCGCGGGGGAAGGGGCTGTGGACGGCCGCCGGGCGGCCCCTACAGCAGCGCCGCCGCATGGCGGCCCGCCGCGGCGGAGCTCAGGAACGCCGCCCGGTCCTCGTCGAGCCCGCGGCCCATCGTCGACACCTTCACCGGCAGGGCCGCCAAGGCCTCCTCCAAGCCGTCGACGCCGACCTCGACCAAGGTGTGCCGCTCACCCAGCGGCCGGGCCTGGGCGCGCACGCGCTCGCCGAACACCCCCGGCAGGACCGGCACCACCACGTCCGCCCGGGCCAGCGCCACGCGCCCGTACGCGGTCATGCTGTGGTGCGACACCCCCCGGTGCCGCTCGCGCTCGTCGGCCTCGCTCACCCGGAGCGCGGCCACCGGGCGCCCGCCCAGCACGGCCGCCGCGTTGACCGCCTCGCCGCAGGAGACCCCCGAGAACCCCCACGGGGTGCCGGTGCCCAGGTTCCCCGGCCCCTGGCACACCACCGCCACCTCCGCGCCCATCACGTGCCGGGCCGCCAGCAGCCCGGAGTGCACGGTGACCGCCTCCAGATCGCCCCCGAAGGCCTGCCCGGTGGTCACGCACCCCTCGACCAGGCCCTCCTCACGCAGGGCCCCCACCAACTGCGAGAACGCGGCGGGCAGGGCCCCGCCGTCCAGCATCACGTTGACGATCCGCGTCCCCGGCCGCTCCGCGCGCACCCCGGCGACCACCGCGGGCAGCGCCGAGTGCAGGTCGGCCACCACCACGGGCATACCGTCCACGCCGTCGGCGGACCGCAGCACCCCGTGGTGGGGCGACCCCTGCTCGTCCGCGCCCAGCACGGTCGCCTGGAGCGGCGTGTAGCGGGCCTTCACCAGGTGTCCGGGCCCCTCCCGGTCGGCGGGGAGGCGGTCCGGGAGAGCCACGACCAGCGCGTACCCGCCCGTCCCCAGACCCAGGTCCAGGGCCCCGGTGTTGAGCAGCACGGAGTCCCCGACCCCGGGCTCCCCGACGAGGTCGGTGTAGGCCAGCGCCCGGCACGTCGCCACGGGGCCCGTGCCTGTCCCCTCCGCGCCCCCGTCCCCCTCGTCGGCGGGGTCCACCGCCACCAGGGCCACGGCGACCCCCGGCCAGGACGGGAGGAGCTGACGGACTTCACCACGGCGCCACCGGATCATGCCAGGCACGGTACCGTCGTTGCTGAACCGGAGTAGGGACGACGCGCCAGAGCGCACCCCGGCCGGTCCATCCACCATGCGCGGGCGAGAAGGGTGCGGACGATGTCTCGCAGGAAGACGGAACGACAGCTGAACCTGGTCATCTGTCTGTTGTCCACACGCCGCCACCTGACCGCCCAGGAGATCAGGCAGACGGTGCACGGCTACGCCGAGGCGGACACCGAGTCGGCGTTCAAGCGCATGTTCGAGCGGGACAAGCGCGAACTGCGCGACAGCGGCATCCCCATCCAGGTCGGGACCGGGGACGCGGTCAGCGGCGAGGAGGGCTACCGCATCTCCCGCTCCGACTACGAGCTGCCGGAGATCGAGCTCCTCCCCGACGAGGCCCTCGTCCTGGGCCTGGCCGCCCGCGCCTGGAGGCACGCCTCCCTGGGCGAGGCGGCGGCCAACGCCCTGTTCAAGCTCCGTTCCGCGGGGGTGCCCGTGGACAGCGAGGCCGCACCCGGGCTCACCCCCGCGATGCGCACCGACGAGCCCTCCTTCGGCCCCGTCTGGCAGGCGGTGCGGGACCGGCGCCCCATCTCCTTCGACTACCGCAAGCCGGGGCAGGCCGAGTCCGAGACCCGCGAGGTCGAGCCCTGGGGCATCGTCAACCTGCGCGGCCACTGGTACGTGGTCGGCCACGACCGGCTGCGCGACGCGCGCCGGGTGTTCCGCCTGGGCCGCATCCGGGGAGAGGTGACCGTCCTGCGGGGAGGCCCCGACGTGGTCATCCCCGAGGGCGTCGACCTGCGCTCGGTGGTCGCGGGCCAGACCGCCGAGCCCGAGCGCACCGCCCTCCTGCGGGTGCGCGCCGACTCCGCGCACGCCCTGCGCCGCCGCGCCCTGCGCGTGGTCCCCGGGGAGAGGGACGGTTCGGGCAACGGCTGGGACACCCTCAGCTACCCCTACTCGGACACCCCCGCCCTCGTGCGGCGCGTCGCCTCGTTCGGCTCGCGCGCCGAGATCGTCGAGCCCGCCGGGGCCCGCGAGGCGATGGCGGCCCACCTGGCGGCCACGGCCGGGTCGGCCGGAGCCGCCGAGTCCGAGCCCGTCGGCACGGGCGGAGCCGGGGGGACCGACGCCCCCGCGCGCGGGCCCCGCTCGGCCGACCAGCTGCGCCGGCTGCTCATGCTGGTGCCCTACGCCCTGGGCCGCGACGTGCGCGTCCCGGAGGTCGCCCAGCACTTCGGGCTCAGCGAGAAGCAGGTCGTCGCCGACCTGAGCCTGCTCTGGATGTGCGGGCTGCCCGGCTACACGCCCGGCGACCTCATCGACGTCGACCTCGACGCGGCCAAGGAGACCGGCGAGATCATCATCGCCAACGCAGACACCCTCGCCCAGCCGCTCCGGCTCACCGCCGACGAGGCGGCCAGCCTGGTCGTGGGCCTGTCCCTGCTGGAGGCGCTCCCCGAGACCGAGGGACTGGAGGGCGGTGCGCTCAAGCGGGTCGGGGAGAAGCTGCGCACCGCGGCCGGGGCCGCCCTGGGCTCCCTGGCCGACTCGGTCCAGGTACGGGTGGAGGGGGACGAGCAGGTCGCCCGGACCCAGCGGCGCTGCGCCGACGCCCTGGAGGCCGGGCAGCGCCTGCACCTGCGCTACCTGTCGGGCTACCTGGACCAGGTCACCGAACGCGATGTGGACCCCATGGGCCTGGTCGTCCAGGACGGCTACCCCTTCCTGGAGGGGTACTGCCACCTGCGCGAGGACGTGCGCCTGTTCCGCCTGGACAGGGTGCTGGAGCTCACCGTCCTGCCCTACGCCGCCGAGGTCCCCGAGGGGGTGGGCCGCCGCGACCTGTCCGCGGGGGTGCTCCAGCGCTCGGACCGCGACGCCCAGGTCACCCTCGACCTGGAGCCCACGGCGGGCTGGGTGACCGAGGACTACGTGTGCGAGTCGGTGACCGAGCTCCCCGGGGGAGGGGTCCGCGCCACACTGCGCACGCCCGCCCCCGCCTGGGTGGTGCGCCTCGCGCTGATGCTGGGGCCGGAGGGGCGCGTGGTGGCGCCCGGAGCGCTCGCCGAGGAGGCGCGCGCCGAAGCACTGCGGGCGTTGGAGTACTACCGCACAGAACAATCCTGTGGGAAATTGGTCGAGACCACTTCGTCGCCCGAGTGAGGCCCAGCTGTTCACCGGGGGCAGGGGTGGCGGTCACTCCGCAAGGGATAAGGTGAACGCGTGATCGTCCTCGCCGTCCTGTTCGGTGTGTTCACAGCCGGACTCGCCGTCGTCGCGGCCCTCGCCCTGCGGGTGCGCCGCGCCGCGGGCGTGCTGTCCGAGCGGGTGGCACGGGCGTCGGGCGAGTACCGGGCGAGCAGTGATGACCTGCGTGAGCGCGTCGGTCGAAGCGGTGCGGGGACATGACGGACCCGTATCCGCGTACGCGTACCATCGAAGGCGCTTGTTCGCGCCCCACAGAGAGGTAGAACCATGGGACCGTTCAACGGACCTACCCTCGCCATCCTGGCGATCCTGGCCCTGCTGCTGTTCGGAGCCAAGAAGCTGCCGGACCTGGCCAGATCCCTGGGGCGCAGCGCCCGCATCCTCAAGGCCGAGAGCAAGGGCCTGATCGACGAGGACGAGAACGCCGAGGCGAACGGGGCCCAGAACCAGCAGGCCTCCCAGCAGCAGAACCCCGCGGCCGGCCAGCAGTACCCCCAGCAGCCGTCGCAGCCGCAGCAGCAGAACTACCCGCAGCTGCCCCCCGGCCAGCGCATCGTCGACGAGTCCGGTGAGACCACCCACCGCACCTACGGCAACTGATCCAGGCGCCACATCCGCGTGGAGCCGCGCTCCGCGGTGCCCCCCCCGCACCGCGTGACGCCGCGGTTCCGCCTCAGCGGCCCGCCCGAGGGCGGCGCCGCCGGACGCCCGACGCCGAGAGGCGGGCGGCTCCCGTGACGGGCACCCCCCGGTGCCGGACACGGGAGCGACACGGGCGCGGCGCCGAGCAGGAGCGCCGCGCCGCACGGCTGTCATGGGGGTCCGCGCCGACCGCGCGGACCCGGAGGAGAAGAGAGTGACCACACGATGAGCGCACGAGGCCGGGCGGCCAATCCGGAGGCCCGGATGCCGCTCATGGAGCACCTACGCGAGCTGCGCAGCCGACTGACCAAGGCGGCCATCGCGCTGGCCCTGGGCGCGGTGGTGGGATACCTCGTCTACGACTACGTGTGGGCGTTCCTGGTCGAGCCCTACTGCTCCCTGCCGGTGTCCCAGGTCAACGGACCCGACGACTGCTCCCTCATCGTCACCGGCCCCTTCGACGCCTTCTTCGTGGCCTTCAAGGTCTGGCTGTTCGTCGGGGCGCTCGTCTCCGCGCCGTTCTGGCTGTACCAGCTGTGGGCGTTCGTCGCCCCCGCGCTGCACGGGCGCGAGAAGAAGTACGCCTACCTCTTCGCGCCGCTGGCCGCCCTGCTGTTCGCCGGCGGCGCGGCCCTGGCCTACGCCATCACCTCCATGGCGCTCACCATGCTGTTCGGCTTCCTGCCCGAGGACGCCGACCCCTTCCTGACCATCGGCGAGTACCTCAACTACATGCTCATCATGATGGGCATGTTCGGCATCGGCTTCGTGCTGCCCCTGCTGGTGGTCCTGCTCAACATCTCCGGGGTCCTCCCGCACGCCGCCATCGCCAAGTGGCGCCGCGTCATCATCTTCTCCTCGTTCGTGATCGCGGCGGTCATCACCCCGGCCGAGCCGATCTCCATGCTCGCGCTGGCGGTCCCGCTCGTCGTCCTCTTCGAGATCGCCGAGCTGTTCGCCTTCCTCAACGACCGCCGCAAGAAGCGCGACGACCCCTACGCCGGCCTGGACGACGACGAGATCTCCGAACTCGACGACACCCCGTCCGCACTGGACGAGCCCGACGTGGGAGAAGAGTCCGGAAAACGCTCATGAGGGGCCCCGGCACACGCTAGGGTCGGGCGGTGGGGCGGGCTCGTCCCACCGTCGGCTCCGGTGCACCCCCGGGCCGACCCGGGCCGCGGAGAAGGGGAAGACCGATGAGTGAGCAGAGAGAAGCCCGACGGGAGCTCCCTCCCGAGGCCATGGGCAACGAGAAGTGGCACGACACCACCGACGCCGTCTGGATGCGCTCCTCCCTGTCCAAGGAGGAGTCCGAGGCGGTCGTGGAGGTCGCGACCTTCGACGACGGCTTCCGCGCCGTACGCGACGGCAAGTCCCCCGAGAAGGGCACGCTGTACTTCACCCCCGCCGAGTGGGAGGCCTTCGTCCTGGGCGCCCGTGACGGCGAGTTCGACATCCCCGAGGAGTACCTCACCGAGGAGGAGCGCCGGATCCAGAACGGCGAGGTCGACGTCGAGGTCGCGTGGGTGCCCTCCCCGCTGAACACCCCCAAGGCGATGGAGGAGTACCATCGCCGCCAGCGTGAGGAAGCCGAACAGCGGGAACAGCGGGCCGGGGCCTCCGAGACCTCCTGACGCACCCCCGCGCGCACCCGGGCGCGAGGGGTGCGCGGGCGACCTCCACAGCTCCGAACTCCCTCCCTGTCCCTTACGGGGTAGCAAGGACTGGTATGCCCCCTCACATCGCTCTTCTCGTCAACCCCGTCTCCGGCAGGCGCCGCGCCGCCGTCACCGCGGTCCGGCTCAAACAGGCGCTCCGCGACGCCGGGGCCAGAGTGCACGTGTACACCGGGCGCTCGGCCTCCGACAGCCGGAGGATGGCGCGCCTGGCCGCCTCCGACAACCCGGACGCCCTCGTCGCCGTCGGCGGTGACGGCCTCGTCCACCAGGCCCTCCAGGGTGTCGTGGGGACCGGGGTACCCCTGGCCGTGGTGCCCACAGGGACCGGCAACGACATCGCCCGCGCCTTCGGCCGCCCCAGCGGCCCGGCCCGGGAGGTGGCCGCCGCGATCCTGCGGGGCCGCACCCGCCCCGCCGACACCGTGCGCATGACCCTGGCCGACGGCACCCAGCGCTACTACCTCAGCGTCCTGGCCTGCGGCTTCGACGCCAGGGTCAACGAGCGGGTCAACGACTCCCGGTTCAGGCTCGGCCGCGCCGGCTACGTGGTGGGCCTGCTCGCGGAACTGCGCTCCTTCGCGCCCGTCGACTTCGAGATCGAGGTGGACGGCAGACGCATCGCCGAACCCGGCATGCTCGTCGCGGTCGGCAACACCAGCGCCTACGGCGGAGGCATGCTCGTGTGCCCCGACGCCGAACCCGACGACGGACTCCTCGACGTGGTCTTCGTCCGCGAGGCCCCGGTGGGCAGGTTCCTGCGCCTGTTCCCCCGCGTCTTCAACGGCAGCCACACCGGATGCGACGAGGTGGTGGTCGAACGCGGCCGCTCCGTCACCATCCGCGCCGCGGCCGGCGCCGCCTACGCCGACGGCGAGCGGGTCGGGGAGCCGCCACTGGTCTGCGAGGTCGTCCCCAAATCGGTCGAGATGTTGGAGCTGACCTCATAGGCTGGAGGCCATATGAGTAGTCACTCCGAGCGGTACGCCGCCTTCCGTCGGCGCCAGGCCGCCTCCAGCCCCGCCATCGAGGCCTTCCAGGGCCTCTACGGGTTCGAGTTCGATCCGTTCCAGGTCAGGGCCTGCCGGGTCCTGGAGAACGGCCACGGGGTGCTGGTGGCCGCCCCGACCGGCTCCGGCAAGACCGTGGTCGGCGAGTTCGCCGTGCACCTGGCCCTGTCCGAGGGCACCAAGTGCTTCTACACCACGCCCATCAAGGCCCTGTCCAACCAGAAGTACAACGACCTGGTCAAGCGCTACGGCGCCGACCGGGTCGGACTGCTGACCGGTGACAACAGCGTCAACGGCGAGGCCCCCGTGGTCGTCATGACCACCGAGGTGCTGCGCAACATGCTCTACGAGGGCTCCTCCACCCTCGGCGGGCTCGCCTACGTGGTGATGGACGAGGTCCACTACCTCGCCGACCGCTTCCGCGGCGCGGTGTGGGAGGAGGTCATCATCCACCTGCCCGAGTCGGTGCGCATGGTGGCCCTCTCCGCGACCGTCAGCAACGCCGAGGAGTTCGGCGAGTGGCTGCAGCAGGTGCGCGGCGACACCACCGTCATCGTCGACGAGAAGCGCCCGGTGCCGCTGTGGCAGCACGTCATGGTCGGCAACCGCGTCCACGACCTGTTCGTGGACATGGAGGAGGAAACCGGCCCGGAGGAGGAGCCCGACTCCGGCGGCCACCGCAGCAAGGGCAAGCGCAAGCGCGAGAGGCGCCGCCCGCAGCAGCACAGGGAGATCGAGGTCGGCGGCCAGAGGCTGCGGATCAACCCGTCCCTGATCCGGTTCGCCGAGGAGGACTCCCGGATCACCCAGCTGGCCGACCGGAGGCGCCACCCGCAGTCCAGGGCCCGGGGCAGCATCCGCCCGCGCTCGCGTTTCGCGCCGCCCTCCCGGACGGCCATCATCGAGGAACTCGACGACGACGGGCTGCTGCCCGCCATCACCTTCATCTTCAGCCGTGCGGGCTGCGACGACGCCGTCCGCCAGTGCGTGGCCTCCGGCCTGGTGCTCACCAGCCCGGAGGAGGCCGCCGAGATCCGCGAGTACGCGGAGACCCGGTGCGCCGACATCCCCCCGGCCGACCTGGCCGTGCTCGGCTTCGACCAGTGGCTCCGCGCCCTGGAGGCGGGCATCTCCTCCCACCATGCGGGGATGCTCCCCACGTTCAAGGAGATCGTCGAGCACCTGTTCTCCCGGGGGCTCATCCGCGCCGTGTTCGCCACCGAGACCCTCGCCCTGGGCATCAACATGCCCGCGCGGACCGTGGTCATCGAGAAGCTCGACAAGTGGAACGGCGAGGCCCACGTCCGGCTCACCCCGGGTGAGTACACGCAGCTCACCGGCCGTGCCGGACGCCGCGGCATCGACGTGGAGGGCCACGCCGTCGTCGTGTGGCAGGCAGGGACCGACCCCGAGGCCGTCGCCAGCCTCGCGGGTACCCGCACCTACCCGCTCAACTCCAGCTTCCAGCCGTCCTACAACATGGCGGTCAACCTGGTGGGCCAGGTCGGCCGCCGGCGCAGCCGCACCATGCTGGAGGAGTCCTTCGCCCAGTTCCAGGCAGACCGCGCCGTGGTCGGCCTGGTCAAGCAGCTGCGCAAGCACGAGGAGGCGCTGGACGGCTACGCCAAGGCCGCCGAGTGCCACCTGGGCGACTTCATGGAGTACGCCTCGCTGCGCCGCGCCCTGAGCGACCGCGAGTCCGTGCTCTCCAAGACCCGTTCGGCCCAGCGGCGCGACGAGGCCCTGGAGAGCCTGGAGAAGCTTCGGCCGGGCGACATCATCCGCATCCCGTCGGGCCGCTTCTCCGGACACGCCGTGGTGCTCGACCCCGGGCTGCGCCACGACCTGCCCGCACCGCTGGTGCTCACGGCGGACAAGCAGGTCAAGCGGGTCAACGCCAGCGACTTCACCGTTCCCGTGCATCCGTCCGGGCGGATGCGCATCCCCAAGTCCTTCTCCGCCAAGTCGCCCAGGTCCCGCCAGGACCTGGCCTCCACGCTGCGCAACAAGCTCAAGGAGCGCGGCACCGACCCGGTCTACGAGCGGGGCGGACGCGACGCGGGCGAGGACGCCGAGGTGCTGCGGCTGCGCACCGCGCTGCGCGAGCACCCCTGCCACGGGTGCGCGGACCGCGAGGACCACGCCCGCTGGGCGGAGCGGTACTTCCGGCTGAGCCGTGAGACCGACTCGCTGCGCCGCCGGGTCGAGGGGCGCTCGCACGTCATCTCCCGTACCTTCGACCGGGTGTGCGGCGTCCTGGAGGACCTGGAGTACCTGTCCGGGGACAGCGTGTCCGACGACGGGTCGCGTCTGGCCAAGATCTACTCGGAGCTGGACCTGCTCGTCGCCGAGTGCCTGCGCCGGGGGGTCTGGAGGGGCCTCAACCCGGTGGAGCTGGCCGCGTGCGTGGCGTCCCTGGTCTACGAGGCGCGACGCAACGACGACGCCTACCCCCGCGTCCCCTCCGGCCCGGTCGAGACGACCCTCGCCGAGATGGTGCGGCTGTGGGGCGAGCTCAACGAGGTCGAGGCCCGGCACCGGGTGTCGTTCCTGCGCCAGCCGGACCTGGGGTTCGTGTGGACGGCGCACCGGTGGGCGCGCGGCGACCGGCTGGACGACATCCTGCGCCAGGCGGACATGCCCGCGGGCGACTTCGTGCGCACCGCCAAGATGCTGGTGGACATGCTCAGCCAGATCGCCGGGGCGACCGGTGACGCCGAGGTGCGTTCCATCTCGCGCAAGGCCGCCGACCTGGTGCGCCGCGGAGTGGTCGCCTACTCCTCGTTCAACTAGGCGCGTTCTGCGCGGCGGCCGGTCCGGTGGGGCCGGCCGCCGCGGGGAACACCCGCGGCCGCGGGGGCGTTCGTCGCATTGCGGGACCCCGGTGGTCGCAGCCGCTCCCGGCCGGGTCCATCATGGGAGACGCACGGGACCCCCGACACAGGGGCCTGTAGTTCGCAAGACACCTGAAACGAGGCTCGAACAGTGCTGCGCACCCTCATCAACGGCAAGATCCACCGCGCCACGGTCACCCAGGCCGACCTGCACTACGTCGGCTCCGTCACGATCGACGCCGACCTGATGGACGCCGCCGACATCGTCGACGGGGAGCAGGTCCACATCGTCGACATCGACAACGGAGCCCGCCTGGTCACCTACGCCCTCGTCGGGGAGCGCGGCAGCGGGGTCATCGGCATCAACGGGGCCGCCGCCCGTCTGGTCAGCCCCGGCGACCTCGTCATCATCATCGGCTACGCCCAGGTGGACGAGGCCGAGCGCGCCGAGCACGTCCAGCACATCGTGCACGTGGACCGCGACAACAGGATCGTCAAGCTGGGCAACGACCCGGCGGAGCCGGTCCCCGGCGACGCGACACTCGTCGCCGGGCGCTGACCGGCCCGGACACGCACGAGGCGGACGCCCGTGCCGGCGCCCACGGCGTCGGCACGGGCGTCCTGTCCGTGCAGCGGCTTTCGGTGCGCACCTACAACCCTTGCAAACTGGCCGATTCCGGCCTGATCGGTCCTCCCGGCGGCGGGTATGCCCACAGTCGGCATGGACGACACAGGAGACGAGGAACAGCGCCGGATCGCCGAGCACATCGAATGGCAGAAGCAGGGGGCGTGGGTCGTCGTCTGGGGGGCCTACACCCGCTGCTTCTGGGCCTACGCGTGCTGGCCGGTGGTCCCCGAGAGCGGCGTCGTCATCAGTGCGCGCGACCCGCACAACCTCTACGCCGAGATGCGCTACGTCGAGCGCGAGCACGACTTCCTGCGCTGGCGCTACGGCCGCGCCTAGGAGGGCGTCTGCTCATTCGGCCCGAACGCACGCGTTCCGCACACGCCCCCGGGCGGCGACCGCGGTAAGGCGTTCGCGTCGCGCGGGAGGCGCCACGGGTGGCGGGGGCGCGCCGACCGGCGCGGGCCCTGTGCGTACCGCCGTCGTCCACCTCGGGGACACCCGGAGGAACCAGGGCCTCGTGGCACGCATGCGCCCCCGCCCCAGCGGACAGACCGGACGTATGGGAACCCTCTACCTCGCCCTCTCCGCCGCCTCCACCAGGCCGGAGGAGACAGCCCCCGACCTGGTCCGCCTGCTCCAGGGGAAGGGGTGGCGGGTCACCGTCCTGTGCACGCCGACGGGCACCCGCTTCCACGACCTCGACGCACTGGAGGCGCTGACCGGGGAACCGGTCCGCGTGGACTTCCGGCGTCCCGGCACCGGCACGAGCCTGCCCCCTCCGGACGCCGTCCTCGCCTGCCCCTGGTCCTTCAACAGCACGAACAGGACCGCCCTCGGCCTCACCGACACGTTCGCCGTCGCGCTCGTCTGCGAGATGATCGGGCGCGGCGTCCCCACGCTCCTGGTTCCCAAGACGGGGGACGGACTCGCGGGCCATCCCGCACTGGACCG
This sequence comes from Nocardiopsis sp. NPDC006198, assembly GCF_040613895.1. Classification (NCBI taxonomy): domain Bacteria; kingdom Bacillati; phylum Actinomycetota; class Actinomycetes; order Streptosporangiales; family Nocardiopsidaceae; genus Nocardiopsis; species Nocardiopsis sp. NPDC006198. Next base: position 17,644 of record NZ_JBEXSY010000059.1, on the reverse strand, counting down.
CAGTCTCCGGTTCCTGGACGAGATCCCCCACGTCACGCTGCTGCGCGATCCCGCCCATGGTCTTCCTCCGTGGCGCCGGGTGGCCGACGCCCTCGCCGGGGCGGCCGTACCGTGAGGAGCCGTGGGGCCCGGCCCCTGTCCTGTCCGGGGACGGGGGCGTCCTGTCGGCTGTCCGGGGGAGCGGGTCCGCCGCCGCAGTTCACGGGGCGGGAACCGCCCCCGTGGGGCGGGGACCCGACGCGTCCGTCCCCCTGAGCGGCCGGTTACGATTCCTCCGTAGATAGGACGAATCGGAGAGCAGGCCTCGTGTCGACAGAAAACGCTCATGTCGGGGAGGCCCTCCCCGAGGAGGCGCGCGCCCGCATCCAGCGCCGCACCGTCCTCGTCCTCATGCTCGCCCAGGTGGTCGGCGGCATCGGCATGGGCGCCATGCTCGCCGTGGGCGCGCTCATCGCGCTCGACCTGTCCGGCTCGGACGCCTGGTCCGGTATGGCCACCACCATGATCACCCTGGGCGCCGCCGTGTTCGCCCTGCCGCTGGCGTCACTGGCCGCCCGCCGGGGACGCCGTCCCGGTCTGGCGCTGGGCTGGACGCTCGGCGCCGTCGGCGGAACCACCGTCATCGCCGCCACCGTCCTGGAGTCGTTCGCCCTCTTCCTCCTCGGGATGGTGCTCGTCGGAGCGGGGACCGCGACCAACCTCCAGTCCAGGCACGCGGCCGCGGACCTGGCGTCCGAGGCCACGCGCGGCCGCGACCTGTCCGTCGTGGTGTGGGCGACCACCGTCGGCTCGGTGGCGGGCCCCAATCTCATCGGCCCCAGCGGGAGGGTCGCCGCCCTCCTCGGCCTCCCCGAGCTGCTCGGCCCCGTGGTCTTCACCACCACCGGGTTCGTCCTGGGGGCGGTCCTGATCTTCGCCCTGCTGCGCCCCGACCCCCTGCGCACGGCCACCACCGAGCTGGCCCGCAGCGGGGCCCCCGCCGGTGTACGGCTGTCCGTGCCCGGAGCCCTGCGCGTCGTCGGACGCAGCCCAGGAGCCCTCCTCGCGATCGTGGGCATCGTCGCCAGCCACACGGTGATGGTCGCGGTCATGACGATGACGCCCGTGCACATGTCGCACCACGGCGCCGCGCTGACCGTCATCGGCCTGACCATCTCCCTGCACATCGCCGGCATGTACGGCCTGTCGCCGGTGGTGGGCTGGCTCACCGACCGGTTCGGCCGGGTCCCGGTGCTCCTCACCGGCCAGGTGATCCTGCTGGTCGCGACCGCGGTGTCCGGTACGGCCGGGCACGACGAGGTGCTCGTGACGACGGGGCTGGTGCTCCTGGGGCTGGGCTGGTCCTTCGGTCTGGTGGCGGGGACGGCCCTGCTGGCCGAGTCGCTGTCGGCGGACGTGCGCCCGCGGGTGCAGGGGGTCAGCGACCTCACCATGAACCTGGGCGGCGCCGCGGCGGGAGCGCTGTCCGGTGTCGTGCTGGCCCAGGCGGGGTTCGGCGGACTCAACCTGTTTGCGGCGCTGTTCACCCTGCCCGTGTTCGTGCTCGCTGTGCGCGCCCTGGCGTCCCGTTCCCGAAGCACCCCGGGGACGCCGTGAACCGGGCCCCGTAAAAACATCCGGACCTTTACCGGAAACGCCCCCGCAGCTGTCCTATGAGTCCCCGGACCGCGGTTACCGTGCAGTTTTGGGGCGCCTACCGGCCTCGGTGGGCGGATTCCGCTGACAGGGGGTGTTCTCAGTGACCGGTCGAGAGCCCGAGGACGGGGCGGGGGAAGCGTCGGAACCGCGTCCCGACCCGGTGAACCACCACCCGCCGGAGGAGTGGAGGCCCGGGGACCCCGGGGACCCGGTCGAGGGCGGCCGGCAGCCCCCCGGCGAACCGCCGCACGAGTCCCCCCACCACGATCCGCACATGCGGCAGCCCCCTCCGGGCGGGGAAGGACAGGGGTACACCTCGCAGGACCCGCCCCCGGGCGGGCACCCCGGCCGGGACCGGCCCTTCGGAGCGCACCCCTACCGGGAGCAGCCCTACGGCGACCACCCGCAGGAGGACGGCGCACCGGGGGAGACCCCCGCCGGCGGATCGTCCGCGCCGGGCGCCGGTGAACTCTCCGAGGGACCCAACGGGCCCGCGCAGGCGGGCTACGAGCACGAGGGGTACCCGCCCGGCTACGGCGAGACGGACACCTCGGAGGCCGGCGCGGGAGGGGCCCCGGACGGAGGCCCGCTCCCCGGGGACCGGAGCTCCGGCCAGGGACCCGGTTACGGCGAGGCGGGCGGCTACCCGTCCGGCCAGGGGCCCGGGTTCGCGTCGGATTCCGGATACGCGGCCCACCACGACCCCGGACAGGGCTACGGGCAGGGGCCCGGGTACGGCCCGGGACAGCCGCCCGGATACGGCCCGCCGGGCTACGGGCAGGGACCCGCCTACGGCCAGCAGGGCTGGCAGCCGCAGCCCGGCTACACCTACCCGCCCCAGGGCGGCTACGGTCCGCCGGAGACCAGACCCACGCCCTGGGGCAAGATCATCGGGATCGGCTGCGGCGTCCTGCTGCTCCTGCTCCTCCTCGGCGGCGGGTGCACGGCCATCGCGCTGATCTCGGCGGGCGTCGGCGACCGGGCCACGGAAGGGTCCGGGGAGCGGGCCCCCGGGGACGAGGGGCTGACCGAGACCCGGGGCGCGGAGGTCACCGCCGGCGAGACCGACTTCGAGCCCAGTCCGCTCTACGCCGAGGGCGTCTACACGAGCGTCGCCGTCTCGGTCACCAACTCCGGCGAGGAACAGCTGGACGTCAACCCGCTCTACTTCAGCATCGTTGACGAGGAGGGCTCCGTCCACAGCACCAGCGAGGCCATCGGTATGGACGCCAACGAGCTCGGCGCGCAGACCCTCGCCCCGGGACAGACCACGTCCGGGGCGATCACGGTCGAGGGCCGGGTGGACGCGGCGCGCGTCGTCTTCGAGCCCTTCTACAGCGGCCCGGTCGAGGCGCCGGTCACCTGAGGCCGGTGGCGGGGGCACACAGGACCCCGGGCTGTGCGCAGGCGTGCGTCAGGGGGCCAGGGCGGGGTCGCGCAGCCACTCGGACAGGGCCTCCTGGCGCTCGCCGTCGCACTTGAGGGGGCAGGTGGTGCAGTAGCCGTGCTCGGGGTCGCCCTTGTAGTCGAAGCAGCACGTGCCCCGTACGGCCCAGGTCCCGCGCGGGTTCTCCGGGGCGAAGGGGAACAGGCGGGGCCGTTTGCGGGTCACGGCGCCCGCCTCGACCACGGCGTCCGCCAGCCTGGTGGCCAGCCCCCAGGCCTCCTCCGCGTCGCGGCCCAGGTACCGGGCCGGGTTGAGCATGTAGAAGTGCAGGGTGTCGAGCACCCACCCCCACAGGGTGCGCCTGCCCGCGCGCGAGTGCGCGTGCAGGGCCTCGACCAGGGGCGAGAAGGTGGCGAACAGGCCCTCGGCGGCCAGGCGCAGCTGGTCGTCCTCGTCCCGGGCGACCACCGTCCCGGGACGGCCCGCGGCCGGGTCGTCCGGCAGCACGGCCAATCGGGTGTCGACCGACGCGGGGGTGCGGAACCGCGCCTGGACGGTGTCCCAGGGCAGGTACAGGCGGTCCGGGGACAGGACCGGCGCGCGCCCGGTCAGGTACAGGGAGGCGGAGACCAGGAAGATGGGCTCGCGCAGGGTGACCCGGAGGAAGTTGGTGGCGGCCGGGAGCCGGTGCCCGGGACCGTGCTCGGTCTGCAGCTTGTCGAACAGGACCGGCAGCCAGCCCTCCGACGCCAGGGAGTCGGACCGGTACCAGTGCACGCCGCCGACCGTGGGGGAGTGCAGGTCGTCGAGGGGGAGAAGGGCGGGCAGGGGCGCGAACCTGAGCCCCGCGCAGGCGTCGCGGAGCGTGTCGAGCGGGTCTGGAGTCACCGCGGAACCTGCCCTTCGTCGCTGATGCCGTCGTGTCCGGGGGTGCGTTGTCGCAGTTCACACCCCGGGGGTACGGGTACATCTGCGTCTCTTAAGTGAGGCTACCCTAACGAGTGGTGATGTCGCAATGAACGTCGGGGTGACCCGGATCCTTCCCCGAAGCGTGGTCGGAAAGTCCGGTTCGCTCAAAATCTGGTGCGTTTTTGTCTTTTGTCCGCTGTTTCGGGTGTCCGGGATGTGCGGTGCGGAGCCGCGGCAGCGCCGTCGCCACCGCGGCCCCGCACCGGATCACGCCGTCCTCGGGGCGCGTGCCCCGCGTCCGCGGGGGCGGCGGTACTTGAGCCACCACTCCACGAACAGCAGGGGGAGCACGGTGTTGAGGAACGCCGCGCCCGGGGCGATGTCCAGGATCAGCGCCTCCATGTCACCGCCGTAGCCCGACTCCAGGCGGGGCAGCACGGCGAGCATCAGCAGGGGCACGCTCACCCTGGCGAGGGGGATGGACAGGATCAGCGCGAAGCTGCGCAGCATCCACTCCCGGTGCACGCCGTACCGGCGCCTGCGGGCCATCGTGTAGCCGATGGCGGTGAAGGCCAGCCACGAGAGGGCCCACACGGTGTTGATGAGGGCGACCGAGGTCCCGCCGTGGCTGTACGGCGCGATGAGCAGGGCCGGAACCCCGACGAAGGGGATGCCGAACACGACGTAGGCGCGCCCGCTCCACCGGTGCACGGCGGGGTACGCCAGGCGCAGCCAGGGCCACACCTGGAGGGTCACCAGCGCCATGAGCACGGTGCCGCCGAAGATGTGCGTCAGCAGCATCGGGTAGTACCAGCCGGGTTCCTCCCAGATCGGTATGGGCGCGGTCGCGGGGTCCAGTCGCGCGTAGGGCGGGACGGAGAACGCGGCGAAGGTCCCGCAGAGCAGGGCCAGCGGTGCGATCCAGGGGCGCTCCCACCAGCGCGCGGCGGGCCGCGCGCGGCCGGCGCCCGCTCCGGGGGACTCCGCGGTGGAGGTGGTCATGGGTCTTCTCCTCTGTCGTGAGGGGGCGAGGAGCGGGGCAGGGCTCGCGGTGGCGCGGCGGGACCGGGTCAGCGGCTGAGCCGCCGGAAGCGCCGCACGGCCAGGGGCGCGGCCACGGCGACGGCGAGGACCGGGACGGCCAGCGCCAGCAGGAGGGCGTTCTCCGAGGGCCAGGCGTCGGAGGGCAGCGACGGGTTCCCGAACAGGTCGCGGGTGGCGGTGACCACCGCCGAGAGCGGGTTCCACTCGGACACCGGGGCCAGCCAGGACGGCATCGCCGAGGAGGGGATGAAGCTTGTCGAGAGCATGGTGATCGGGAAGACCAGCGGGTAGACGACCATGCTCACCGCGTCGGGAGTGGGAAGCAGAAGGCCCATGAGCACCCCCAGCCACACCAGGGCCAGCCGGAAGAGCAGGAGCACCCCGATCGCGGCGGCGGCGCCCCCGGGGCCGTCCTCGGCGCGCCAGCCCATCGCCAGCCCGACGAGGAGCAGCACGGCCACCTCGGCGCCCGCACGGGCCATGTCGGTCAGGACGCGGGCGCCCAGCACGGCCACCGGGGACATGGGGAGCGTGCGGAAGCGGCTCATCACGTCGCGGTCGGTGTCGCGGGCGATGCCGGAGGCGGTGCCGCCGACGCCGTAGACCATGACCATCGCGACCATCGCCGGGACCAGGAACGCCCGGTAGCCGTCCGTCCCCGGCGGCGCCATCACGTCCCCGAACACGTAGCCGAAGAGCAGGACCATCATGACCGGCATGGTGATCGCGATAGCCGGCTCGAAGGGGTCGCGCGCCATGTGCAGGAGGTTGCGGCGGGTCAGGACCAGGGTGTCGGAGAGCGCCTTGCGCCACCCGCGGAGGGCGCCCGGCGGGCGGGGCGGGCCGTCGCCGGGCGGGGTCGGGCGGGGCGTGGTTCCGAGGCCGGCGGCGGTCATCGGTACTCCTTCCGGAGGGTGTCGTCGGAGGCGGCCGGGTCCCCGGAGCCCCCGCCGGAGCGGTCGGCGGCGGGCTCCCCGGTGAGGGCGAGGAAGACCTCGTCCAGGCTGGGACGGCGCACGCCGACGTCCTCCACCCGCAGGCCCGAGCCGTCCAGCGCGCGGACCACCGCGGTCAGCACGGCCATGCGGTCCCCGGCGGGGACGCTGACGCGCTGCTCACGGCGGTGGACGCCGACCGCCCCGGGGACGGCGGAGCGCAGGAGTTCGGCGGCGGCCTCCAGGTCGGCGGGGTCGCGGACGATCACGTCGACGCGGTCGCCGCCCGCCCTGGTCTTGAGGGCGTCGGGCGTGCCCTCGGCGATGACCCGGCCGCGGTCGAGCACGGCGACGGAGTCGGCGAGCCGGTCCGCCTCCTCCATGTACTGGGTGGTGAGGAGCACGGTCGTGCCGGAGGCCGCCAGGGCGCGGACCGAGTCCCAGACCTGGAGGCGGCTGCGCGGGTCGAGCCCCGTGGTGGGCTCGTCCAGGAACAGCACGGCGGGCCCCTGGACGAGGCTCACGGCCAGGTCGAGGCGGCGGCGCATGCCGCCGGAGTAGCCGTCGGCGCGCCGGTCGGCGGCCCCGACCAGGTCGAAGCGCTCCAGGAGGGCCTCGGCGCGGTCCGCGGCCTCGCGGGGGCCGAACCCGTACAGGCGGCTGAACATGACGAGGTTCTCGCGGCCGGTGAGGAGTTCGTCCACCGACGCGTACTGGCCGGTCAGGCCGATCCTGGTGCGGACCAGGTCGGCCTGGGCGACCACGTCGTACCCCGCGACGAGGGCGTGCCCGGCGTCGGGGCGCAGCAGCGTGGCCAGGGTGCGCACGACGGTGGTCTTGCCGGCGCCGTTGGGCCCGAGCAGGCCGAGGACGGTCCCGGGCGGGACCGTCAGGTCGACGCCGTCCAGGGCCCGGGTGGAGCCGTAGCGCTTGCGGAGCCCCCGGGCGCTGATGGCCGGGGTCGGGTGGGTCATGGCGTGCGCCCTCTCAACTGTTTATCTCATACACGTATTAGTGTAATAGATACACAGTTTTAGGATGGGTGTCAACGCGACCTGGAAGCCGAAGGGGCGCAGCCGACGACTGGTGGGGTATGACGACCGAGCAGCAGCCGACGAGCCGGACGACGCGGGAGGTGGACCTCCTGTGGGGCCTGGACCGGCCCGCACCCAGACGCGGGCCCCGGCCCAAGCTCAGCCGGGAGGCCGTCGTCGACGCCGCCGTCGCCGTCGCGGACGCGGAGGGCCTGGAGGCCGTGTCCATGCAGCGGGTCGCCAAGGAGCTCGGCTACACCACGATGTCCCTCTACCGGCACGTGGACAGCAAGGAGGACATGCTCGTCCTCATGAGCGACCGGGCCATGGAGGGGACGCCGCCCGCGCCGCGTCCGGACCGGGGGTGGCGGGCCGGGGTCGAGGAGTGGGTCCACGAGGTGATGGAGGTGTACCGCCGCCACCCCTGGGCGATCCAGCTCCCGCTCAGCGGGCCGCCCGTCGGGCCCAACGGCCTCCGCTGGATGGAGGCGGGCCTGCGCGAGGTCGTCCGCTCGGGGCTCGACGTGGGGGGCGCGCTCCAGATGCTCTCGATGCTCTCCTCCCTGCTGCGCGACACGCTCCGCCTGGAGGCGGACATGGCGCGCGCGGCCAGGGAGGCGGGGAGCACGATGGCCGAGGCCGAGCGCGACTACAGCGCGGGCCTGCGCAAGGTCGTCACCCGCGAGGAGTTCCCCACGATCGCGATGATGCTGGAGAGCGCGGTGCTGGAGGAGGAGCCGCCGCCGGGGCGTCCGGACCGGCTCGGCGGTCCCGCGGAGGAGTTCGGCTTCTCCCTCCACCGCGTCCTGGACGGCATCGAGGTCCACGTCGGACGGCTGCGCGCCGAGCGGGAGGCCGCGGGCGGGGACGCCCCCGCCCGCTAGCCGCGCTCCCGCGGGGCGGGCGACCCGCGCTCCCGCGGGCCGGGGGCCGCGGCGCCCCCGCCCCCTCCGGCCGTCCGGCGCCGCTGAGGACGGGGGAGGGCGGCCGGCGCCCGCCCCCGCGACCGGTCAGCGCACCAGCACCAGGTGGTGCCTGGCCAGCACCGCCACGATCTCCGCGGCCCGCTCCGGGGCCACCCCCGCGCGGTCGGCCAGCGCGCCCACCGTCAGCGAGCGCTCCTGCGCCAGCACCGCCAGGACCGGCTCCACCTCGGCGGGGAACCGGTACCGCCGCCCGCTCACCGACACCGCGACCCGCCCGTCCTCGCGGACGAGCGGCGGAGGCAGGATCGGCACGAACTCCACCCGGGCGTCCTCCGGCGGAGCCCCCTCCTGGACGGGCCACGGGAGCGAGAACGACGTCCGGCGCGGGAACCGGGCGTCCCGCTCGGCCAGGAAGTCGTCCACGCCCCACTCCTCGGCCAGCTCCACCAGCCGCGCCGCCAGCTCGTGCTGGTGCTTGCGCCGCACGTCGGGGTCGCAGAAGCGGGGCAGGTCCCGCCGGAACCCCTCCTCGGCGAACAGCCGCCGCACCAGGGCGTCCGCCCAGTCCACCCCGGTCGCGCGGGTGAACCCGAAGGTCAGGTGCATGCTCACGTCGCCCGTCCCGGTCACGGTGTGCCACCAGCCGCGCGGCACGTGGATCACCTGGCCGGGGCGCAGGACCCCCTCCCACACCAGGTGCAGCCCGCCGTCGGCGTCGCGGGGGGGCTCGTGGTCGTGCTCCAGGTCGTTCTTCATCGGGAAGGGGCGCGAACCGGGGCCGTGCACCTGCCAGTGCTTGGTGCCCTCCACCTGCACGATCACGGTGTCGTGGTCGTCCCAGTGGGTGTCGAAGCCGCGCGACTCGCCCCAGATCAGGTACAGGTTGGCCTGCGCGCGCTCGCGCACGAGCCGCATCAGGTCGTCGGCCGCCGCCCCCACGGGCGGGTGCATCCTGTCGACCCCGTCCAGGACCAGGCTCGCCCCCGCGCGCAGTTCCCGGTAGAGCGCCTCGGGGCGCACCACCCGGCGCTCGGTCCGCGAGGCGGTCGCCGTCTCGGTGTAGCGGTCGACCGGGACGGGCGACCCGTCGCGGTGCAGGCGCAGTCTCGGCGGTTCCGGCGAGCACGCGGCCAGCAGCCCGTTGAGGTCGTCGAAGGTCAGCAGCGAGCGCACCGCCTCCGCCCCCAGGTCGGCGAAGACGAACTCCTCCGACAGGCGTGTGGTGAGGGCCTCCCGCCCCACGATGTCGCACAGCGTCCGGGTGAACAGGTGGCCGGGGTCGGTCACGGGTCGTCCTTTCCGTACAAGGGGGAGGGGGCGCCGCCCGGCCCGGTCGCCCGGGCCGGGCGGCGCCCCGGTCCCGAGATCAGATGAAGTCGGAACTGGAGTCGGTACCGTCGCTGTCGCCGCCCGCGGTGATGTCGCGCGACGTCACGTCGGCCAGGTCCTCGATCTCGACCTCGATGGGGTCCATACGCACCGCACCTCGCTTTCTGTGTGCTTCTCGTGCTGTTTCCTCTGTCCAGGGCCGCCCGCGCGCGTCAGCGCGGGGACAGCCCCGTTCGGTGGGCCGCGAACGCGTGCGCGTCGGCGGCCAGTCCCACCGCCCGGCCGACCGCGCGCGGGCCGTGCCCGACGTCGCGTTCGTACCGGAGCAGGACCGGTGGGCGCCCCCCGGCCCGCGCGGCCGCCAGGAGCGCCGCGCACATCTTGCGCGGGTGGGCGGCGTCGGTGCGGGTGTCTCCGTGGAAGCCGGTGAGCAGGACGTCCGGGAAGTCCGGCCGCGGCGTGCGCGCGGCGGCCTCCAGGGCCCGGTGGTAGGGGGAGTAGGACATCAGGGCGGCGAAGTCGTCCGGGTCGGCGGCGGTGCCGAACTCCCGCGTCCACATCCGGCCCAGGCCCATCCGCTCGAACCGGGCCATGTCCGCGAGCGGAGCCGAGGCGATCACGGCCCCGCACAGGTCGGGACGGGCGGTCGCCGCGGCCAGGACGAGCAGACCGCCCGCCGATCCGCCGGACAGGCACAGCCGGTCCCGCGTGCACAGCCCCGCCGCGACCAGGGCGTCGGCGGAGGCCACCAGGTCCTCGACGGCGCGGGGTTTGGCGCGGCCGGACCCGGCCAGGTGCCACGCGCGGCCGGCGTCGCCGCCCCCGCGCACGTGGGCGACGGCGTACCGCCCCCCGGCGAGCAGCCAGGCCAGCACCGTGGCGCTGAACCCGAACTGGCGCGGGCGGCCGAAGCCCCCGTAGGCGTGCAGGATGGTCGGGGCGGGACCGGAGGGATCCGGCGCACCGGCGCCCGCCGCGCCGAACACCGTGACGGGGACCCTCGTGCCGTCCTCGGAGCCGCACCACAGCACGGTGCGCTCCACGGCGGGGGAGGGCGGGGCGTCCGGGGCGCCCGGGGGCCAGGGGCCGGGCCGCCGCTCCCCGGGCGGCAGGCGCAGGATCCGCTGCTGGGCGGCCACGTCCGCGTACGCCAGGTACACCGATCCGTCGGGGGCGGTCTCGGGGGTGGAGACCATGCCCTCGCCCGGCAGGTCCACGGGGTGCAGGAGCGCGCCGGTGCGGGCGTCGTGGACGGAGGCCTCGCTGATCCCCAGGCGGGTGCGCGACACGAACAGCGCCGGGGCGCCGGCCCCTTCGCCGGGGGAGCGGGCCAGGACCGCGAACGCGTCCAGGGTGGCGCCGCTCTCCTGCGCCACCACCTCGGTCCAGTGCTCCACCCCGGGTTCTTCCGGGGAGACCGCGCAGATGCGCCTCCAGGGCGCTCCCAGGGTGGTGCGCAGGTACAGGAGGCCGTCCGGGCCCAGCCGGGCCTCGGTCTCGCCCTCCTCGCCCACCTGGACGGGTCTCGGCGCGGGCCGCGCCGTCCGGCCGCCGGACAGGTCGGCGAGCCACAGGTCGGTGCGGTGCCCGGTGCCGTGGCTCTCGGTGACCAGCAGCCACCGTCCGCCCAGGACGCGGACCCCGGGCACGGTGCCGGGGGCGGTGCAGGCGTGGACGAGCGTCTCCGCGCCGTCGCGGACGCGGCGCAGCCAGACGCCGCGCACCCCCCGCTCGCCGTCGCGGCGCACGTAGAAGAACGAGGGTTCGCCCTCGGGGGCCCACGCGACGTGGGAGTAGCGCACCCCCGGCACCTGCGGTCCGCACGGGTCGCCGGTGGCGGTGGAGAGCACCCGCAGGATCCCGCGCTCGACGCCGCCGCGGGAGGTCTGCACGGCGACCATGTCGCCGCCGGGGCCGGGTTCCCAGGCGTCCAGGGTGGTGCGTCCGGTGGGGTCCTCGGCCGCGGGGTCGTAGACGGTGCGCGGGGGCGCCGACCCCTCCAGCACGACGAGGCGGGGGTGTTCGCTCCCGGCGGGGCGCACGGTGGCGAAGGCCCTGCCGGGCCGGTGCGCGGGGACGCTCCACAGGTCGGTGGCCACGAGGGAGCGGATCCGCTCGGCCAGGTGCTCGCGCAGGGGCCAGGCGGCGGCCTCGCGCTCGTACTCGCGGCGGCGCTCGTCGAGCCAGCGGGCGGTCTCGGGGGAGTCGGGGGTCTCGAGCCAGCGGTGGGGGTCGGCCACCCGGCGGCCGTGCAGGGTGTCGACGACGGGGCCGGGGGCGAGGGCTGCTCCGGGGGCTCGGTTGGGCACCATCACATGGTTCAGGTGGGCCGAGTCGGCGGTCAAGCAACAGCTACCTCACCCACAGGAACATGAGTATGTCCGACTGGTCAGGTTTATGCACCGTTTGGGGAAGTGTGAGGGCTCGCGTCCCTTGTGGGCGGAGCGGGTCCGAACGGGTAGGACCCCGGACGCGGGACGCCACGTCCCGCGGACTCCACGGGCACACCGCCCGGGACCGGGAGGAGAGCATGGGGGAGACGGTGGAGCGGCGCGGGGCGCCGCTCGGTCGGTCCGTCCTGGCGGCGGCGGGGTTCGCCGCGGCCGTCGCAGCGGTGGCGGCCGTGGGCGGGGTGGCGGCGAGCGGGTCGGGCGCGGTCTACGCGGGACTGGAGCTGCCGGCCTGGGCGCCGCCCGCCTGGCTGTTCGGCCCCGTCTGGACCGCGCTGTACGTGGTGATCGCGCTGGCCGGATGGCTGGTGTGGAGGGCCTCCGGGACGGCGGGGGCTACGGCCTTCTTCGCCGTCTACGCCCTCCAGCTCGTGCTCAACGCGGCGTGGACCCCGCTGTTCTTCGGCGCGGGCCTGTACACAGCGGCGCTCGCCGACATCACCGCCCTGGCCGTGGCGGTGGCCGCCGCGATCGCCCTGGGCCGCCGGCACAGCACCGCCGCGGCGCTGCTGCTCGTGCCGTACCTGCTGTGGGTGCTCTTCGCCGCCGCCCTCAACCTCGCGATCGCGGTGGCGAACTGAGTCCCGCCCGCCGCCCCGGTGGACAGGGGCGGGGCGGCTCCCCGCGTCGCGCGGGGAACCGCCCCTGGGCCCCGGAGGGCGGCGGACCGGCCGGAGGGGCGGGACCGCGGCTTCGGGGCCCCGGTCCCGCCCCCTCCGAACCCACGGCTCACGGAGCCGGAGGGACCGCTCAGGCGTTGTCGGGGTGGCCGATGGCCAGACCGCTCTCCTGGTCGAAGAAGTGCAGCTGGCTCACGTCCACCGACAGGCTGACCTTGCTGCCGGGACGCACCTGGCTGCGGGGGCTCACCCGGGCGGTGAAGAGCGAGCGGTCGCCGCCCAGGGGCAGCGCGGCCTCGGCGCTCTCCTCGTCGTCGCCCGCGGCGTCCCTGGCCAGCGCGGTGGCGTCCTCGTGGCGCACCGGCGGGGCGTCGACGCCGAAGATGATGTTGATCTCGGTGCCCAGCTCCTCGGTGACGCCCGCGGTCACCTCGATGCGGGGGTCGCCGTTGCCGTCGAACTCGGCGTCGTTGAAGTCCGAGGGGCGGATGCCCAGGATGACCGAGCGGCCCAGGTAGTCGCGCAGCTTCGGACGGGCGTCCAGGACGGCCGCGGGGACGGGCAGCTTGTGCTCGGCGAACTTGAGGGTCGCCCCGCTGCCGTCGGCGGTCAGCTCGGCGTCGACGAAGTTCATCGCGGGCGAGCCGATGAAACCGGCCACGAACAGGTTGACGGGGGAGTCGAACAGGCGCTTGGGGGTGTCGACCTGCTGGAGCCGGCCGTCGCGCAGCACCGCGACCCGGTCGCCGAGGGTCATGGCCTCGATCTGGTCGTGGGTGACGTAGACCGTCGTGACGCCCAGGCGCTCGTGGAGCTGGTTGAGGGAGGCGCGCATCTGCACGCGCAGCTTGGCGTCCAGGTTGGACAGCGGCTCGTCCATGAGGAACGCGCGCGGCTCGCGCACGATCGCGCGGCCCATGGCCACGCGCTGGCGCTGACCGCCGGAGAGCGCGCCCGGCTTGCGCTTGAGGTAGGGCTCCAGGCCCAGCATCTCGGCCGCCTCCTGCACGCGGCGGGCGATCTCGGGCTTGGCGACCTTGCGCAGCTTCAGGCCGAAGGCCAGGTTCTGCTCGACGCTCATGTGGGGGTAGAGCGCGTAGTTCTGGAAGACCATCGCGATGTCGCGGTCCTTCGGCGGGCGGTCGTTGACGATCTCGTCGCCGATGACCAGCGTGCCGGCGGAGATCTCCTCCAGGCCGGCGATCATGCGCAGCGCGGTGGACTTGCCGCAGCCGGACGGGCCGACGAGCACCATGAACTCGCCGTCCTCGATCTTCAGGTTCAGGTCGTCGACGGCCTTGACGTCGCCGCCGTAGATCTTGTCAACGCCCTCAAGGACGATCTCCGCCATGGTTTCAGCTCCCGCGCTGGGCTCGAGGTGGGGGTGACGGGGATCTCGTGGCCGAAGGTCCGCGTCACCCGACCCGGTGTTTCCGAAGTTGATCGAAACGGGCCGATTTACTGATCACATCAGACACGATCGTGATCGAAAAGTCCAGGCTTGGCCTGATGTCGATCCGATTGCGGTCAGACACAAACGGCACCGGTCCAGCTGGCGTGGCGGCCCCAGGTGCGTTAGCCTGTCCGACGGTTCATCGCTATCTCCCCTCCAGACGCTCGAAGCGGCGGTCACGACACGGCAGCCGGGTTGAGGCATCCGGTTGGGGAGTCTGGGTAACCTAACGACCAGTCCAGCACTGGACGGACCGGTTGTGCGGCCCCCGCTCGTCCGATCGGACGCTGCATCACGCGCCAGGTGCAGTTGGGATCGGGTGAGGGGCGGAGTACCACGACCGGGCGGGGGGTTGGACCCGGAAAAGGCCCGGACATCCAGTAGACAACGGTCTTCCGAGCTCGCCGCCGACGGGACGGAGCCGGTCCGAAGGGTGGCTCGGGCCTTTTCCGCGTCCCCCCAATATGCTGACCGCCAGCACTTCACCCGCCAGCGGAAAGCGAGCACCCCACGTGGTTGCCGAGCACATCGAGCAGGGCGACGCCCCCGGCTCCGACAGACCCTCGCCGGGACCGGAGGGGCGGGAGCGGACGGCGAACCCGGGACGCTCCCTCGCCTCCGCGCTGATGCCGGGACACCGCTGGGGACGCCTCGACCTGCTGTGGCGCGTACTCGCCGCGGTCGGCTCCGGCCTCGCACAGCTCCTCGCCCTGCCGCCCTTCGGCCTGTGGTGGCTGGGACCCCTCAGCGCGGCCCTGCTCGCCTTCGCCGTCGCCGGGACCCGCATGCGCCGCGCCGCCTGGATCGGCGCCCTCGCCGGAGGCACCCTCATGGTGCCGCTGGTGCACTGGCAGGACATCTTCGGCGTGGACGTGTGGCTGGCCATCGCCAGCGCCGAGACCGTCTACTTCCTCCCCATGGCCATGGGTGTGGCGCTCGTCATGCGCCTGCCCGGCTGGCCGCTCTGGACCGCGGCGCTGTGGGTGGCCCAGGAGGCCGTGCGCGCCCGCTGGCCCCTGGGCGGCTTCCCCTGGGGCAAGCTCGCCTTCGCCCAGCCCGACACGCCCTTCGTCGGCTACGCCGCACTGGGCTCCTCCGCGCTCGTCTCCTTCGCCGTCGCCCTCACCGGCGGGCTGCTGCTGTGGAGCGTGCTGCGCGCGGCCCACGCCCTCCCCGGCGCACGGGGAACGGCGCCGGACGCCCCACCGGCCCCACCGGCCCCGCCGGCCCGCACCGGGTGGATCGGCGCGGCCGCAGGACTGGCCGCCTGCGCCGTCATCGTCGCCGGGGGCTCCCTGGCCCCCGCGATCGGCCGCCCCGCCGTCGACGACACCGTCACCGTCGGCATGGTCCAGGGCAACGTGCCCAACGTCGGCCAGATGTCCATCCTCGGCGAGCGCATGCAGGTGCTCAACAACCACGCCGACGGCGTCCACGAGCTCGCCGCCGCCGTCCGAGAGGGGGAGTACCCGAGCCCGGACATGGTGCTGCTGCCCGAAAACGCCACCGACATCGACCCCTTCCGCGACCCGGTCGCCCGCGAGGTCATCGACGCCGCCGCGGCCGACGCGGGCGTCCCCCTGCTGTGGGGCATGAGCCGCTTCAACGACGACGGCACCCGCTACGTCAGCAGTGTCGTCTGGGACCCGGAGACCGGGCCGGGCGAGCTGTACGACAAGCGCTACCTGGTGCCGTTCGGCGAGTACGTCCCCTACCGCGACTTCTTCACGCGGTTCGTCGACCGCCTGCAGCAGGTCAGCTCCGACGCCGTCCCGGGCACCGAACCCGGGGCCCTGGACGTGGCCGGCACCACGCTGGCGGTCGGCATCTGCTTCGACGTCGCCTTCGACCCGCCGGTGCGCGAGTCCGTGGCCGCGGGCGGGCAGGTCATCGTCATCCCCACCAACAACGCCAACTACAACTTCACCGGCCAGTCCGACCAGCAGCTCGCCATCACCCAGCTGCGCGCGGTCGAGCACGGCCGCCCGGCGGTGGTCGTCTCCACCAGCGGCGTCAGCGCCGTGGTGGACCCCGACGGCAGCGTCGTCTACCGGTCCCCCGAGGGCGAGCCCGACATCCACGTGGCCGAGCTCGACGCCATGGACGGCACCACGGTGGCCACCCGGCTCGGCGCCGCCCCCGAGGCGGTCCTGAGCGCCCTCGGCCTGGCCGCGGTCGCCGCCGCCCTCGTGATCGGCCGCCGCCGGGCCTGAGGACGCCACGGAACCCGCGCCGGGCGCCCCGCCGGGGCGTCCGGCGCGTTCGCCCGCGGATGAGCGGGCCCGGTCGGGGAACCATCAGGGCCCCGGGCGCGTTCACCCCTGTAAGGGAGGACCCGTTGGCCGACGACCCTGAGGATGGTTCCGCATGCCGCTGCTGACAGTGCTGGCGCTCATGGCGCTGCCCTTCCTCGAAGTGTGGCTGATGATCGTGGTGGGCGGCTGGATCGGTGTCCCCTGGACACTGGCGGCACTGGTCTCGCTGATGGTCCTGGGCGTGGCCGTGCTGCGCCGGGCCGGGACCAAGGCCTTCCGGGACGCCGACAGGGCCATGCGCTCCGGTGAGCCGCCGCGCGGCGGCCTGCTCGACCCGCTCATGCTGATGGCGGGGGGCGTCCTGCTCGTCATCCCCGGCTTCATCACCGCCGCGCTCGGACTCCTGCTCGCCCTGCCGTTCACCCGGCCGGCGCTGCGCTGGGCGTTCGCCGGATGGGCGCAGCGGCGGATGAGGAAGATGCAGGACCGCGTGAACCAGGAGTTCGTCGTGCAGGGCGTCGGCGTCCCCGGACAGGGCGGACGCGCGGGCGACCCCTTCGGGGGAGGCCCCGGAGCCGCCCCCTTCGGCCGCCGCCCCGGGGCCGACACGGCGGGGGACGCCCCCGCGTCCGACCGCGGACGCGTCATCCAGGGCAGGTTCGAGCCCACCGACGGGGACGACGACACCCCCAGATGATCCATCCACCTCCCGGGGCAGGCGCGCTCCCGGGAGCGACGAGGCCCGCCGCGGATCGCCCCACGGCGGGCCTCGTCACGTCCGGCCCCCGGTGGTCAGTCCCGGTCGTGGAAGTGCGCCTGGAGCGCGCGCACCTCCTCGGCGAGCGCCTCCACGGGGCCCTCCACCTCGACCCCGGGCACGACGTCGTTGACGGACAGCGCGCGCACGGGTCCCGGGGGCACGCCCCACCCCTCCAGCCAGGAGACCAGCTGCGCCGTGGAACTCGCGTACACGATGCGGCCGAGGCCCGCCCAGCCGTGCGCCGCCGAGCACATGGCGCAGTGCTCCCCGGAGGTGTACACGGTCGCCGCCGCGCGCTCGGCCGGGGTCATGCGGGTCGTCGACCACCGGGCGATCGCGAACTCCGGGTGCTGGGTGCCGTCGCCGCCCGCGACGTGGTTGTGGTCCTCGAACAGCACGGTCCCGTCTGCCGCGACCAGCAGTGATCCGAACGGCTCGTCCCCCGCGGCCAGCGCCTCCGCGGCCAGTTCGACCGCACGCCTCAGGTGCCGCAGGTCGGTGTCGTCCACCATGTCCTCCCTCTCCTCGCGCCGCGGCCCCCGGCCGCGGTCCGCGCCACGGTACCGCCGGGGCGGCCCGGGCGGCGAACCCCCTGCGGGAGGCGTCCCGGGGCCCGGCCGGGGGCCGCGTCCGCGGCCGAACCCTTCTTCCCGGCCCGCGCCCGCACCGCCCACGGCGCCATCGCCGCGGAGCGGGCCGAACCCCACCGCTGAGGGCCGGTCCGGGGCCGGCCCGACCGGGCCCGCACACGCGGACGGCCGCGCCCGCCGCCCGCCGGCGCGGCCCGCGGGGGGCCGGGCGGGCGCCGAGACCAATGAGGGCGCCCCGGGCCCGGCCGCCGCACCGGCCGCCGCCGCGCCATCACCCCCCCCAGGGGGGGCGGTCCCCCGCCCGCCCCCGCCCC
>NZ_JBEXSY010000058.1:0-43261 GCF_040613895.1 Nocardiopsis sp. NPDC006198 | reverse complement strand
CGCCCCCCCGCCCCCGCGGGTGGTCGAGCCGGCCCTCGCCCTCTCCCGCTCCGGGGGGGGGCCCCCCCCCCGGGGGGGCGCCCCCCCCCCCCCCCCCCCGGGGGCCCCCCCCCCACGTCCTGGTCCCCGGGCCGGGGGAGCACCCCTCCCGGGGCCGCCACGACGACCTCCGGCGGCTTCGCGCCCGCGGTGCGTGTTTCACGTGAAACACGCACCGTCGCCCCCGGAGTCCGGGCGGCGCGAAGGCGGTGTTTCACGTGAAACACCGCCTTCGACCACCATCCCGGGGACGCTCAGGAGTTCTGCGCGTCCATCTGCTCGATGATGCGGGCCAGATCCTCCGGTGTCGCGAACTCCACCACGATCTTGCCCTTCTTGCGGCCCATCTGGACCTTGACCGTGGTGTCGAAGCGGTCGGAGAGGCGCGTGGCCCACTCGTCCACCTGGGGCGGGGTGGCGATCCGCTCCGCGGCCCTCCGGGGCCGGTCGTCGTCCGGCGCCTCTCGGAGCGAGACCATCTCCTCCAGGGAGCGGACCGAGATCCCCTCCTGGACGACGCGGGCCGCGAGCCGGTCCTGGAGCTCGGGGTCCTCCAGCCCCAGCAGCGCCCGCGCGTGTCCGGCGCTGAGCACCCCGGCGGCCACACGCGTCTGCACCTTGCCGGGGAGGTTCAGCAGGCGCAGGGTGTTGGTGATGTGCGAGCGCGACTTGCCGACCTGGTGGGCCAGCTCCGCCTGGGTGGTGCCGAAGTCGTCCAGCATCTGCTGGTACGCGGCCGCCTCCTCCAGGGGGTTGAGCTGCTGCCGGTGGAGGTTCTCCAGGAGAGCCTCCCGGAGCAGTTCGTCGTCGTCCGTCCTGCGTACGATCGCCGGGATGCGCTCCAGCCCCGCGAGCTTGCTCGCCCGGAACCGCCGTTCCCCCATGATGAGCTCGAAGCCGACCTCCGCTCCGACCGGCAGCTTGCGCACGACCACCGGCTGGAGCAGGCCGACCTCGACGATCGACTCCCGCAGCTCCTCCAGCGCCTCGTCGTCGAAGTACTTCCGGGGCTGACGGGGGTTGGGCCGTACGTCGGAGAGCTTGACCTCCTCCAGGTACGTGCCGTCCGGCATCTCGGCCGGGCCGGGCACCGCTGTCGTGTCACGCACCTCCACCGGCTCCGGCGCGGGCGGCGGTGCCGTCTCCCGCTCTCTCTCCGCCGGGGCGGGGGCGGGCGGCCCCTGCGGGATCAGCGCCCCCAGTCCCTTGCCCAGACCGCGCCGCTGCTGGCTCACCGGCAACTCCCTCCACACTCCTTGTGAACTTTCCGCCCGGCCCCACCGGTCGGGCGGAGACCGTGTTTCACGTGAAACATCCGGCGTCAGCCGGCGATCGCCCGCGCCCGGTGGGCGATCTCGCGAGCCGCCTCCAGGTAGGCCACCGCCCCGGTCGACGCCGGGTCGTAGGTCATCACCGACTGGCCGTAGCTCGGCGCCTCGGACACGCGCACGCTCCTGGGGATCAGGGTGTCCAGGACGGTCTCCTTGAAGTGCGAGCGCACCTCGTCGGCGACCTGCTGCGAGAGACGGGTCCGGCCGTCGTACATCGTCAGCAGGATGGTGCTGACCGCCAGCCCCGGGTTGAGGTGGGACTGGACGAGCTCCACGTTGCGGAGCAGCTGCCCCAGACCCTCCAGGGCGTAGTACTCGCACTGGATCGGGATCATCACCTCGTCGCACGCCACCATCGCGTTGACCGTGAGGAGGCCGAGCGACGGGGGGCAGTCGATGAGGATGTAGTCCAGGTCCGACGTGTCGTACGCGGCGAAGGCACGCTTGAGCCGGGCCTCGCGCGCGACGAGGGAGACCAGTTCGATCTCCGCTCCCGCCAGGTCGATGGTGGCCGGGGCGCACCACAGGTTCGGGATGTCCGGGACCGGCTGGGCCAGTTTGCGGATCTCCTCGTCCTCGACCAGGCAGTGGTAGATGGAGCGGGTCTGCGTGTCGCGCTCCATGCCGAGGGCCGTGGAGGCGTTGCCCTGGGGGTCGAGGTCGACCACGAGGACCCGCTGCCCGTGCATCGCCAGGGCCGCGGCGATGTTCACCGTCGTGGTCGTCTTGCCGACGCCGCCCTTCTGGTTGGCGACGCCGATCACCCGGCAGGCCGCCGGGCGGGGCCAGACCTCGTCGTGCCCGCGAACCGCCATGGCCGCGTGGGCCGCTCGGGCGAGGGGGGTGTCGGGGACGCCGTAGTTGGATCCGGCCGGTGTTTCACGTGAATCACCGAGCAGGTCTCCATAGGCGCCCGGGGATGTTTCACGTGAAACATCGGCGTTGTCGGCTGGATTCTGGGGCACGAATGAGTTCACCTCTTCCGTCCGCGCTTCTTCTTGCCGCCCCGCGCCTTCTGGGAACCTGCTGACGCGGGCGGACCACCGTCGGATGTCACCGTGACGCGAACGACCGTGGTAGCGGGATCGACTTTACCCCGCCCCACCCTGATCACATCGCTAACGCTCGGCCGCATTTGGGAAACGTCTTCGCGGCCGGCGGCCAGCTCGGCCTCCGCCTGCTCCCCCTTCAGGGCCAGCAGGCTGCCGCCCTTGCGCAGGAGCGGCAGGGCCCAGCCGGCGAGCCGGGGCAGGGGCGCGACGGCACGGGCCGTCACGAAGTCGGTCAGCAGCTGCCCGTGGGCCTCTTCCGCCCGCCCCCGGCGCACCACCACGTTGGACAGCTCCAGGATCTCGACCGCCTCGTCGAGGAAGACCGTCCGGCGCAGCAGCGGCTCCAGGAGGACCATGCGGATGTCGGGGCGCATCATTCCGAGTACCAGCCCCGGAAGGCCGGCGCCCGAGCCGATGTCCACGACCTCGGCGCCCTCGGGGATCAGCTCCTCCACGACGGCGCAGTTGATGAGGTGGCGTTCCCAGAGGCGGGGCACCTCCCGCGGGCCGATCAGACCGCGACGCACCCCGTCGTCGGCGAGTAGTTCGGCGTAGCGCCGCGCCTTCGGCAGGGAGTCACCGAAGACCGCCTCCGCCTGTGCTGGTGGGGCGGGTGGCGCGGCGCCGGGCTCCTCAACATCCGAGGTCATCGGTCACCACCTGTCGGAACTCGTCCATCGTCACTTCCATGCTCGGTCCGCCGCACCCGGGACTCCGCGCGCGGCGCGGCATCGGTCGGAGAGGGGGATGCGCGCTGCGGATCACGGTTCCGCGCGCGTGAGAAAAGATCCTTCATGATCCTACGTGCGGGCGGCACCAGGGTTTCACGTGACGCCCTTCCCGAGGGCGTGTCCGCAGTGTGCCCTCACTCTCCGAAAGCCTCCCTGGGGAGTGTTTCACGTGAAACGCTCCCCCACCCCGCTCTCTGTCCCGCAGCGTTTCACGTGAAACATCGACACGGCGACATGCCGACCCCGGTCCGTCGATGTGTCGACATACCCGCTCGCCCGACCGGGGTCCTCCCGGCAGCCCCGGCGGCCCGGTGCCGCACAAGGCGGCCGGAGACCTCTCACGGCAGGCGCTCCGTCCCGGAGCGGCCTCTCCCGGGGCGTCCGCCCGCCGCACACGGGAGGCGGGCACAGGAGGCGGACACAGAGAAGGGGTGTCGGTGTTTCACGTGAAACACCGACACCCCCTGGGGATGATCGTCCTACGAGGCGGGATGCACCACGACGTAGCGGTTGGGCTCCTCGCCCTCCGACTCGCTGCGCAGGCCCGCGGCGGCCACCGCGTCGTGGACGACCTTGCGCTCGAACGGGGTCATCGGCTCCAGCGGGTGGATCTCGCCGGACTCCTTGACCTTGTCGGCGGCCTCGGTCCCGATCTGGAAGAGCACCTTGCGGCGGCCCTCGCGGTAGCCGCCGATGTCCAGCATCAGCCGGCTGCGCTCGCCCGTCGCCCGGTGGACGGCCAGACGGGTCAGCTCCTGGAGGGCCTCCAGCACCTCGCCGTCCTCACCGATCAGCTCGTCGAGGGTGGCCCCCACGACGGAGACCATCGCACGGTCGCCCTCGACGTCCATGTCGATGTCGCCGTCGAAGTCCCCGATGTCGAGGAGTCCCTCGATGTAGTCCGCGGCGATGTCGCCCTCGTTCTCCAGGGCCTCGACGTCGACTCCGGCCTCAGGCGCCTCAGCCACCGCTACTCCACCGTTCTCTTCCTCGCTACTGCCCACAGCGATCCCGTCTCCTCATCCATCACGCCCTGGCCGTCGTACGCCTCAGGGGCATTGTCGCCTGCGCACTCGAAAGTCCCCGCAACCGACGCGAAGCCGGGAGGCCCCTACTGGGAACCGCCACCGGAGCGCTTGGAGCGCGGCTGCTTCTTCGGCTGCTTGCGTTCGATCTTAGGCTGTTCCTTCGGCTCAGGAGCGGATTCGGCAGCCTTCTTTCGACCCAGCATGCCCTTGGCGGAACCGCTCGGGGAGGCGCCGCCCTTGGCCTTGTCGTCGGCCTGACCGGGAACGGGCTGGTTCCGGTAGAGGAAGTGCTGCTGGACCATCGTCCAGACGTTGGAGGTGACCCAGTAGACGAGCACGCCCACGGGCATCGCCAGACCGAAGAGCCCGAAGAGGGGCGCCATGTACATCATGATCTTCTGGGTCTGCATCATGGGGTTGTCAGGCATCTGCGAGATGCTGCGCTTCATGCTCTGACGCATCGTGAGGAAGGTCGTGGTCCCCATGACCACACAGGCGATCGCGATGATGACCTTGGCCATGATCGGGTCGGTGGCGCCGAGCGCCGTCAGCTCCTCGGGGGAGCTGTTGAACTGCGCGGCGACCGGGGCCGCGAAGATCAGCGCCTGGCGCGCGCTCTCCACCAGCTCCGGCGTGAAGTTGTACTGGGCGTTGCCCTCGGCGACGCTCCGCAGGACGCTGAAGAGCGCGAAGAAGACCGGCATCTGCAGGAGGAGCGGGAGGCAACCCATGATCGGGTTGGTGCCGCTCTCCTGGTACAGCTTCATGGACTCCTGCTGGAGCCGCTGCTGGTCGTGCTTGTAGCGCTCCCGCAGCTTCATGATCTTCGGCTGGATGTCCTGCATCTTCCGCTGCGTGTTCATCTGCTTGACGAACAGCGGGACGAGCAGGAGCCGCATGAGCACGGTGAGCAGCACGATGGACAGGCCCCAGGCCCAACCGCTGTCTGTGTCGAGGCCGACGAAGGTCAGACCCGCGTGGATCTGGACCAAGATCCAGCCGACGATGTTGTAAAGCCAGTCCAGCACCGGCCAACTCCTATTTGCTTCGGTTCAGCTACTGGTCCCCGGAAGCGGTTCCGGCGTGACCGGCCTCGCCCGTAGACTCCTCGGACTCCTCGTTCCGGCGCCCCCTGGGCGGCGGAACCGGATCAAGACCCCCCGGGTTGAAGGGGTGGCAACGGCCGATACGCCTGATCGCCAACCACGACCCGTAGAGGGCTCCGTGCACCCGCAGCGCCTGGACGGCGTACGTGCTGCACGAAGGGTAGAAACGGCAGACCGGGGGGAAGAGCGGGCTGATGAAGCGTTGGTAGCCCCGGATGGGCAGGATCAGCACACGCGCGAACGCCGTCGGTCTGTGCTCGGTCATCGGCTCGCCCACCGTTCTCCGCCCTCGTCCGGGCGGCGGTTCCCCGCTGTTTCGCTCTTCGCCTGATCCGCCTCGGGCGGCCGGGTTCCCCCGCGACCGCGCCGGCGACGCGACGACGATCCGCGGGGGCGCACCACCGCGGCGATCGCGCTGTCGAGTTGCGCGGCCAGGTCCTCCTGCCGCAGGGAGGCGGCGGCGGGCTTGGCACGCACTACCAGCAGGCTACCGTTTGGCAGAACAGCCAAGAGGGGCCGCATGGCATGGCGCAGCCGGCGCTGGACGCGCTTGCGCACCACCGCTCCCCCGACCGCCTTGCTGACGACGAAGCCGACGCGCGGCGGGTCCGCGGGAACCGCCGGGTCGGCGGTTCCGGGCGTGGGTGCGAGGTAGACGACGCCCACGGCGTCGCGCGACGAGCGCCTGCCGGAGCGCATGACGGAGGCGAACTCGGCACTGTGGCGCATCCGGTTCCTCGGCGACAGCATCCGCGCTCCTCCGGTGTCGGGACTTCTCCCCACGAAAAAGGGACCGGCCGGCGAGAAGGCCGGACCGGTCCCTGAGAACTTGGGGCTGAGCGTGGCCTAGTGGCTCACGGTCAGCGCCGCGCGCCCCTTGCGGCGCCGCGAGGCGATGATGGCGCGACCGGCGCGCGTACGCATGCGCAGCCGGAAGCCGTGGACCTTCGCGCGACGCCGGTTGTTCGGCTGGTACGTACGCTTGCTCACTACTGGCTCCAGGGGCGTGTCAGGAAAGTACTACGACGGACCCCCAGGATATGCGGGGTCCCAGGGTGCATGAACCGCAGCCGCGCAACCGTGACGACACGTGCGCAGGCAGGATGGTCGGCATAAGCATAAAGAAGATACGACCTGGTGTGGTCGCGGTCAAATCAGACCCGTCCGCGGCGGCGCCGGCCCGGCCTCCGGGGCCGCCCGGGCCCCGGGCCCCTCCGGCACCGGGACCCACCAGCCTGTGGACAACTTGTTGTCCACAGGTCCGTGCGACTTCCACGTCCGCCCACTTCTGTGGATAACCTCAGCCTGTGGATAACTTCTGACGCCACCGCCCCGCCCCACCCCCGGCCCATGGACCATCCCGCCTACACACGCACTGACCTGCGAATTGTGGACAACTCCGCACTGTGCACAGAGATCTGCCATCCTGTGGATAAACCTGTGGACAACTTGTGGACAACGCCCTGGATCTGTGGATACCCCGCCGCGCCCGCATGCGAGGCCGATCTCGGGCAGTGAGGTTATCCACAGGATCAAACCGCACCGAAACGCCCACCCGGCCGCGTTCCCCTGCCCCGGCACTGCCCCGGGGGGAGGACAATGGGAAGCCGCTCCCCGAGGCCTCCGGCTCCCGCGGCGCATGACCGACGACACTCCGCGGGCTCCCCGTCCCCCGTCCCCTCCTGCTCCACCCGCAACGCACTGATCCGCACCGAAGGGACAGCACCCATGGCAGGTCACCTTGGCTGACGCACAGGTCAACCTCGCAATGGTCTGGTCCAGCGTGTTGGACGGGATCGACAACGACTCCCTGCCAGCGCACCAGAGGGCATGGCTGCCGCAGACCCGGCCACTGGGCCTGATCGAGGACACCGCGCTGATCGCGGCGCCCAACGAGTTCACCAAGAAGGTGCTGGAGACGCGCCTCTACCCCGCCATCAGCAAGGCGCTCTCCGCCCACCTGGGACGGGAGATCCGGGTCGCGGTGACGGTCGACCCGACCGCCGTGCCGACCCCGCCCCCCACCCCCGCGCCGTCGGCCTCCTACGGCCCCTCGGCCACGCGGGGCGCGGAGGCCGACCGCGGGCACACCTTCTCCCCCGGCACGCCCGGCGTCGCCTCGGCCGGGCCGTCCTCGCCGACGGCCCCCGCCACCCCCCACGGCCAGGCCCCGCAGTCGCGGGCCGGCGCCAGGGGCCAGCACGCGCGCCCGGCCCCGTCGCAGGAGGACAGGCTCCCGGGAGGCGGGGGCGCCCCGTCCGGACACACCAGGGAGGACGCCGCCGCGGGAGCGGGCGCCCACCACGCGCCGCCGACGGCCCGACGGCAGTGGACCTCCGGCCCGTCGGGGGAGGCCGGACACGCCGACCTGCTCGGTCCCACCCCTTCCCCGGACGCCTACGCCGCGGACGGCGGTCCCGTCCCCCCGGCAGAGCGGTCACCCGGCCGGGCGGACCCGCACGCGGGCCCCGGCCAGGACGGCCAGGACCCGTCGGCGTACGCGGCCCGCGACGTCCCGGCGCCCTGGGTCCAGCAGACGTTCGCCACACCGCAGGAGACCCCGACCTCCCCCCTGTGGGAGCAGCCCTCCGCCCGGGAGGGCCGACGGGAACCGGAGTCGTGGCAGCAGCAGAGCTGGAGCGGGCCCGGCTGGGACCAGCCCAACCGCTGGGAGACCCCGCGGGGCCCGGCCACCGGCTCCGAGCAGTTCGCGGCCGGGGACCGACGGCCCGAGGAGGAGCCGGACGAGGCCTCCCGGAACCGGGACCGGGACCCCGCCCCCGAGCCCCCGCCCGAGCCCGTCCGGGCGTCGCCGAGGCCCTCCGCGCCCTCCCCCGCCCCGCCGCCGGGGCGCTCGCCGGAGGTGCCCCCCGGCGAGCACGCGCGACTGAACCCCAAGTACACGTTCGACACCTTCGTCATAGGCTCCAGCAACCGCTTCGCGCACGCGGCGTCGGTCGCGGCGGCCGAGGCGCCCGCCAAGGCGTACAACCCGCTGTTCATCCACGGCGGCTCCGGCCTGGGCAAGACGCACCTGCTGCACGCCATCGGGCACTACACGCACCGCCTCTACGAGGGTTCGCGTGTGCGCTACGTCAGCTCCGAGGAGTTCACCAACGAGTTCATCAACTCGATCCGGGACGGCAAGGCGGACGGGTTCCGCCGTCGCTACCGGGACATCGACGTCCTCCTGGTGGACGACATCCAGTTCCTGGAGAACAAGGAGCAGACGCAGGAGGAGTTCTTCCACACCTTCAACACGCTGCACAACTCCGACAAGCAGATCGTCATCTCCAGCGACCGGCCGCCCAAGCAGCTGACCACGCTGGAGGACCGCATGCGCAGCCGGTTCGAGTGGGGCCTGCTCACCGACGTCCAGCCGCCCGAGCTGGAGACGAGGATCGCGATCCTGCGCAAGAAGGCCGCGCAGGAGGGGCTGGCGGCCCCGCCGGAGGTCCTGGAGTTCATCGCCAGCAAGATCTCCACCAACATCCGCGAACTGGAGGGCGCGCTGATCCGCGTGACCGCCTTCGCGAGCCTCAACCGGCAGTCGGTCGACCTCGACCTCACCAGCCAGGTGCTGCGCGACCTGGTCCCCAGCACGGAGGTCCCGGAGGTCACGGCCGGGGCGATCATGTCCCAGACGGCCGCGTACTTCGGCCTGACGGTCGAGGACCTGTGCGGGACGTCGCGTTCCCGGGTCCTGGTGACCGCCAGGCAGATCGCCATGTACCTGTGCCGGGAGCTGACCGATCTGTCGCTGCCCAAGATCGGTCAGCAGTTCGGGCGCGACCACACCACGGTCATGCACGCCGACCGCAAGGTCCGCGCGCTGATGGCCGAGCGCAGGTCGATCTACAACCAGGTGCACGAGCTCACCAGCCGCATCAAGGACCAGCCCTCGCTGCCCTGACCCCGCTTCCGACCGTGGAGGGGCCCGCCGGTCGGCGGGCCCCTCCACGGTTCCCGCCCCTGTCCGCACGGGACCGCGCCCTGCCCCGCTCCCGGACGGCCCCGTCCGGCCCCGGCGGGCGCCCGGGGGGGCGGACGGCTCCCCCTCACACTCCCGCACGGACCGGACGGGACCGCGCCCCGGCTCCTGCGGACATGTCGTCCCGTCGACGGGGCGACATGGCGACTTGTCGTCCGCGGACGCCCCGCCCGCCGCCTCCCCCGGAGTTATCCACAGGCCTGTGGGGACGAACGCCCCGCCTTGTCGGGGTTCACGGCCCCTGCGCGGGGCCGCCGCGGTCCGTCCGCGACACTCTCCGTTTCGCCTGGTTCCGGGGCCGGCGCCCCCGCTGTTGCCCTCCCCACACCGGCGCCCGCGGACGTCCGGCGGCGCTCCGCCCCTGTTCACGGCGCATGGCGGGGACAGGCCCTGTGGAAAAACCTGTGCACAGACTCTTTGTCCGCGTTCGGGTGGTCTGTGGAGGGTGTCGGAAAAAAACTTTGGCGGATTCTCGCGGAAGTTATCCACAGGAGAGGGCCGAAATCTGTGGACAACCCTGTGGACAAGCTGTGGACAACCGCGTCGAAGCTGTGGGTAACCCACCCCTTCTCTGTGGACGCCGAAGCCGGGCCCTTCCCGTCCACACCCCGCCCCACTGTGGACAAGCTGGGGAAAACCTGTGGACGAACCTGTGGACGCGGTGTGGACAACCTGAGGGGGCCCTCGGTTGTCCACAAGGGGCCCGACTTACGCACAGGGTTACACACAGGACCTGTGGACAAAAATTCGCAGTCTGACCTGCGACAATGATGGTTATCCACACTATCCACAGGCCCTACTACTACGGCGCACCTTCATTAACCCAAGAGTGGCTTCACAACAGCTTCGCGGAAAATCTGTGGACAAAGCCCCGAGACGACAGCGACGACAGACCGGTGCCGAGCTGTCAGCGGCAGGGGAGGAATCCGGGTAACGTGTGGTCTCGCCCCTGTCCTCCGCCGCCCACATCCGAGCGGTGGCCCCTACGGGATCCGAGCCGGCTCCCAGGCGCTGTCCACAGCCCTGTCGACGGAGTACTCCGGCAGACCCACAGACACCCCACGAGCTGCAACGTTGAGGCTTCGACCGGTACTGCCGGTCGTGCGGAAAGTGAGTCGGAAAGTGAAGTTCCGGGTCGAACGCGACGTCCTGGCCGAGGCAGTCGCCTGGACCGCGCGCACACTGCCGACGCGCCCCTCGGTGCCGGTCCTGGTCGGCATCCTGCTGGAGGCCGGCGAGTTCGAGGGCCGGCAGCAGCTGCGCCTGTCCGGCTTCGACTACGAGGTGTCCACCCAGGCGGCGGTCGACGTCGAGGTCGAGGAGCCCGGCCAGGTCCTGGTGACCGGCAAGCTCCTCGCCGAGATCACCCGCAACCTCCCTCCCCAGGCTGTGCAGGTCGCCACCGACGGCTCCAAGGTCGTCGTCACCGGCGGCAGCGCGAAGTTCACGCTGAACACCATGCCGGTCGAGGACTACCCCACGCTCCCGGAGATGCCCGGTGTGAGCGGGACCATCGGCAGCGACGCCTTCGCCGCCGCCGTCAGCCAGGTGGCCGTGGCCGCCGGGCGCGACGACACCCTGCCGATGCTCACCGGCGTCCGCGTCGAGATCGAGGGCGAGACGATCACGCTCGCCTCCACCGACCGCTACCGCCTGGCCGTGCGCGAGCTGACCTGGAAGCCCGAGAACCCCGACCTCTCCGCGGTCGCGCTGGTCCCCGCCAAAACGCTCCACGACACCGCCAAGTCGCTGACCTCCGGCGCCGAGATCTCCATCGCGCTCGCCAGCAGCGACTCCGGCGAGGGCATGATCGGCTTCGAGGGCGGCGGCCGCCGCACCACCACGCGCCTGCTCGACGGCGAGTTCCCCAAGTACCGGGCACTCCTGCCGGACACGTTCAACTCGGTCGCCGAGGTGGGGCGCGCCGAGTTCGTCGAGGCGGTCAAGCGCGTCTCGCTCGTCGCCGAGCGCAACACCCCGCTGCGACTCTCCTTCACCCAGGGCCAGCTGGTCCTGGAGGCCGGTACCGGCGAGGAGGCCCAGGCGGTCGAGGTCCTGGAGGCCGATCTGGACGGCGACGACATCCAGATCGCCTTCAACTCCGGTTTCCTGCTGGACGGGCTCGGCGCCATCGGCACCGACGTCGCCCGCATGAACTTCACCACCTCGACCAAGCCGTCGATCCTCACCGGGAAGCCGGCGGAGGAGGGCTCGGCCCCCGAGTACCGCTACCTGATCATGCCGGTGCGCCAGCCCGGCTGATCCGGACAGGTTCGATTGACTGGCGTCCGCCGGACCCGGCCCGCGGCTTCCGCCCCGGGCCGGTCGGCTTCCATCCGCAGGTGGCGAAGGGGAGTACAACGATGCAGATCGGCATGATCGGTCTCGGCAAGATGGGCGGCAACATGGCCGCCAGGCTCCGGGAGAAGGGCCATGAGGTCATCGGCTACGACGTCGCCTCGCAGGAGCGCGACGTCGACACCCTGGCCGAGCTGGTCGGCCGACTGGCCGCTCCGCGGACCGTCTGGGTGATGGTCCCCGCGGGGGAGCCCACCTCCGCCACCGTCGCCGAACTCGGCGACCTCCTGGAGGCGGGCGACCTCGTCATCGAGGGCGGCAACACCCACTACGTCGACGACCGCACCCGCGCCGAGGCCCTGTCGGCCAGGGGCGTCGGCTACGTCGACGCCGGTGTCAGCGGAGGGGTCTGGGGCCGTCAGAACGGCTACGGCATCATGGTCGGCGGCGCGGCGTCCGACATCGAGCGGGCGCGCCCGGTCTTCGACTCCCTCACCCCCGACGAGGGCGGCGGCTTCGTGCACGCCGGCGGCGTCGGCGCCGGCCACTTCGTGAAGATGGTCCACAACGGCATCGAGTACGGCATGATGCAGGCCTTCGCCGAGGGCTACGAGCTCATGGCCGCCTCCGACGTCGTGGACGACGTGCCCGGCACGTTCGAGAGCTGGCGCGAGGGCACGGTCGTGCGCTCGTGGCTGCTCGACCTGCTCTCCCGGGCCCTGGAGCAGGACCCGGACCTGGCGGAGCTGCGCGGCTACGCCCAGGACTCCGGCGAGGGCCGCTGGACGGTCCAGGCCGCCGTGGACCTCGCCGTCCCGGCCCCGGCGATCACCGCGGCGCTCTTCGCCCGGTTCGCCTCCCGCCAGGACGACAGCCCCGCGATGAAGGTCGTCGCCGCGCTGCGCAACCAGTTCGGCGGCCACGCCGTCACCAAGGCCGGCGCCGCCGACGACCACGACGAGCCCTAGGCCGTCGTCCCTCTCCCCCGGGCCCGGGGCGCCCGCGCCCCGGCACGGTCCGTGCCGTACGCCGCCCGCCCGGGTACGGGGCTCCCGCACCGCTCCTCCCCGGGGACGCGCCTTCGTGCCCGTCCCCGGGACCACCGCACCCTTCTCCGCCCGAAGTCCGCGCTCCAGCCCCAGGAGGAAGGCCGGATGTACGTATCCCACCTGCAACTGGCCGACTTCCGCTCCTACGAGTCCGCGCTGCTGGAGCTGGCTCCGGGCGTGAGCGTGTTCGTCGGGTCCAACGGCCAGGGCAAGACCAACCTCGTCGAGGCGATCGGCTACGTGGCCACCCTGGGGAGCCACCGGGTCTCCTCCGACACCCCTCTGGTCCGCATGGGCGCGCCCCGCGCCATCGTCCGGGCCAAGGTCGTCCGTGACGACCGGTCCATGGTGGTGGACCTGGAGCTCAACCCCGGCCGGGCCAACCGCGCCAGGATCAACCAGGCCGCGGCCGGCCGGCCGCGCGACGTCCTGGGGATCCTGCGCACGGTGCTGTTCGCGCCGGAGGACCTGGCCCTGGTCAAGGGCGACCCCGGTGAGCGGCGCCGTTTCCTGGACGACCTCCTGGTGGCCCGCACGCCCCGCATGGCGGGGGTGCGCTCCGACTACGACCGGGTGCTCAAGCAGCGCAACGCGCTGCTCAAGTCGGCCTCCAGCCGCATGTTCAAGCAGCGCGCGGCGCCCGACCTGAGCACGTTGGAGGTCTGGGACGACCACCTGGCCGAGGCGGGGGCGGAGCTGCTGGCGGCGCGGCTGGCACTGGTGGAGGAGCTGAGACCGAGGATCGGTGCGGCCTACGCCGGGCTGACCGACTCGGGCGGGCCGGCGGTCCCCCGTTACCGGAGCTCCGCGGCGCCGGAGGGCGCCGGGCTTCCCGAGGACCGCCCCCGGCTCGCGGACGCCCTTCGCGCGGCCATGGCGGAGGCGCGCGACAAGGAGCTCCAGCGCGGGATCAGCCTGGTGGGGCCGCACCGCGACGACCTCCACCTCCAGCTCGGCGACATGCCGGCCAAGGGGTACGCGAGCCAGGGCGAGTCCTGGTCGTACGCCCTCTCCCTCAAGCTCGCCGCGTTCGAGCTGCTGAGAGCGGACGGGGACGACCCGGTGCTGATCCTGGACGACGTGTTCGCGGAGCTCGACAGCGAGCGGCGCCGCAGGCTGGCCGAGCGCGTGCGCGACGCCGAGCAGGTCCTGGTGACCGCCGCCGTCGCCGAGGACATCCCCGAGGAGCTGGACGGGGCGCGGTTCGGAGTGCGCGAGGGGGCCGTCGAGGGTGAGTGACCACCGTCCACAGCCTGTGGACACGCCGGGCGGATCCCCGGGCCCCGGCCCGGGGGCGGGGGCATCGGTCCTCGGCGGGGGCGCGCTCCGTCCACAGGCTGTGGATGGAGCACTCCGACCCCCCGACCCGGCTCCGTCCTCCCCGCCCGTCCCCGCGTCGCCCGCCGAGCCCGTGGCGTCCGGGGCCGACCTCGCGCGCCAGGCTCTCGCGAGGGCCAGGGCCGAGGCGCGCGACCGCGGCGCCGTCCCCCGCGGATCCCAGCGCTCGCGGAGGCGTGGCCGGATGCGGTCACGCAACGAGCCGCAGTTGTTCGGCGAGGCCGTGCGGACCTGGCTCATCGAGCACGGGTGGCAGGAACAGGTGGCGATCGGGGGCGTCTTCGGCCGCTGGTCGGACATCGTGGGCGAATTCAATGCCGAGCATCTGCGCCCCGAAAGTTATTCGGAGGGCGAACTGGTCGTGGTGGCCGATTCGCCGACGATGGCAGCCCACGCACGAGCGATGGTGCGCGATCTGATGCGCCGCCTCAACGAGGAGCTGGGCGACGGGACGGTCGTCGCGATCAAGGTCCGGGGCCCCGGTTTCCGGCGCCGCTGAACGGCCTTCCGGGCCTCCCGCCCCGCGGAGGGGGAGGCCCGGACCGTCCACAGGCTGTGGATAGCCGCAGGTGAACGCGGTCCTCCCGGGGGTGGTGTGCTACCGGGGGTACGTGGTGCGGGGTGCGCGATCCGGGGCGGGCGGCACGTCCCCGACGTCCGGCCCAACGCCACTGAAGCGCGCCGGGACTTGCGGGAGACCCCTCCCGCGTGTAGGGAGTCGGCTCCCTCCCTGAACGTTCGTTGTGATGCGGCACAGGGCCGCCAATGCCACTTTGTCGTACCGCGCGGGGTATCATGGAGACGGTTCTTCAGACGCCTGTAGCCGGTACCACGCCCCCAGGAGAGGGTGGGCGGACGGCCCGTGCGGCGAACGGTGATCCCCCAGGTGTCGCGGCATCTCGGCCCTTCGATCACCGTGCCGAGGGCCAACCGTCGTCCGCCCGGCCACGGCCGGCAGGCGTCCCCAGCAGGAGGGTGTTCCCACTTGGCCTACGACGCAGGTTCAATCACGGTTCTCGAGGGGCTTGAGGCAGTTCGCAAGCGCCCCGGAATGTACATCGGTTCCACCGGAGAGCGGGGCCTGCACCACCTTGTCTACGAGGTGGTCGACAACTCGGTCGACGAGGCGCTGGCCGGGCACGCCGACGCCATCGAGGTCACCCTGTTGGCCGACGGCGGGGTGCGGGTGGCCGACAACGGGCGCGGCATCCCGGTCGGCCTCCACCCCGTGGAGAAGCGCCCCGCTGTCGAGGTCGTGCTGACCACGCTCCACGCGGGCGGCAAGTTCGACGGCAAGTCCTACGCCGTCTCCGGCGGTCTGCACGGCGTCGGCGTCTCCGTCGTCAACGCGCTGTCCACGGCACTGGACGTGGAGATCCGCGTGCACGGCCACGTGTGGCGCCAGCACTACGAGATGACCGCGCCCACGGGCGAGCTCGTCAAGGGCGAGACGACCGACGAGACCGGCACCCAGATCACGTTCTGGCCGGACGGCTCCATCTTCGAGACGACGACGTTCACGTTCGAGACCCTCGCCCGCCGGATGCAGGAGATGGCCTTCCTCAACAAGGGGCTGTCCATCACCATCCGCGACGAGCGGCCCGAGCACACCGACGGCGGCCCGACCGTCAACACCTTCCACTACGAGGACGGCCTCTCGGACTACGTCCGCCACATCAACGCCAAGAAGGAGCCGGCGCACGCGTCGATCATCTCCTTCGAGGAAGAGGGCGACGGCATCGCGGTCGAGGTCGCCATGCAGTGGAACCAGTCGTACACCTCGTCGGTGCACACCTTCGCCAACACGATCAACACGGCCGAGGGCGGCACCCACGAGGAGGGCTTCCGCTCCGCGCTCACCACACTGGTCAACCGGTACGCCCGCGACCAGAAGCTGCTGCGGGAGAAGGACGACAACCTCACCGGCGACGACATCCGCGAGGGTCTGACCGCGATCATCTCGGTCAAGCTCGCCGACCCGCAGTTCGAGGGCCAGACCAAGACCAAGCTCGGCAACACCGAGGCCAAGTCCTTCGTGCAGAAGGTCACCAACGAGCACCTGCGCGACTGGTTCGAGCGCAACCCCGGCGAGGCCAAGGACGTCGTGTCCAAGGCCAGCCAGGCCGCCCGGGCCCGTGTCGCCGCCCGGCAGGCGCGCGACCTCACCCGTCGCAAGACCCTGCTGGAGACCACCTCCCTCCCCGGAAAGCTGTCGGACTGCCAGTCCACCAACCCGGAGGAGTGCGAGGTCTACATCGTCGAGGGCGACTCGGCCGGCGGCTCCGCCAAGGGCGGGCGCAACCCGCACAACCAGGCCATCCTGCCCATCCGCGGCAAGATCCTGAACGTCGAGAAGTCGCGGATCGACCGCATCCTCAAGAACAACGAGGTCCAGGCGATCATCACCGCCCTGGGCACCGGCATCCACGAGGAGTTCGACGCCGAGAAGCTGCGGTACCACAAGGTCATCCTGATGGCCGACGCCGACGTCGACGGACAGCACATCCGCACACTGCTGCTGACCCTGCTGTTCCGCTTCATGAAGCCCCTGGTCGAGGCCGGCAACGTCTACCTGGCCGCGCCGCCCCTGTACAAGATCAAGTGGGACCAGAAGGGCAGCGACGCGAGCTACGCCTTCTCCGACGCCGAGCGGGACCGGGTCATCGAGGCCGGGATCGCCGAGGGGAAGCGCGACCCGCGCCCGCGCGACATGGTGCAGCGGTTCAAGGGCCTGGGCGAGATGAACGCCAACGAGCTGTGGGACACCACGATGGACCCCGACCGCCGGGTGCTGCTCCAGGTCAGCCTGGAGGACGCGGCCCAGGCCGACGAGATGTTCAGCGTGCTCATGGGCGAGGACGTCGAGTCCCGGCGCGCCTTCATCCAGCGCAACGCCAAGGACGTCCGCTTCCTGGACATCTAGAGGGACCGGGCCCGGGGCGAGGTCCCGGGCAGTGAACCACGCTCAACACAAGCTTCGTAGAAGGGATCGACATCCGTGACGGATGCGAACAACCCGGACGCCCCTGAGGGAGCGGACTCCACGGTGGAGGCGCTCCCGCGCACGACGGACCGGATCGAGCCCGTCGACATCCAGGTCGAGATGCAGCGCAGCTACCTCGACTACGCGATGTCGGTCATCGTCGGCCGTGCCCTCCCCGACGTCCGCGACGGCCTCAAGCCCGTCCACCAGCGCGTGCTCTACGCGATGTACGACGGCGGCTACCGCCCCGACCGCGGCTACTTCAAGTGCGCCCGCGTCGTCGGCGACGTGATGGGCAACTACCACCCGCACGGCGACAGCGCCATCTACGACACCCTTGTGCGCCTCGCCCAGTGGTGGTCCATGCGGATGCCGCTGGTCGACCCCAACGGCAACTTCGGCTCCCCGGGCAACGACCCGGCCGCCGCCATGCGGTACACCGAGTGCAAGCTCGCCCCGCTGGCCATGGAGATGCTCCGGGACATCGACAAGGAGACCGTCGACTTCCGGCCCAACTACGACGGCCGCTCCTCCGAGCCCGTCGTCCTCCCGGCCCGGTTCCCGAACCTGCTGGTCAACGGCTCCTCGGGTATCGCGGTCGGTATGGCGACCAACATCCCGCCGCACAACCTGCGCGAGATCGCCGACGGGGTCAACTGGTACCTCGACAACCCGGAGAGCGGGGACGAGGAGCTGCTCGACGCGCTGATCCAGCGCGTCAAGGGCCCCGACTTCCCGACCCGCGGCCTCATCGTCGGCAAGCGCGGCATCGAGGAGGCGTACCGCACCGGTCGCGGCTCCATCACCATGCGCGCCGTGGTCGAGGTCGAGGAGGACCGCCGGGGACGCCAGACCCTGGTCATCACCGAGCTGCCCTACCAGGTCAACCCGGACAACCTCGCCCTGAAGATCGCCGACCTCGTCAAGGACGGCAAGATCACCGGCATCGCCGATGTCCGGGACGAGAGCAGCGGCCGGACCGGCCAGCGGCTGGTCATCGTGCTCAAGCGCGACGCCGTCGCCAAGGTGGTCCTCAACAACCTCTACAAGCACACGCAGCTCCAGGAGACCTTCGGCGCGAACATGCTCGCGCTGGTCGACGGCGTGCCGCGGACCCTGCGCCTGGACCAGATGATCCGCCACTGGGTCAAGCACCAGGTCGAGGTCATCGTCCGGCGCACCAAGTACCTGCTGCGCAAGGCCGAGGAGCGGGCCCACATCCTGCGCGCGCTGCTGCGCGCCATGGACCGCATCGACGAGGTCATCAACCTCATCCGGGCCAGCGCCTCCGCCGACGAGGCGCGCACCGGCCTGATGAACCTCCTGGAGATCGACGACATCCAGGCCCGCGCGATCCTCGACATGCAGCTGCGCAAGCTCGCCGCGCTGGAGCGCAACGCCCTGACCGCCGAGTACGACGAGCTGATGTCCCAGATCGCCGACTACAACGACATCCTCGCCTCGGACGTCCGCCAGCGGAGCATCATCCGCGAGGAGCTCAGGGAGATCGTCGAGAAGTACGGCGACGAGCGGCGCACGCACATCATCCCGTTCGAGGGCGACATGCGCATGGAGGACTTCATCGCGGAGGAGGACGTGGTCGTCACGATCTCCCGCGGTGGATACGCCAAGCGCACCCGCATCGACAACTACCGGGCGCAGAAGCGCGGGGGCAAGGGCGTGCGCGGCGCCCAGCTCAAGCAGGACGACATCGTCCAGCACTTCTTCGTCACCACCACCCACCACTGGATCCTGTGCTTCACGAACCAGGGCCGGGTGTACCGGACGAAGGCGTACGAGCTGCCGGAGGCGGCGCGCGACGCGCGCGGCCAGCACGTGGCGAACCTGCTGCCGTTCCAGCCGGGCGAGGAGATCGCGCAGATCATGGCGCTGCGCGACTACGAGGCCGCGCCCTACCTGGTGCTCGCCACCCGTGAGGGCCTGGTCAAGAAGTCCCGCCTGGAGGACTTCGACTCGGCGCGCGCGGCGGGCATCATCGCGATCAACCTCCGCGACGAGGACGAGCTGATCGCCGCCCGCCTGGTCTTCCCCGACGACGACCTGCTGCTCATCTCCAGTGACGCCCAGGCGATCCGCTTCCCGGCCTCCGACGAGTCGCTGCGGCCGATGGGCCGGGCCACCAGCGGTGTGATCGGCATGCGGTTCCTGGAGGGCGACTACCTGCTCAGCATGGACGTCATCCGCCCGGACGACGGTTCCACCGACGTCCTGGTCGCCACCGAGAACGGCTACGCCAAGCGCACCCCCTCCGAGCAGTACCCGGTGCAGAACCGGGGCGGCAAGGGCGTCCTGACGGCCAAGGTCGTCGAGGCACGGGGCAAGCTGGTCGGCGCCATGATGGTCGACCCCGAGGTGGACGAGATCTTCGCGATCACGTCCGGGGGCGGCGTCATCCGCACCGGGGCCGCCGAGGTCAAGCAGTCGGGCCGCACCACCATGGGCGTCCGTCTGATGAACCTCGACAAGGGCAACAAGATCGTGGCGGTGGCGCGCAACGCCGAGGCCGCGGAAGAGGCCGAGGCCGACGCCGTCGCCGCCGAGGTGGCGGAGGCTGCCGAGGCCACCGCCGACACGGACGGAAACGCGGTCGACGGGGATCGCAACCCTGAGGCCTAGACTGCGCGTTAAGCCCGATAAGGACCGTGGGGTTCGCTTCGCGAACCCCACGGGGTCCGAGCGCCTCAATCACCCGTTCTCAACGAAAGTCCAGCGGTAACGTTTCTATGTCTGACAACCAGCGGAACACCACCACGAACGAATCCGACTCGGACACGGCAGGAACCGCCGGGGTCGAGGACATGGAGACGGCCGAGAGGGACACTGTCGGGGCGGAGGTCACCGGGACCGCCGGGACGCCCGCGAGCGAGGGCGTCGAGGAGTCCGGAGACGACGCGAAGGCCCCCGCCGGGCCCGAGGCCGAGCCGGAGCCCGCGAAGGCCCCGGCCGCGGCCGAGGAGCCCGTCGTCCCCGTGTCCGCGCCGGCCGACCCGGCGGAGGAGGAGTCCGTGACGGAGGACCGCGCTGAGGCGGGGGGAACGCCAGTGACCGAAACGAAGGCCTCGGTGCCCGAGGGCCCGAACGCCGTGAAGGCCACCTTGTCCAGCCGGAAGGCGCACCTGACGGTCTCCCGTGTGGAGCCCTGGTCGGTGATGAAGTTCAGCTTCGTCGTCTCCCTGGTCTGCTTCATCGTCCTGTTCGTGGCGATCGCCGTCATCTACGCGACGCTGTCGATGCTGGGCGTCTTCGAGGAGCTGACCAGCATGATCGACGCCCTCCTGGAGGGCGACGGCGGTGACGGCGAGCTCGGCCTGAACCCGGCCGCGTGGTTCTCGCCGGGACGCGTGCTCGGCTACACCGGTGTGGTCGGCGCGCTGAACATCGTGCTGATCACGGCGCTGTCCACCGTGGGCGCGATGGTCTACAACCTGGTCGCCGACCTGGTCGGCGGCGTGGACGTGACGCTGTCCGAGGCCGAGTAGGCCCTTGGCGCCGGCCCGGTCCTCCCCCGGAGGGCCGGGCCGAAGCGCGTACGGAGCACTCTCGGCCAGGGGTAAAATGGGAAGTGAAGAGGGGCGCGCGACCCGTGTCCCCCTTCGTTCGCGCCTCGACTATCCGGTTCGCCCGGGTGCGGTGGGTGCGGTAGAGTTTCCTCGGAACGAGGGCGTATAGCTCAGTCGGTTAGAGCGCATCCCTGATAAGGATGAGGCCCCAGGTTCAAGTCCTGGTACGCCCACCCACGAAAAGGCCCCCCGGTCACCCGGGGGGCCTTTTGCGTACTGCTGGAAAGTACGGCATCAGCTGCTCGTAGAGCCTGTATCCGGGCCGGTCCCATCCTCCGCCGATGCTTTCTCCGAGCCGCTCGAGCGCTTCCACCGTGCTGTCGTCGTGGACGTCGGTGCGCAGGTCCGTGGTCGGCCTGAACCGGCTGTGGCGGGGGATCCGCATCGACGGGTCGTCATGTCGCCGTGTCGACAAGCGGCCGTGTCGACAGGTGCCCGGATCGACACGCCGACCCGGCCGCGGCCGGGGACCCCGCCGCGGGTGCGGACGCCCGGCGTCAGGCGGCGGCCTGGTCCGTGACGCGCCGGACGGCCTCGACGGCGATCCCGGGCTGGTCGACGTGGATGTAGTGCCCGCTCTCCTCGGCGGTGCTGAGCTCGCTGAGGCCGGAGACCCCGCTCCACTTCTCCTGGCCCTCGGCCCACACGCGCTCCAGGTCGGCGCCGTACTCGGGGATCTCCCCGAGGTACTGCACCCCGTGCTGGATGATCTCCGTCGGGATGTCCCCGGCGGAGCGCACCTCCGGGTCGCTCTCGATGACGATCTGCTCCGGGTTCTCACCCTCGAACACGGCGAGGTTCTGGGCGCGCACCTCGGCGCCCGGCCCGGTGGCCGTCTCGGGGATCACGCCGGTGATGTCGTCGAGCATCGTCGGGGACGTGGCGTCCAGCAGGACCAGTCCCGCGACCCTGTCCTGGTGGTCGGGGGCGTAGCGGGCGGCGATCAGCCCGCCCAGCGAGTGGCCGACCAGGACGACCGGGCCGTCGCCGGCGATGTCGTCGAGGACGGCGGTCAGGGTCTCGCCGACGTCGGCGATGCTCTGGGGGCCGTCCGGCTGGTCGCTCGCGCCCTCGCCGAACCGGTCGTAGGAGCAGACCCGGTCCCCGTCGCTCAGGGTCTCCTGGAGGTCGGCCATGGTGTCCAGCCCGTCGCCCATCCCGGCCATCAGGACGACGACCGGCCGGTCGTCCGCAGGGAGGCCGGAACAGGACACGTTCACGGAGCCGCCCCCGACCTCGAGCGTCTTGGTTCCCGTGAACAGCTCTCCGTCGGTCATCACGTCCTCGGCGGCGGTCTCCAGGTCGGTCCGGACCTCGTCCAGGCCGGACCGCACGTCGGAGAGCGGCCCGCATCCGGTGAGCGCCGTGACGGCGACGGTGCAGCACAGTGCGGTCAGGGCGGTCGCCCGGACGGTGCGGGGCATGGGGTCCTCCAGAGGAACGGGTTGAGGGAGCGGACGTCGCCAGGGGCGTCGGCGCCGTTCACCGCGGCACGGACCGCGCGGCCCGACGGAACGCGGCGACTGGGGAGAACGCTACGGACGCGGCGGGTCGGCGTCGTCACCACACGGTGGACACCTGCTTGTCGCTCGCACGGGGGACAGGGGCGGCCTCCGGACGGCACGGCCTCCGTTCACCTGCGCCGATGCGCCCCGGGTCGAAGGGGCGGGCGTACCCGGGGTGCTCCGGCGGCTCCTCCGGCCGCGCCTGAGCGCGGCGCCGGGTCGACAAGTCCCCGGGTCGACAAAGCTCCGGGTCGACAGGTCCCCGGGTCGACACACGGCCGCGGCGACGTGTCGACCCGGCCGCGGTCGGCACTCCCGGCGGCGGTCCCGCGTCCGGCGCCGGACACCCCGGCGCGGCGCCGGACGCGTGCGCGGTCACGCCCGGTCGTCCCGCGCGGACCCCGGAGGGTTCTTCAACAGCTTTCCCAGGCGGACCATGACGTCGATCTGGGCGGGGTTGTAGAGGTCCTTGAGGGCGGTGACGCTCGTCTCCGCGGCGTACCGGGGGCGCTTCGGCGCGATCAGGTTCAGGTCCCCCAGCACGGGGTGGTCGGCGAGGAGCCCGCGGACGGGACCGGCGAGCCGCTCCGCCAGCTCGCGGCGCGTCTCCTCGTCGGCGTCCTCGGGCAGGTCGTCGAATTCGGCCTCCTCATCGACGACCCTGCAGTCCTTGAGCGCCTCGCTGTAGGAGCCCATCGCGGAGGGGTCCATCAGCCGCGTCATGACGACGACGAACGCGCGGTCGGCGTCGCTCATGTCCACGTCGGCGGTGGCGAGGGCCATCTCGGGCGGGAGCTCGGTGGGCGCCGACCTGCGCAGGACCAGGGCGAGCTCCAGGCGCACCCGCTGGAGCCGCTCGATCGTGGACTCCAGTTCGGCGTCCAGGCTCCGCAGCGCCTCGTCCGGGTAGGAGTCGGCCTCGCCCATGTCGGCGATCTGGGCCAGGGAGAACCCCAGCTCCGCCAGGCGCTTGATCCTCAGGACCCGGATCAGGTGCGCCACCCCGTAGCTCTTGTAGCCGTTGGAGCGCCGTTCCGGCTCCTCCAGCAGGCCCACCTCGTGGTAGTGCCGCACCGCCCGCACGCTCGTGCCGGCGAGCTCCGCCAATTGCCGG
Organism: Nocardiopsis sp. NPDC006198; assembly: GCF_040613895.1. NCBI lineage: Bacteria > Bacillati > Actinomycetota > Actinomycetes > Streptosporangiales > Nocardiopsidaceae > Nocardiopsis > Nocardiopsis sp. NPDC006198. The sequence goes on along the minus strand of NZ_JBEXSY010000058.1, from coordinate 20,115 downwards.
GTGCTCCAGGCCATGCCCGTCCCTCCTCGAAGTTCCCGCCCCTCGGCGCGGACGCGCCGACGGTACCCATGGGAAACCATGCCCCTACGGCATGGTCAAGCCCCGCCGTCGCGGCGCACACCGCAGCGACGGGGGCGCGGCGCCCGCCGGAGCGGCCGGGAACCCCGGAGCCGCCGTGTGCTCCGCGCGGCTCCGACTGTCGGCCCGCGCGCGTAGCCTTCCCCCGTCCCCGGGGCGCGGTCGTCCGCGCAGCCGGACAGCACCCCTCCCCTCCTCCCCTCACTTGGAGCCCTCATGCCGGAGCACATGCCCGCCCTCGTCTTCCTCACCGAACGGCAGAGGAGCGGGACGGGGCGGTGGACCTCCGACCACGGACTGGTCGTCGGGTTCGAGGCCGGTCCGGCCGTGCCGCTCGCCCGACTCGACTGGCGGGACGTCGACGGCGCCGAGGCGGTGATCGGGTTCGACCCCGGGATGACCGCCTTCGTCGGCCTGCGGGTCGCCGCGGACGGCACCTCCTACGAGTGGCGGGGCCGTCTGGTGCAGCGGACCTCGGCCGGCCCCCACCGCTTCCTGGTCGCGGGCGGCCGGGCGGACGAGGAGCTGCGCCTGCTCGTCGAGGACGGCGGGGCGCCGGTCTCGCGGTTCGGCTGGGCCGACCGCGAGGGCGGCGGCGGCTCGGTCCTCCTGCGCTCCGTGGACCTGGACGAGTCCGCCTCGATGGTCGAGATCACCGACCGGGTGCGCGAGGTGCGGGCGGGGAACGAGCACGCGAGGGCGGGCGAGGTCGCCCTCAACGTGCTCGACGCGACGGCCGCCAAGTGGCTCTCCTGGCGGGACGCCGACTTCCTGGAGTTCACCATGGAGGAGCCCGTCCGGGTCCGGCACTACGCGCTGGAGTCGGCCAACGACTTCGCCGACCGCGACCCCAGGGACTGGGTGCTCCAGGGCTCACAGGACGGCCGGACGTGGGTGGACCTCGACGCGCGCGCCGACGAGACCTTCCCGCAGCGGCACCACGCCCGCGACTTCCACGTGACCGGCGAGGCCTCCGAGGAGTCCTACCGGTTCCTGAGGCTGGAGATCACCCGCAACTCCGGCGGGGGCGAGACCCAGCTGTGCCGGGTCCGGTTCTTCTCCGGCAGGCGCTCGTACGAGGCGTTCACCGGCCACCGCTACGCGGCGGGGGAGGCACCGGCGCCGTACGCGGGCATCGCCGCCGAGCTCGTGGAGGGCGCCCCGAACACCGTCGGGAGCTGGCGGTCCTTCCTCGCCGAGTACAGCGCCGACATGCTGCGGGTCCTGGAGCCGGGCGAGCTCGTGGAGACGACCGGCGAACAGCGCGCCGCGTCCTGGCTGGGCTACGAGGGCGCCTCCGAGGAGCGGATCGCGGCCCTGGAGGAAAGGCTCGGGACCCCGCTGCCGCCCAGCTACAGGTCGTTCCTCGGGGCCTCCGACGGCTGGACCAGGATGGGCATGTTCATGTACGCCCTCCTCCCCGCCGACGAGGCCGGCTGGGCGGACGACTTCCACGACGAGGCGATGCTCGACGAGGAGGAGCTGAAGGAGGACGGACTGGTCGGCCCGTTCCTCGTGGTCTCCGGCGCCAGCGACGCGCAGACCTGGCTGCTCGACGCGGGGGACGTCTCCCCCGACGGCGAGTGGGCGGCCTACGTGTGGGCGAGCTGGTACCCCGGGCTGGGCGAGCGCCACCGCTCCTTCGCGGACCTGGTCGTCGCCGAGCGCGCCTCGTTCGAGGAGCTGAGCGGGTCGGAGGGCCGGCCGGTGCGCCCGGAGGGCGCCGAGGACCTCCTGGCCCGGGGGCGCGCTGCGGCGCTGCGCGGCCGGGTGACCGACGCGATGGAGACCTTCCGCAAGGCCGAGGAGAAGGGGTCGGGCGCCGCCGCCTACCTCAGGGCGGTGCTCTCGGCCTTCCTCGACGTCAACGGGATCCACCACGAGCTGCGCGGACTCCTGCACCGGCCCCACGTGGTGGCCGAGGTCGGTGTCGGGCAGATCGAGTCCGAGGCCCTTCCGCTCTACCTGTACAGCGCCGGACTGGACGCCCACGGGAGCACGGCCTTCGCGGTCCGCGCGCTGGGCGGCGGGGCGACGGGCTTCGAGCTGCCGTCGACCGACGAGGAGCGGGACGCCCTGCTCGCCTCCCGCCGGGCCCCGGAGCCGCCCGCCTTCGAGCGCGCCCTGGACCGGGCCCGCGCCCTGGTGGCACGGGGCGCCGGCGACGAGGCCTGGGCCGTCATCGAGGAGGCGCTGGCCGAGTGGTACCCGGTCTCGCCGAACCGCGTCGCGCCGGTCGTCCTGCTCACCGACCCCGCCCTGCGCGGCGCGGTCACCCCGAGCCGGGCGCGCGAGGTGGTGTTCACCCCGCGCGGCGTCCACCCGGACGTCTGACCGGGGACGGGGCGCCCGGGGGCGGGGCCGTCCTCCGTCCGGGCGCCGCCGGGTCCGCCACCGCCGCCGCGGTGGCGGACCCGGCGGCGCTCTGCGCCCGGGACGGGGAAGCCGTCCCGGGTCACGCGTCCACGGGCTCCGCGGTGTCGGGCCAGCGCACCGGCACGGGCAGGCGCCGGCGCTCGGCCGGGAGGGGGTGCCGTGGGTCGGCGGCGATCCGGGCGAGCAGCAGGTCCGCGGCCTCACGGCCGAGTTCGGCGCCGTCGACGTCGATGGCCGGTACGCCGCGCATCGCCAGGGACTCCACGACCATGCGCTCCGAGCTGACCGTGACGGGGCGTCCGGCGGGCTCGGCGGCCAGCGCGAACATCAGGCCCAGCCCGATGGCGGTCGCGTAGGGCACCACCGCGGTCGCGCCGGAGTCCCGCACGGAGGGCGCGACCGCCACCCCCGCGGCGAAGGTGGAGGGGTGGGGTCCCAGGACGGTCAGTTCGGCGCGGCCGGAGGCGGCGGAGGTGACGGCGGCCGTCCGCTGGCGGTCCTGCCAGGAGCCCGCCGGCCCGCCGACGTAGACGATCCGTTCGTGGCCGTCGTCCACCAGGCGCGACACCAGGAAGCCGAACGCGGTCGCGGTGTCGGCCACGGCCGAGGTCATCCCCTCGATCTCGCGGTCGACCAGCACGGTGGGCTTGAGCTCCCCCGCGGCGCGGACCACGTCGTCCGGTCCGCGCGGGGCCACGACGACGAAGCCGTCGACCTGGCTGGCCAGGCGGGTGAAGGCCCCCGGCGCGTCCGGGGAGTCCAGGGGGTGCACCGCCACGGTGAGCTGGAGGTCGGCCTCCCCCGCCCGTGCCTGGGCGCCGCCGATGATGGGCGTGAAGAAGCTGTTGTCCAGGGTGGGCACCACCAGGGCGACGATGCCGGTGCGCCCCCGCGCGAGCTGGCGTGCGGCGCGGTTGGGGACGAACCCCAGCTGCTTCGCCGCGGCCCTGACCCGGGCGGCGGTCTCGGGGGCCACCAGCTCCTCACGGCTCAGCGCGCGGGACGCGGTCGCCTTCGACACCGCGGCGAGCGCGGCCACGTCGGCCAGAGTGGGCACGGATTCGCCTCCAGGTCTCGTCGGTCAACCCTAGCCCGGTCGCGGGGCACGGGCTCGGCCACCGGGTCTCGCAGGTCGTTACACGGTGTTTACACGGATGATGCTGCGTGGACGCGTCCTCGCACCCTAGGGTGTGTGAAACCGGTTGTGCAACCGGTTTCATCACGCCCGAAGGAGGAAGGCCGTGCACTCACGCAAGTCGGCCCTCTTGCTCGTGCCCGGGTTGGCCTTCCTGCTCGTGGGGTTCCTCGTCCCGACGCTGCTGATGCTCTTCTCCCCGCCGGGCACGGGAGCCGCGGAGGTCTTCGTCCGGCTCGGCCGGATGCTCACGGACCCCTACGACCTGCGCATCATCTGGCGCACGGTCCGCCTGGGGCTGATCGTGACGGCGCTCTGCGTCGGGCTCGGGTTCCCGATCGCCTACCTGCTGGCCCGCTCCACCTCGCGCTGGGCGGGTGTCCTGCTCGCGCTCGCGATCTTCCCGCTGCTCCTCAGCAACGTCGTGCGCACCTTCGGGTGGCTGGTCATCCTGGGCGCGAACGGCGCCGTCGGCCAGGCCCTCGTCGCGACGGGACTCGTGGACAGGGCGCCGCAGCTGCTCTACACCGAGCTCGCCATCGTCCTCGGCCTCACCCAGCTGTTCCTGCCGCTCGCGGTCATCTCCTGCTACTCGGCGGTCGCCCAGGTCGACCCCGGCCTCGACGAGGCCGCCCGGGGGCTGGGCGCGGGCCGGGTCCGCACCTTCTGGAGCGTCGTGGTGCCGCTCTCGTCGCCGGGCATCGTCGTGGCGGCCACCCTGGTCTTCGCCGGCGCCGTCACCGCCTACACCACGCCCTACCTCCTGGGCGGCTCGGGCCAGCGCATGCTCGCCACACAGCTCTACGCCTACTCCAGCGTCACGGTGGACTGGGCCTCGGCCTCGGCCACCGCGCTCGTCATGACGGTGCTCGTCTTCCTCGTCTCCGGCCTGTCCTCCGCCTTCGGCCGCAAGGGGGCCACAGCGTGAACACCCGCCGCCCCGTCGCGGCCGCGCTCGCGGTCGCCGGATACGTCGTCATGCTCGTGCCGATCCTGTTCGTGGTCGTCACCGCGTTCACCGCGGGCAGCACGCTCCGCTTCCCGCCGGAGGGGCTCTCCACCCGGTGGTTCGAGGAGGCGCTGGGCTACGAGCCCTTCCTCACCGCGCTCGTGTCGAGCCTCCAGCTGGCGGCGCTGGCCACCGCGCTCGCGCTGCTGATCGGCGTGCCCGTGGCCGTCGCGATCCACCGGGGCCGGATCCCCGGCAAGGGCCTGGTCGAGGGCCTGTTCCTGTCGCCGCTCATCGTCCCGGAACTGGTGGTGGGGCTCGCCCTCTACCAGCAGCTCATGATCGGGTTCGGGCTCGACAGCCTCACCGCGCTGACGCTCGGGCACACCGCGCTCATGGTCCCCTACGCGGTGCGCGTCACGGGGGCGTCCCTGGCGCTGGCCGACCCGCACGTCGAGGAGGCCGCCCGGGGCCTCGGGGCCTCGCCCCTGAGGACCTTCGCGACGGTGACCCTGCCGCTGCTGCGCCCGGGGATCTTCTCGGCCGCGCTCCTGAGCTTCGTCACCTCCTTCAACAACGTGCCGCTCTCCCTGCTGCTCCAGACCCGGGAGTTCCGCACCCTGCCCGTCACGATGCTCGACTACGTCCAGCAGAGCTACGACCCCATGGTCGCGGCGATGGCCACGCTCATCCTCGCGGGCACCGTCGTCCTCGCCGTCATCGCCGAACGCACCGTCGGCTTCGCCAAGATCTTCGGAGGTATCAACCGATGACCAGCGCTGCCGAGTTCGTCGGCGTCAGCCAGAAGTTCGGTGACTTCACCGCGGTCGACGACCTCAGCCTGACCATCGCCGAGGGGCGGCTCACGACGCTCCTCGGCCCCAGCGGCTGCGGCAAGACCACGAGCCTGCGCATGCTGGCCGGGTACTCCAGGCCCACCGCGGGGACCATCCGGATCGCGGGACGGGACTGCACGCGCGTTCCCCCGGAACGGCGCGACCTGGGCATGGTCTTCCAGTCCTACGCGCTCTTCCCGCACATGACCGTCGCGGACAACGTCGGCTACGGCCTCAAGCTCCGCCGGGTCGCGAAGGAGGAGCGGCGGCGCCGGGTCATGGAGACCCTGGAGCTGGTGGGCCTGGCCCACCTCGCCGGGAACAGGCCCAAGAAGCTCTCCGGCGGACAGCAGCAGCGCGTGGCCCTCGCCCGCGCCATCGCGATCCGCCCCAAGCTCCTGCTGCTCGACGAGCCCCTCTCCAACCTGGACGCGCGCCTGCGCGTGCAGATGCGGGCCGAGATCCGCCGCATCCAGGCGGAGACGGGCCTGACCGTCGTCCTGGTCACGCACGACCAGGACGAGGCACTGGAGATGTCCGACGACATGGTGCTCATGCGGGCGGGGCGGGTGATGCAGCAGGGGCCGCCGCGCGAGGTCTTCCCCGCTCCGGCCAACCGCTTCGTCGCCGAGTTCCTGGGCTACGAGAACTTCCTCGCCGACGCCGAGGGCCGGACCCTCACGGTCCGGCCCGAGAACCTCCGCGTCGCCGCGGGGGCCGCGGACGCCGACGCCCCGGCCGGCCCCGGCGGGCTGCTCCTGCGGGGCACGGTGGCCCACATCGCCTACCGCGGGGCCGACCTCCTGGTCACCGTGGACGCGACCGACGACACCGGCGCGGCCGTGCGCCTGGTCTGCGACGTGCGCGGCGGTGCGGCCGAGGGCCTCTCGCCCGGGGGCGAGGTGACCGTCGACGCCCGGGAGGGCGCCCTGGTGCGCCTGCCCGACTGACCCCGTCCCCCGCGGACCGGAACCCCGGCCCGCTCCGAACCGCCCGGATCCGCCGGGCGTCCGGCGAGAGGAAACCGCACGCCATGTCCCACGCCATCCGCCGCCCCGGCCCGATCCTGACCGCGGGCGTCGCGGCCGCGGTCGTCCTCACCGGCTGCTCCTCCTCGGACGACGAGAGCGCGGACGCCCTCGTCGTGAGCACCTTCCCGTTCGGGGTGGAGGAGTTCCAGGAGGCCGTCGTCGACCCCTTCACGGAGGCGACCGGGATCGAGGTCGTCCTCGACACCGGCTCCAACTCCGACCGCCTCTCCAAGCTGGACCTGGAGGGCGGGGGCGGGTCCGACGTCGTCCTCATCTCCGACTACTACGCCGCCCTCGGCCAGGAGGGCGGGCTCTTCCAGGAGGTGGACGCCGAGCAGGTCCCCCACCTCGCGGAGATCGCCGACTTCGCCGTCGAGGAGGGCTACTCCGGTCCGGCGTACAGCTACCAGCTCAACGGCACGCTCTACAACACGGACGAGCTGGGGGCCGAGGAGGCCGCCGACTGGGGGCTCTACGGCTCCGAGGCCCACGCCGGGCGGCTGGCCCTGCCCGACATCTCGGTCACCGCGGGCCAGCTGATGGTCTCCGGTGTGGCCGAGACCTACGGCGAGGGCCCCTACGACATCGACACCGCCCTCGACACCCTGGGCGGCTGGGCCCCCGGCGTGCTCCAGTTCTACACGTCGACGACGGAGGTCACCAACCTCCTCGCCCAGGGCGAGATCGTGGCCGCCGACGCGCTGAGCGGCTTCGCGACGGAGATGGTCGCCGCGGGTGAGCCGGTCGCCTGGACCCCGCCCGCCAGCGGGTCCTACATGGCCACCAACCGGGCGATGATCCCCGTCGGCGCCGCGCACGCGGAGGACGCGCACGCCTTTGTCGACTACCTGCTGTCGCCCGAGGCCCAGACCGCCTCGGCCGAACTGGTCGGGGACATGCCGGTGCACCCCGACGCCACCGTGCCCGCCACGATCACCGACGTGGTCGGCGACGTCGCCGACGACCCGATCGCCGCGGGCTACGGGACCCTCGACCCCGCCGAGCTCGTCCCCACGCGCGGCGAGTGGGTCGAGCGCTTCGCCCGCGAGGTCACCGCGGGCTGAGAGCGCCGCCCCCGGGCCCCGCGGCGCGATCCGCGCAGCGGGGCCCGACCCGTACCACCCGTACCACCCGTTTCCAACCAGACCGGGAGCCCATGAACACCCCGCACAGCCTTCCCGCCGACTACGTCGCCAGGATGCCCAAGGCGGAGCTGCACTGCCACCTCATCGGGACCGTGCGCGCGTCGACCTTCGCCGAGCTGGCCAGGAGGGAGGGTCTCGACCTGCCGGCGGAGCCCGAGCGCGTGTACGCCGACATCAACTCGCTGCCGCCCGACCCCGACCTGTACCGGAACACGCGCATCCCCGTCCCCCAGGACAGGTCCCCCGACGAGCCGGAGGTGTCCTACTCGCTCTTCCAGGTCTCGCGCTGGGTCACGGAGGTGCTGCGCGACGCCGACGACCTGACCCGCATCGTCTACGAGGCCTTCGAGGACGCGCACCGGACCAGCTCCACCCGCCACCTGGAGCTCTTCTTCGACGCGCCGCCCGCGCACCTGGCCGGGCTCGGCTACTCGGGCTGCGTCGAGGCCTACGCCGAGGGCATCCGCATGGCCGAGCGCGACTTCGGCATGAGCGGGTTCCTGATCCAGGGCATCGACCGCAGCCGGAGCGGCGAGGACGCCCTCGCCCTGGTGCGGCAGGTGGTCGACCACCCGCACGAGTACGTCGCCGGGATCGGGCTCGACAACCTGGAGACCGCCGGACCGCCCGAGCGCTTCGCCGAGGCGTACGCCCTCGCGGGCCGGGCGGGGCTGGGGCGCACCGCCCACTCCTCCGAGCACGTCCCCACCGCGGTCAACACCATCACCTGCCTCGACCTGCTCGGCTGCGACCGCATCGACCACGGCTACTACGTCCTGGAGGACGACGCCGTCGTGGAGCGGCTCCGCGAGCAGGGGGTCGCGTTCACCGTCGCCTCCACCACCTCGCGCCGCTCGTGGCGTCCGTGGCGCCGCGCCTCGATCAGCGCCATGCTCGACGCGGGGCTGAACGTCGTCCCCTGCTCCGACGACCCGGGGATGTTCCCGACGAGCCTGGCCGCCGAGTACCGGATCATGTCCGAGGAGATCGGGGCGTCCGCGGACCGGCTCCGCGCCATGGCCCTGGCCGGGGTGGAGGCGAGCTGGCTCCCCGCCGACCGCAAGGCCGCCCTGCGCAGCCGGTTCGAGAAGGAGCTGGCGGCCCTGGACGACGAGTTCGGCCTGTCCCGGGTGTGACCCGGGCGGCGGGCGGGCGCGCACGCGGCCCGCGACGGCGGTTCCGCCCGGCGTGCGGACGCCGCCGGAACGCGGGAGCCGCGCACCGTCGGCGGCGGAGGGGCCCACCGGAGGAACCGGTGGGCCCCTCCGCCGTGTGGGGCCGCCGCGCCCCCTTCCCGGCGGTGCCGCGCCGACGGGCTCCGGGCCGCCGTCCCGGGAGGGCCGCGGGCGCCCTCCGGCCGGGGCCGGTTGTCCGCTCCGTGCCCGAATCCTCACCGACCGTTCGGTCAGGTTATGGCCTCTCATCTGCGATAAAGGGACCCCATTGTCAAAAGTGCCTTGAGTCACATGGCATGGTGTCCGTATGGTCTGTGTGCCCCGTCACGTCCCCGCGAAGGACGCGGACGACGTGTCCGGCGCGCGCGACCGCGCCCCGGACCGGTGACCGTCCTCCCGGCCACCGAGGGCCGAGCCCCTCAGCAGAACCCGACCCCCGGTCGGCAGAGAACCTACGGAGCAGCAATGGCACCTTCCGACCCCGCGGCCCCCGTGCCGGCCGACGCCGTCGAGACAAGGGAGCGCCGCCGCGTCCTGGCGGGCACCATGGTCGGCACGACCATCGAGTGGTACGACTTCTTCATCTACGCGCAGGCCGCCGGCCTGGTGCTCGCGCCGCTGTTCCTCGCACCGCTGTCCGAGACCAGCCCCGCGGTGGCCCAGGTGCTCTCGTTCGCCACCATCGGCATCTCGTTCCTCTTCCGGCCGCTGGGCGCGATCGTCGCCGGCGCCCTCGGCGACAAGTTCGGCCGCAAGCAGGTGCTCGTCGCCACCCTCGTCATGATGGGCCTGGCCACCTTCCTCATCGGCGCCCTGCCCACCTACGCCCAGATCGGCGTGGCGGCGCCCGTCCTCCTGATCCTCCTGCGCATCCTCCAGGGCTTCTCCGCGGGCGGCGAGTGGGGCGGGGCCGCGCTGATGTCGGTGGAGCACGCGCCGACCGGGAAGCGCGGCTACTTCGGCGCCTACCCGCAGATCGGCGTCCCCTGCGGCATGATCCTCGCGACCTTCGTCGTCTGGGCGATCACCGTGGTCATCGGCCAGGAGGCGTTCCTGGCCTGGGGCTGGCGCATCCCGTTCCTGATGTCCTTCCTGCTGATCATCGTCGGCCACCTCATCCGCAAGTCCGTGGAGGAGTCCCCGGTCTTCAAGCTGATGCAGGAGCGCCGGGCCAAGGCCTCCGCGCCGCTGCGCCGGCTGTTCCGCAACAACGCCAGGGAGGTCGTCCTCTCCGCGCTGATCTTCCTCGCCAACAACGCGGCCGGGTACCTCGTGATCGCGTTCCTCGCGACGTACGCGTCCCGCCCGGTGGAGGAGTTCGGCCTGGGCATGGAGCGCGGACCGGTACTGCTGGCGACCACGCTCGCCTCGTTCGGCTGGCTGATCTCCACCCTGTACGGCGGATGGCTCTGCGACCGGATCGGCCGGGTGCGCACCTTCCAGATCGGCTACGCGATGCTGGCCGCCTGGGCCGTGCCGATGTGGTTCATGATCGACACGGGCAACGTCCTGATGTACTTCGTCGCGGTCTTCGTGTTCACCCTCGGCATGGGCCTCAGCTACGGCCCCCAGTCGGCGCTGTACGCGGAGATGTTCCCCGCCGAGATCCGCTACTCGGGCGTGTCGATCGGCTACGCGCTCGGCGCCATCCTCGGCGGCGCGTTCGCGCCGATGATCGCGGAGCTGCTGCTGACCAGCTTCGACGCCTCGTGGACCATCGGCGCCTACATCGTGGTGGCCTGTGCCGTCTCCTTCGTCGCCGTCTCGATGGTGAAGGAGCCCATGGGCGTCGACCTGCACGTGGACGACGCCGAGCCCACCCCCGCCCCCTAGGCGCCCCCCCCGGGCGGAGGGCCGGTACGCCGGCCCTCCGCCCCCGGGCCGCTTTCCCGCCCGGTCTCCCCGCCGCCTCGTCTCTGTGTCGCCGTATCTCTGTGTCGCCCTGTCGCCGTGTCACTCTGTCGCCGTGTCGACCTGTGGACATGGCGATCCGTCCGCGTGGGAGCCCTCCCATAGACTTCTCGCCTCCCGACCCGAGAGGTGGCGCCGTGCTCCCCGAGATGACCTGGCTCAACGAACCTCCCCACTGGACCGAGGACGACGGCGTCCTCACGGTCACGACCGGAAGCCGTACGGACTTCTGGCGCCGGACCCACTACGGGTTCGTCCACGACGACGGGCACTTCCGGCACGCGACCGCGACCGGTGACTTCACCCTCCAGGCCACCTTCGGCGGAGGCTACGAGGTCCAGTACGACCAGGTCGGCCTCATGGTCCGGGCGGACGAGGAGCACTGGGTCAAGGCGGGCGTCGAGTTCACCGAGGGCGCGCTCACCCTGAGCACGGTCCTCACCCGCGGCCACTCCGACTGGTCGGTGGTGCCGCTCGAGCACACCGGCGAGGTCACCCTCCGCGTGATCCGCACCGGCGACGCGCTCAACGTCCAGTACCTCGACGGTGACGCGGGCTGGCGCCTCCTGCGGCTGGGGTACCTGCCGCTGCCGGAGTCCTGCCAGGTCGGGGTCATGTGCTGTTCGCCCGAGCGGGAGGGGTTCCGGGCCGTCTTCCGCGACCTGACGCTCTCCGCCGAGATCCCGGGGGACCTGCACGCGTAGCGTCGCCCCCGCGGGACCGTTTGTCGACAGACCGACAGACCGACAGGGAGCCCCCGGGGCGCTTGCGGCGTGTCCGCCGGGACGGTGCCGTCGGCCGCGTGCCGCGGCGGAGGTCCCCCGGCGGGCGCGCCGTGTCCCCGACCGGCTCCGGTCCCCGGGGCCTCCGGGCGCGTGACCTGCCCGTTCGCCGGTGTCGGCATGCCGTGCGCGGGGGTCTCCCGGGTGTGTTTTCCACATCACTTCGGGTAGTGGGGGCGATACCCCTCGCCGGAAGGGGAGGGGCGGATGGGGCTAATCCGACCAATGTGGAGGAATCATGTCCGATCGGACTCCGACCCAGGGCGTGACCCGGCTGTCCCGGCAGCCGATCCGACTCGCCGCCCTCATCGTCGGCATCGTCTTCCTGCTGGTGGGGATCATGGGGTTCATCCCCGGTCTGACCACGAACACCGACCAGCTGCAGTTCGCCGGCCACCACTCCGAGGCGCACCTGCTCGGCCTCTTCCAGGTGTCGATCCTGCACAACCTGGTCCACCTGCTCTTCGGCGTGGCCGGGGTGGCGATGGCCCGCACCGCGGCCTCGGCGAAGCTCTTCCTCGTCGGCGGTGGCGTGATCTACCTGGTGCTCTGGCTCTACGGCCTGGTGATCGACTTCGACAGCGCCGCGAACTTCGTGCCGCTCAACGACGCCGACAACTGGCTCCACCTGGGCCTGGGGCTGGGCATGATCGCCCTCGGCCTGCTCCTGGCACCCTCGCGCAGGACCCGAGGCTAGCCGGAACGGGCTCACACGACGGGCCCCGACCCCCGACGAGGGGGCCGGGGCCCGTCGCGGCCCCGGCGGATCAGCTCCGGTCGAGCCACTCGTAGGCGGCTCCGGCGGCGCAGGCGTAGACCGTGTGGTGCAGCAGGTCCAGGCCGATCTCCCCGGCCCCCCACCGCCAGGCGGGAGGCGCCGTGCCGGTGGCCGGCAGGACGACCTGCTCGCCTCCCCACACCGCGGCCAGGTGGACGGCCGCCGCTCCGGGGCCGCGCAGGCCGGCGGCGCCGAGCAGCCCGCGGACCGCTCCCCAGGAGGTCCCGTAGCCCCAGTGGACGAGGGCGCCGAACCTGCGCCCGCCCGCGTCGTCCCTCGGCCTGACGCCGAGCAGCCTCCCGGCGGCGTCGGCCGGGGCCGAGCTGTCGGCGCGGCCCCGCAGCCGTGCCTCGACCGTGCTGGACACGGTCATGGCGGCGGTGCCGACCAGCCCTGCCAGCAGGCCCCGGCCGACGGCCGACGAGGCGTTCCCCAGGGCTCTCCCCATGTCCACGGCCGCCGCCCTCAGCGCTCGACCACGTGCCGGGTGTTGGGCACGCAGTGGGTCATGGTCAGCCCCGACACGTCGCGGGCCCCGTTCCGGCCCAGGCGGCCCAGGCGCTCGCGGTCCTCCCCGGTCAGGTCCTGGCTCTGGAGCGGCTTCAGGTGGGACACGTCCTCGGGGCCGATGCCCAGCCCCTTGCCGACGCGCAGCCCCAGGTCGTCCTCGACCAGGAGGAAGTGCCAGACCATGCGCTCCTGGATCGGGCGGTCGCACTGGGAGAGCAGCGTCGTGAAGTTGTGGACGAGGTCGTCCCGCTCCCACTGCTCCATCAGGAGGTAGCGCTGGCCCGCCTGCTTGTAGTCGTTGGTGCGGGAGATGCGCGCCCGCGTGAGCTTGCCCCGGATCTCCGGGCCCTGGTCGTCGTGCGTGGGGTACTGCCCCTCGCGCAGGCCGCCGGTGATGGAGGGCTCGTAGTTGACGTGCGGGTTCTCCCCGGCGGGGTCCTGGTAGTAGTTCATCTGGCCGTCGCGCTGGTTGGTCCGCACGTTCGCGTTCCTGGCCTGGTTCACCGGGAGCTGGAGGTAGTTGGGCCCCACACGGTAGCGCTGGGTGTCGCTGTAGGAGAAGGTGCGCCCGACGAGCATCTTGTCGTCGGAGAAGTCCAGGCCGTCCACGAGGACACCGGTGCCGAAGGAGATCTGCTCGTTCTCGGCGAAGTTGTTCGCGACGTTGCGGTCGAGCACGATCCTTCCCACCGGCTTGGGCGGGAAGTCCTGCTCCGGCCACGTCTTGGTGTCGTCCAGCGGGTCGAAGTCCAGTTCGGGGTGCTCGTCGTCGCTCATCATCTGCACGAGCAGCTCCCACTCGGGGTGGTCGCCGCGCTCGATCGCCTCGTGCAGGTCCTTGGTCGCGTGCCCGGTCTCGGTCGCCTGGATGTTGGCGGCGTCGGCCTCGGTCATGCTCCGCACGCCCTGCTTGGGCATCCACGTGTACTTGACCAGGACCGTGTTCCCGGTGGCGTCGACCCACTTGTAGGTGTTGACGCCGAAGCCCTGCTGGTGCCGGTAGTCCGCGGGGATGCCGCGCGGGCTGAACAGGTTGACCAGCATGTGCATGCACTCGGGTGTCTGCGACATGAAGTCGAAGATGCGGTTCGGTTCCTGGCGGAAGGTGACCGGGTCCGGTTTGAGGGCGTGGATCACGTCGGGGAACTTGATGGCGTCGCGGATGAAGAACACCGCGAGGTTGTTGCCCACCAGGTCCCAGTTGCCGTCCTCGGTGTAGAACTTGATGGCGAATCCGCGCGGGTCGCGGGCGCACTCCGAGGAGTCCCGGCCGCCGATGACGGTCGAGAAGCGCAGTGCCACGTCGGTCCGCTTGCCCTTGCCCTGGAAGAGTCTGGCCCGCGTGTAGCGGTCGATCGGCTCGTCCCCCCACGTGCCGTAGGACTCGAAGTAGCCGAACGCGGTGGCGCCGCGGGCGTGCACCACCCGCTCCGGGATGCGCTCCCGGTCGAAGTGGCTGATCTTCTCCAGGAACTGGTAGTTCTCCAGGGTCGCGGGCCCCCGCTCGCCGACCGTGCGCTGGTTCTGGTTGTCGTAGACAGGGTGGCCCTGCCTGTTCGTGAGCACCTCGCGGTCGTCCCCGGGAAAGGAGCCCTGGCTGGATACGTCGGTCATGTGACTGGTCCCCCGCCTGTCGTCATGATGTGTCCCTCACAGCCTCGCACCTGCCCGACTCCGGGCCCGCTAACGCAGGGCAAAGGCATTTCTTACCGGGCGGAGGGCGTGTCGGGACCGTCTCCCGGTCCGGGGGGACGCGGACGGGGCCCGGTCCCCGGCCGCGCCGACCTCGGTGTTTCACGTGAAACATCCGGGCGCCCGGGCCCGTGGAACCCCCGTCCCAGGCGAGTTCCATGACTGTCCCATGAGCGGCGTGTCCTCCCCCGCCGCCGCCCGCGCCTCGCGGACGGTGGAGCCGTGTGCCCGCGGGTCAGCGGGAGAGGTCGACGGGCCCGCGGGGCCGGTTCGGGGGCGAGCATGGGCGTACGCACGTGGATCGAGTCGTGGCCGGTGTACCGGCAGGCCACCGGCGGGGACCGCCTCGGCCGGGGCGCCGCCGCCCGCTCCGGGGCCACGGAGGAGCTGCGGCCCCGCACCGCCGACGCCGACCGTGTCGTCAAGTCGGTCTGCCCCTACTGCGCCGTCGGATGCGGTCAGAACGTGTACGTCAAGGACGAGCGCGTCATCCAGATCGAGGGGAACCCGGACTCCCCCATCAGCCGGGGGCGCCTGTGCCCCAAGGGCTCGGCCAGCCTCCAGCTCACCACCGGTTCGGCCCGCGAGGAGAAGGTCCTCTACCGGCGCCCGTACGGCGCCGACTGGGAGGAGCTCGACCTCGGCACGGCGATGTCCATGGTCGCCGAGCGCGTGGCGCGCACCCGGGACGAGACGTGGGAGGAGGAGGTCGACGGGCGCCGTGTCGCGCGGACCCTCGGCATCGCCGGCCTCGGCGGCGCGACGCTGGACAACGAGGAGAACTACCTCATCAAGAAGCTGTTCACGGCGCTGGGCGTGGTCCAGGTGGAGAACCAGGCGCGCGTGTGCCACAGCTCCACGGTCGCCGGGCTCGGCACCTCCTTCGGCCGCGGCGGGTCGACCACCTTCCTCCAGGACCTCCAGAACTCCGACTGCATCGTGATCGAGGGGTCCAACTTCGCGGAGGCGCACCCGGTCGGCTTCCAGTGGGTGATGGAGGCCAAGGCGCGCGGCGCCGTCGTCATCCACGTGGACCCCCGGTTCAGCCGCACCAGCGCGCTGGCCGACCTGCACGTCCCCCTCCGGGCGGGTACCGACATCGCCTTCCTCGGGGCGATCGTCAACCACGTCCTCACCGAGGAGAAGTACTTCCGTGACTACCTCCTGGAGTTCACGAACGCGGCGACGATCGTCTCCGAGGAGTTCCGGGACACCGAGGACCTGGACGGGCTCTTCTCCGGCTTCGACGCCGAGGGCCGGTGCTACGACACCTCCAGCTGGATGTACGACGGGGCGCCGGTCGCTGCCGCGGCGGGCGACCGCGCCAACTTCGACCGCGTGCGGGGCACGGGCCGGCCCGAACAGCAGGGGTCTGGCGGCGCGGTGATGAGCAGCGTCCCCCGCGAGGACCGGACGCTGACCGACCCGCGCTGCGTGTTCCAGATCCTCCGCCGGCACTACTCGCGCTACACGCCGGAGCTCGTCGAGGAGGTGTGCGGGGTGTCCCGGGAGGTGTTCGCCCGGGTCTGCGACCACCTGACCCGCAACTCGGGCCGGGACCGCACCTCGGCGTTCTGCTACGCGGTGGGCTGGACCCAGCACACCGTCGGCTCCCAGTACATCCGGGCCGCGTCCGTCCTCCAGCTCCTGCTGGGCAACATCGGCCGGCCCGGCGGCGGCATCATGGCGCTGCGGGGGCACGCCAGCATCCAGGGGTCCAGTGACATCCCCACGCTGTTCGACCTGCTGCCCGGGTACCTGCCGATGCCCCACGTCGCCCACGAGGGGTCCCTGCAGGAGTACATCAGGACCAACGGCGCCTCCTACAAGGGCTTCTGGACGAACATGGAGGCCTACACCGTCAGCCTGCTCAAGGCCTGGTGGGGCGACCACGCCACGGAGGAGAACGGCTACCGCTTCGGCCACCTGCCGCACCTGACCGGCTCGCACAGCACCTACGACACGGTCATGGCGCAGATCCGCGGCGAGTGCCGGGGCTACTTCCTCATGGGCGAGAACCCGGCCGTGGGCTCCGCCAACAGCCGCGCGCAGCGGATGGGCATGGCCAACCTCGAATGGCTGGTGGTCCGCGACTTCTCCCTCATCGAGAGCGCCACGTGGTGGAAGGACGGGCCCGAGATCGAGTCCGGCGAGCTCCGCACGGAGGACATCGCCACGGAGGTGTTCTTCTTCCCGGCGGCCTGCCACACGGAGAAGGAGGGCACCTTCACCAACACCAACCGCACGGTCCAGTGGCGCGACCGCGCCGTGCGCCCGAAGGGCGACCAGCGCAGCGACCTGTGGTTCGTCCACCGGCTCGGCACGATGCTGCGCGCGCTCCTCGCCGACTCGGGGCTCGACCGGGACCTGCCCCTGCTCGAACTGACCTGGGACTACCCGACCGACGAGCACGGCGACCCCGACGCGGCGGCGGTCCTGGCCGAGATCAACGGCCGCGGCCCGGACGGCGCCCCGCTCGGCTCCTACACCGAGCTGAGGGCGGACGGCAGCACGAGCTGCGGCTGCTGGATCTACTGCGGGGTCTACGCCGACGGCGTCAACCAGGCGGCGCGCCGCAAGCCCGGGGCGGAGCAGGACTGGGTGGCCGCCGAGTGGGCCTGGAGCTGGCCGGCCAACCGGAGGCTGCTGTACAACCGGGCGTCGGCCGACGCGGAGGGCCGGCCGTGGAGCGAGCGCAAGGCGCTGGTGTGGTGGGACGCCGGGCGCGGTGAGTGGACCGGACACGACGTCCCCGACTTCGAGCTGCACAAGGCGCCGGACTACCGGCCGCCGGAGGGGGCCCGGGGCGTGGAGGCCCTCAGCGGGACCGACGCGTTCATCATGCAGGCCGACGGGCGGGCGTGGCTGTACGCGCCGACCGGCCTCCACGACGGGCCGCTGCCCACCCACTACGAGCCGCAGGAGACCCCCTTCGAGAACCCGCTCTACGGTCGGCAGCGCAACCCCACCCGGCTCCTGTACCCGCACGAGTACAACCGGTACCACCCGCAGGCGGGGACCCCGGGAGCGGAGGTCTACCCCTACCTGGTGACCACCTACCGCCTCACGGAGCACTTCACGGCCGGGGGCATGAGCCGGTGGACCCCCTACCTCGCGGAGCTCCAGCCCGCGTTCTTCTGCGAGGTCGGCCCCGAGCTGGCCGCCGAGCGGGGCCTGGAGCACGGGGGCTGGGCCACCCTCGTCACCGCCCGCGCCGCCATCGAGGCGCGGGTCCTGGTCACCGACCGCATGGCGCCGCTGCGCGTCCAGGGGCGGGTCGTCCACACGATCGGCCTCCCCTACCACTGGGGCCCCAACGGTTACACGACCGGCGACGCCGCCAACGAACTCATGTCCATCGCGCTCGAACCCAACACGCACATCCAGGAGGTCAAGGCGCTCACCGCCGACATCGTCCCGGGGCGTCGGCCGCGCGGTGCGGACAGGGAGGAGCTGGTGCGCTCGCACCGCGAGCGCGCCGGGATCACCGAGCGGACCGGAACGGAGGTGTGACCGTGGTCGTGCGGAGCGCGCGGGGACACGGGGACCCGGGGGAGAGCGGGACCGGGCAGGGGTACGGGGACGAGCAGCGGGAGCGGGTCGGGTTCTTCACCGACACCAGCGTGTGCATCGGCTGCAAGGCCTGCGAGGTCGCCTGCAAGGAGTGGAACTCCGTACCCGAGGACGGCCTGGACTTCACCGCCATGTCGTTCGACAACAGCGTCGGCCTGGGGGCGGACACCTGGCGCCACGTGGCCTTCGTCGAGCAGCGGCGACCGCTGGGCCACCAGGACGCGGGCGTGGGCCGCCCCGCGCCGGTCGACCTCGGCATGCCGTCCACGGAACTCCCCGGCGCCTACACCGGCGAGGAGGAGCGCGAGGAGTTCCGGTGGCTCATGGCCTCGGACGTGTGCAAGCACTGCACCAGCGCCGCCTGCCTGGACGTGTGCCCGACGGGCTCGCTGTTCCGCACCGAGTTCGGCACCGTGGTCGTCCAGCAGGACATCTGCAACGGCTGCGGGTACTGCGTCTCGGCCTGTCCCTACGGCGTCATCGACCGCCGCGAGGACGACGGCCGGGCCTGGAAGTGCACCATGTGCTACGACCGGATCGGCGACGGCATGGAACCGGCCTGCGCCAAGGCCTGCCCCACCGACTCCATCCAGTTCGGGAACCTGGACGAGCTGCGGGAGCGCGCGGCGAGGCGCCTGGAGGACCTCCACGGGGCGGGGGTCTCCTCGGCCCGGCTGTACGGCGAGGACCCCGGCGACGGGGTGGGCGGCAACGCGGCCTTCTTCCTGCTGCTGGACGAGCCCGAGGTCTACGGGATGCCGCCGGACCCGGTGGTCACCACCCGGGACCTGCCGTCGATGTGGGCGCACGCGGGCCTGGCGGCCGCCGCGTTGCTGGTCGGAGCGGCCGCCGCGTTCGCGGGGAGGCGACGGTGAGCACGTCGGACGTGACGAGGGAGGGCGTGCGGGGGCAGCGGCCCGGACGGGACGCGGTCACCGGGAGCGCACGGGTGGTCGGGGAGGAGCAGCGCCGCCGGCACGGCGGGCGGCGCGGCGGGCCCACGCGGGCGCCCGACGCCGAGTTCCGCTCCTACTACGGGCGGCCCGTCCTCAACCAGGTGGTGTGGGAGGCCTCCGACATCGGCGGGTACCTGTTCCTGGGCGGGCTGGCCGGCGCGTCGTCGGTCCTCGCGGCCGGGGCCGATCTCACCGGCCGGGACGCCCTGGCGCGCCCGCTCAAGTACACGGCCCTCGCCGCGATCTCCGGGTCCGTGGTGGCGCTCGTCCACGACCTGGGGCGGCCCGAGCGCTTCCTGAACATGCTCCGCGTGGTCAAGCCGACCTCGCCGATGAGCGTGGGGACGTGGATCCTCACGGCGTACGGGCCGCTCGCCGGGGTCGCCGCGGTGACCGCCGCGACCGGGTGGTTCCCGCGGATCGGCCGGGCGGCCACCCTCGGCGCCGCGGCGGTGGGGCCCCTGGTCGCCACCTACACGGCCCCCCTGGTGTGCGACACCGCCGTACCGTCCTGGCACGAGGGGTACCGGTACATGCCGTTCCTGTTCGCGGCCTCGGCCTCGGCCGCGGCGGGAGGGGCGGGGCTGGTGGCCTCGCCCCTCGGGCAGAGCGGACCCGCGCGCCGGGCCGCCGTGGGCGGCGCGCTCGTGGAGACGGCGGTGTCCACCGCCATGGAGCACCGGATGGGACTGGCCGGGGAGCCCTACCGGCTGGGCACGGCGGGCGCCTTCGTCCGCGCGGCCAAGGCCCTGACCCTGGCCGGCGCGGCCGGGGCCGTGCTGGGCCGCCGCAGCCGGACGGTGTCCGCGCTGAGCGGCGCCGCACTGCTCGCCGGTTCGGCGTGTACCCGGTTGGGGGTCTTCCACGCCGGGAAGCAGTCCGCCGCCGACCCGAAGTACACGGTGGTGCCCCAGCGCAGGCGGATGGCCGAACGGGCCGCCGGGGCGGACGGCGGGCAGGAGGCCCGGGCCGAGGCGGCCGGACGCGTCGCGGGGCGGGCCGGGGCCGGCGGCGCCGGAGGCGGGGACGCGGCGGGCGGGGACGCCGGGGCGTGAACCGGCCGAGGTGGTACCGGCGGGGGGGGGGGGGGGGGGCCCCCCCCCCCCCCCGGGGGGGGGAAGGAAACCCGCGACGGAACCCACAAAGACCCCCGCAAGGGGTTAAACCCGCCCCGCGGCCCCAGAAGCA
>NZ_JBEXSY010000057.1:0-43738 GCF_040613895.1 Nocardiopsis sp. NPDC006198 | reverse complement strand
GCGTTCGGCGGGGGCGGGGGGCCCCGCCGGGGCGGGGGGCTCCCCCGGGGGCCCCGCCCCCCCCGGGCCCGGCTCACGGGGGGGCCGGGTCCGGCCAACCGGGCCTTCCCCGGACCGGGGCCGCCCACCGGCACGCCGCCCGCGGGGGCGCCGGTCAGCCGGGACGGCCCCCGGCCGCGGCCGCCTCGATGGTCCACGGCGTGCGCTCGACGTGGGCGACGACGAACGCCACCGCCAGCGACCCGCCGGCGACCAGTGCGTACGAGGCGGTCCAGCCCCCGGTCAGCTCACGCAGCAGCCCGAACAGCAGAGGGCCACCCAGGGCGATCCCGCTGCCCGCGCCCTGCACGAACCCGGACAGGGCCGCCGAGCCCCGCGCGGTGGTGCTGCGCGCGTTGATCATCGTCATGGTCACCACGAACAGGCTGGTGCCCAGGCCCAGGCAGACCACCCACAGCGGCGCCAGCTGCGGTGCCGCCGCCACCCCCAGGTAGCCGACCGCGTAGCCGGTGAGGCCGAGTGCCACGATCGGGAAGGTGTTCACGGCACGCAGGGTGAGGGTCGGCGCGACCAGCCCGAACAGCAGGCTGGAGCCCACCATCAGGGACACCATGGCACCGGCAGCGGCCGGGGAGTGGCCCGCGCCGGTCAGCAGCGCGGGCAGCCAGGTGAACAGGGTGAAGACGTTCCAGGTGACCATGCCGAACAGCAGGGCCATCCGCCAGGCCGTGCCGACCCGCCAGATCGGGCGGGCCGGTCCGGCGCCGGCGGCGTCCTCCGGCCCCGCGCCGTCGGCCGGGACGGCGCCCGGCCGGCGCCCGGAGGCGGCGACGGCAGGGGCGTCCCGGCGCACCCGGCGCCCCTGGAGCGCCCACAGCAGGGCGGCCGCCAGGGCGAGCACCGACCAGGCGCCCAGGGCGAAGCGCCAGCCCACCGTCTCGGCCAGGGGGACGGCGACCAGCGGGGGGAACAGGGCTCCCGCGTGGATGGCGACCATCTGGACCGTGCTCAGGGCCGCCAGGCGGTCGGGGAAGTACTGCTTGATCAGCGGCGGGAGCACGACGTTGCCCAGCGCCGCGCCGGTGAGGGCGATGCCGGTGAGGACCAGCAGGGTCCCGGTGTCGGGGGCGAAGGAGCGCACGACCTGTCCCGCCCCGGTCAGGAGCATGCTCAGAGCGGCGGTGGCCTCCGGCCCCAGCCGGCGCATGATCGCGGGCGTGACCAGACCGAACACCGCGAAGGCGATCAGGGGCAGGGTGCCGAACACGCCGACGACGACGGCGGTGAACCCGAACTCCTCCCCCACCGTGGCGAGCAGGGGGGACAGCGAGGTGACCACCAGGCGCAGGTTGAGCGCCGCGCAGACGATCGCGATGAGGGCCAGGGTGCGGCCACGGGTCCGCGGGCGGGCCGACGATCGGTCGGCGGCTGCCGGGACAGAGGAAGGTCTCACGGTACGGACGTCCCTTGTGTTCTGCGGTGGCGCGTCCTCGCGCCAGAGCTGGGCCGAACGGCGGGGCGACGGTGCCTGCTCCGGAAGGATCACTTCCTCGGCGAGCCAAATACGACCTTTTCTCTCAAATGTTAATCATAGAGCGGGTGTATACACAACATTCCGTATTTAATACGGCTACAATGCACCCATGCCTGATCTTGACGAACTTGATACGGCGATTCTGGCCGAACTCCAGTCAGACGCACGAAAAACCAACCGGGACGTGGCCGCCGCGGTCGGCGCATCGCCCACGACGACCCTCGACCGGACCCGCGCGCTGCGGGAGAAGGGTGTGATTCGCGGCTCGATCCTGGACGTGGACCTGGAGAAGATCGGCCGCCCGGTACAGGCGCTCATCACCGTGAGCGTCGTGAAGCCCTCACGCCACAACATCGAGGCCTTCCGGGACTGGGTCCGCTCCCTGCCGGACACCCTGTCCGTGTTCGTCACCTCGGGCAGCGAGGACTTCCTGGTCCACGTGGCCCTGCCGGACAACAACAGCCTGTACGCGTTCGTCGTCGACAAGCTGACGGAGAGACCCGAGGTCGCGGACGTGCGCGCCTCGATCGTCTACGAGCACCTGCGCAACGACCGCATCGCGCCGACCACGGCGCGCACCCGGCGGCGCTGACCCGGACGCACCGGCCGGGCCCTCCGCCTTCCCGGGAGGGCTCCGCCGGAACGGCGCGCCGAGGGTTCACGGCCCACGGCCCGGGACGGCTCCCGCGGCGACCGCGGTCCCGGCATCCCCCGTCCCCGACCCCTCGGTCCTCCGTCTTCCGCGGGCGACCCGGAGTTCCCCGCAGGGCCAGCACGAACAGCGGGGGAACGCCCACGTATCGTGTCAGGTGTGACACGAGTCTCATCCGACCCCGCGCCCGGGTCCGCCGACGTCCACACGGTCTGGCGGGACCTGGGCCTCCCGGGGCTCATCGACGTCCACACGCACTTCATGCCGCACAACGTGCTGCGCAAGGTGCGGAACCACTTCGACGCCCTCGGAGACCAGTGGCCCCTCGCCTACCGGGGGGACGAGCACGAGTGCCTCGCCCTGCTCAGGGGGTTCGGCGTCCGCCACTTCACGGCGCTCTCGTACCCGCACCGTCCGGACATGGCCGTGTGGCTCAACGACTGGGCGGGCGGCTTCGCCGACGACAACCCCGACTGCCTGCGCAGCGCCACCTTCTACCCCGAGCCCGGCGCCGGCGACTACGTGGCCGCCGCCGTCGAGGCCGGCGTCCTCGTGTTCAAGGCCCACCTCCAGGTCGGCGGCTACGACCCGCGCGACCCCCTGCTCTCCGACGTCTGGGGGAACCTCGCCGACGCCGGGACGCCCGTGGTGGTCCACTGCGGTTCCGGCCCCGAGCCGGGCCGCTTCACCGGTCCGGGCCCCTTCTCCGAGGTCCTGAGCGCACACCCCCGGCTGACCGCCGTCATCGCGCACGCCGGGGCGCCGGAGTACGTCGAGTTCCTGGACCTCGCCGAGAAGTACGGCCGCGTCCACCTCGACACCACGATGGTGTTCACCGACTTCGCCGAGGCCCGGGCGCCGTTCCCCGCCGACGCCCTCCCCCGCCTGGCGGACCTGGGCGAGCGCGTCCTGCTGGGCACCGACTTCCCGAACATCCCCTACCCCTACGCCGAGCAGCTCCACGCCCTGACCCGCCTCGGCCTGGGCCCGGACTGGCTCCGGGCCGTCCTCCACGGCAACGCGGCACGGCTGTTCGGACTGTGACCGCCCCCAACCGGGAACCGCCGCGGACACGGGCCGGCCGCGGACACGGACCGGCCCAGCACAGAAGGAAGGCACCATGGAACTCGCACTGACCCCCCTGGAGTTCGCGCGCCGGACGCGCAGACTGCACCCGGACCGCGAGGCGGTCGTCGACCGGGGCCTCCGGCTGACCTACGAGGAGTTCTTCGACCGGTGCGACCGGTGGTCGTCGGTCCTCCAGGGCATGGGGGTGGCCAAGGGCGACCGGGTCGCGTACATCTCCCCCAACACCCACGCGCAGCTGGAGTCCTTCTACGCGGTGCCGCAGCTCGGCGCGGTCCTGGTACCGGTGAACTTCCGCCTGTCCGCCGACGACTTCGCCTACATCGTCAACCACTCCGGGGCGAAGGTCCTGTGCGTGCACGCCGACCAGCTCGACACCGTCGACGCCGTCCGCGACCGGCTTCCGGACGTGGAGCGGTTCGTGGCGCTGGAGGGGGCCCGGTCCGGCTGGGAGGACTACGAGGCCCTGGTCGCGGAGGCCTCCCCCGAGTTCGTGCGCCCGGTCGTCGAGGAGACCGACCTCCTGACCGTCAACTACACGAGCGGGACCACCGCGCGCCCCAAGGGCGTGATGATCACCCACCGCAACGCGTACATGAACTCGGTGGGCACCCTGCTCCACCTGCGGATGGACGTCGGTGACCGGTACCTGTGGACCCTGCCGATGTTCCACGCGAACGGCTGGACCTACACGTGGACGGTGACGGCCGCGTCCGCCACCCACGTGTGCCTGCCCGCGATGGACCCGGCCACCGTGTACGACCTGATCCGCGACGAGGGCGTCACCTGGCTGTGCGCGGCGCCCACCGTGCTGATCATGCTGGCCAACACCCCGGAGGGGGTGCGCGGCGAGGTCCCGCCCGGCGTGCGCGTGGTCACCGCCGGGGCCTCCCCGGCCGCCGACACGATCGAGCGCCTGGAAGACGGTTTCGACTGGACCGTCACCCACGTCTACGGGCTGACGGAGACCGCTCCGTTCATCACCGTGTGCGAGCCCCGGCCGGAGCACGGGGGGCTGTCCGGCCGCGACCGCGCCGCCGTCAAGGCCCGGCAGGGGGTCGAGCTGCTCACCTCCGGCGAGCTGCGCGTGGTGGACACCGCCGGCCGGGAGGTCCCCTGGGACGGTACGACCGTCGGGGAGATCACCGTGCGCGGGAACGTGGTCATGAACGGCTACTACGACGACCCCGAGGCCACCGAGGCGGCCATGGGCGACGGCTGGTTCCACACCGGGGACGCCGCGGTGACCCACCCGGACGGGTACGTGGAGATCCAGGACCGGATCAAGGACGTCATCATCTCCGGCGGCGAGAACATCTCGTCCGTCGAGGTGGAAGGGGTCCTCCTGCGGCACCCGGCGGTGCTGGAGGCCGCGGTCGTGGGGGTGCCGCACGAGCGCTGGGGCGAGACGCCGAGGGCGTCCGTGGTGCTGCGCGAGGGTGCCGAGGCCACGGAGAAGGAGCTGATCGGCTTCGCCCGCGACAACCTGGCCCACTTCAAGGCGCCCACGCAGGTGGAGTTCCTCGACCAGCTCCCCAAGACCGCCACCGGCAAGATCCGGAAGTTCGTCCTGCGCGGCGGAGCGTCCGCCGTGTCACGGCAGTAGGCGGCGGAGCGGGCCCGGCGTCCCCCGACCGGGCCCGCGCGGGGCCGTCCGGCGGGCCGGTCCGGCCCGCGGGGGCGGCTCACACCGACGGGCCGAGGACCATGAACCCGGCGCCGAAGGGGTCCGCGCAGTTCGCGACCCGCCCCACGCCCGGCGTGTCCTCCGGCTCCGTGTACACCTGTCCGCCAGCGTCGGCCGCCCGTTCCGCGGCGGCGTCGCAGTCGTCCACACGGAACACGGGGATCCAGAGCGCGGTGCCCGCGTCGTCGGACAGCCGGGACCTGTCGACGGGCAGGATCCCGCCGTGGGCGGCCTCCTCCCCCGTCCCCTCCGGTCCGACGAGCGTGTACTCATGGGCCCCGGCCAGGGCGAAGGAGTGGAAGGACCATCCGAAGAGCCCGCCGTAGAAGGAGCGCGCCCCCGCCCCGTCCGGCGACCACAGTTCGAGCCAGCACAGGGAGCCCGGGCGGTCCGCGACGTCGAACCCGGCGAACCTCCCCTCCTGCCAGACGGCGAAGTGCCCGCCCCGTGGATCCAGGAAGCGGGCCATCCACCCGAGTCCCATGACGTCCAGCGGCTCGACGAGCACGGTGCCGCCCAGTCCGCGCACCGCCTTGGCCGCGGCCCCCGCGTCCGGGACGGAGAAGTAGGCGGTCCACGCGGGCTGCTCGCCCTCCTCCATCAGCGGGCCGAGCCCGCCGACGTCCTTCCCGTCCAGGCGGGCGAACCGGTAACCGCCCGTGTGCGGTCCCGCCGAGGTGTCGGTCCACCCGAACATCCGCCGGTAGAAGGCGGCGGCCGCGTCGACGTCCGGTGTGCCCAGCTCCAGCCAACAGGGGGCGCCCGGTGTGAAGTCGGTGGTGATCATGGCAGTGGCCTCCGTGTTCCTTGCGGCCGCGGTCCCCGCCGGGGCCCGGCCCCGAACGGGCGCGGTTTCACATCGGCGAGGGCGCGAGCAGGACGAACCCCGCGCCGAACACGTCGGCGCACAGGGCGAGCCGCCCCACCCCCGGTGTGCTCTCCGGACCCGTGTACACCCGGCCGCCCGCCGATCGGACCCTCTCCACGGCCGCGTCGCAGTTCTCGACCGCGAACACCGGGTGCCAGTCCGCCGCGCCCCCGGTGGCGGCCAGCTGAGCGGGATCGACCGGCATGATCCCGCCGTGCGCCCGGTCCCGCCCCTGCCCGGCGGGGGTGACGATCGTGTACGTCCCGGCCTCCCCCGGCAGGGAGAAGCCGGTGTAGGACCACTTGAAGAGCTCGGCGTAGAAATCCCGCGCACCGTCGCCGTCGGGGGTCCACAGCTCGACCCAGCACAGCGTCCCGGGGCGGTCGGCGGCCTCCATCCCCCGGAAGGCCCTGGCCTGCCAGAGCCCGGCGTAGCCGCCCTGAGGGTCGGTGAACTCCGCCATGCGCCCGCGGTGGAGGACGTCGAACGGCTCCACCACGAGGGTTCCGCCGAGGTGCTCCACCGTGAGGACCGTGTCGTCCACGTCGGGGTCGGAGAAGTAGACCGTCCAGGCGGGCCTCTCGCTCTCGCCCATGAACGGCACGAGCCCGGCCACGGCGGCGCCGTCCAGGAGCAGGTACCGGTATCCGGCGCTGTCGGGGCCTCCCTCGACCGCCTGCCAGCCGAACAGCTCCCGGTAGAACGCGGCCGAGGCCTCGACGTCGGGCGACGACAGATCGGTCCAACAGGGTGAACCGGGCAGGAAGTCGGTGGTGATCATCAGAACCCCTTCTCCATCGGACGCACACCACTTCCGAGTGTGACCCGGCCGACCGGCCCGTCGGGGATCGGGGCGGCAAAGACTCTCACAACTCACCTTGGCCGGCCCGGCCGCTCCGGAACGCGGTCGGGGAGGCGCTCAGCGCCGCACCTCCAGCGGGAGCTCCGCCAGGACACGCGTCCCTCCGCTCAGACGTCTGGTCACCGTCAGACGCCCTCCGACGGATTCGACCCGTTCGCGCATCCCGGCGATCCCCGAGCCCGCGCTCCCGCCGGCCCGGATCCCGACGCCGTCGTCGTCGACCCGGACGACGAGCTCGCCCCCGACCGGCGCCAGCATGAGCTCGCACCGTTCGGCCGCCGCGTGCCGAACGATGTTGCTCAGCGCCTCCTGGACGACACGGGTGGCGACGAAGGCGGCTTCCCCTCCGTGTTCCGGGAGGTCGATGTGGGCATCCACCTCCAGGCCGCTCACCGTCGCCGCCGCGACCAGCTCACGAAGCGCGGCGGCGTGGTTCCCGCCGCTGCCGAGCGGAGCACGGTCACGCCGGCGCAGCGCCCGCACCAGGTCCTGCACCTGGACCAGGGCCGAACGCGACCGGTGCTCGATGTCCTCCAGCGCCTCGAGGAGCTCCTCCCGCTCCGAGGACGACACGGCCCGCGCGACGGCGGCTTCGGCGCTGATGGTGCTCAGCGCGTGGCCCACGACGTCGTGGACCTCGCGGGCCATGGCGGCCTCCCTCCGGACGTGCTCGAACTCGGCCTGCTGGCGTTCGGCACGACGCACCGCCCCGAGCCGCTCCGCCTCGGCTCGTCCGAGGAGCCAGGCCACACCGATCGCGCCGAGGCCGAACACGACCCCCTGCATCGCGTCCTGTGCCGATGAGCTGACCCCCAGCACGAGGGACACCAGGACGAGGACCCCCAGGACGACGGAGCCGGCGTCGCGTTCCCGGGGCCCGCCCCGCAGCGCCAGGGGGTACAGGCACCAGGCCGCCCCCACCATGGGATCGGTGGTGGCGGAGAGCAGCCATCCCACCGCCGTGGAGGCCAGCGCCACGGACACCGCGGCAGCCGGGAACCTCCACCGGAGCAGCA
Organism: Nocardiopsis sp. NPDC006198; assembly: GCF_040613895.1. Lineage (NCBI taxonomy): Bacteria > Bacillati > Actinomycetota > Actinomycetes > Streptosporangiales > Nocardiopsidaceae > Nocardiopsis > Nocardiopsis sp. NPDC006198. The sequence continues at coordinate 36,033 of NZ_JBEXSY010000057.1, read as the reverse complement.
CGGCGCCGCCCACGAGCAGCGCGAGGCAGGAGCCGAGCAGCCGGTCCCCTCCCGGGGCCAGACCGAGCACCGGGGGGATCCAGAAGACCAGCACGACGGCCGCGGACACGGCGGCGTCCACCAGCCGTGAGGCGGCGGAGCGCCGACCCGACGCCTCCCGAGCATCTCTCAACATGCGTCGATCCCACCACAGCGGCCCGCACCGCCGACCACGGCGCCCCACCCTCCGCACCCGTCCTCGGCGAGTGCCTTTCCATCCGCCACCGCACGGAGGCCCGTATCAGGGTGGTGCGGGCCCACCCGGGCTCTGATGGAGGAGTACCCGTCCACGAAATCCCTCCTTCACCCCCTGCTCGGAAAACTTTGGTTCACAAATTTCTCAACTTCACCTTGAACAACATGCGTCCATTCACGCATGCATAGACATGCGATTCAGCAGCAGGCGACCCGACGACGAGGCGAATAGGATTGATGACGCAGCGGAAACGATTCATTGCAGAACGTACCCGCCTCCAATTCAAGATCATTTATTCATGATTATCGAACCTGTTTCCTCATGTCTGTTCCAGTAACCCCAGTTCAATAAGGGTAGAACGGTTACCGCAGAGCGCCCACGAAGCCCCGGAGGGCGCCTCATCCCTGTTTCCTTCGAAGATTTCTGCAAGAACACTCCCCCACCAGGGGTTTCTTTCTCCGAGTGAAGCCCGGGGAGAACGTTCACAACGCCGTGACCTGCACTTCCAGAACGAAAGACATCCACCGTGGCGGCGGAGGTTCATTGACTTGGGCGGGAGAACTCACTTAGATTCCCTACGGACGGACAAACGTTCGTCCGCATACCGGGGCCGGCGGATCAGCAGGCCTGCCTACAGCCCTTTCCGACCAAACAGCCACGGTCATTGGGGAAGCCATTACCCCTTCGGGGGCCTCCTACGACCTGTATTGGCGCCCGTGGAAGACTGAAGGAAGCCGCCCCGCCAGATCCGCCAGTTCTCCAAGAAAGGAAAGACCATGAAGAAGTACACCTCCCCCTCTCTTACCCACATCGGTTCGTTCAAGAAGCTTACGAAGTCGCTGGGTCGCCTGAGCTGCAATGACATCCTCGGCTTCCGCGCCCTGTGGACGACCAGCCCCGCCTGCTGAACGACCTGAACAAGTACGGGGCAGCACTCCTGGAGTGCTGCCCCGTACTCCCATGCGAGATCGGAGAATACCGCTCTACAGAAATTCAGGACGAGCCCCGAGACGCAAAATGAAACCACCGGCACGAGAGGAGTGATCGTGGCGCTATTCATCCTCCCCGACACCGATATTCATGAGCGCACCCTGTCGCTGTTCCAGGACACAGTGGGTCCTGTGCTCTGCCATCACCGCTCCGGACGCCCCTGGATACTGGGCAGTCCAGCCAGCGGCGTATTCTTGACATCGCACAACAGGAATTTAAACTTCGTCGTCACCGGCCACGCCTGCCTAAAAAGCGGGGATCTCACAGAGAAAACGGACAGGATCTCCTCCCTTTCACAGACGAAGGACCTCGCCGACGAGCTCGTGGACTTCGATGTCCTCCTCTTCGCCCACAACGGCGAGGAACTCCACGCCTATGCTCCAGTCTTTCAGTCGAGGTCTCTTTTCTGGACGCGGTACGACGGGCTTGTGGTAGTGAGCGACGAACAGTATCCACTCGCCGCTCTCAACGGTTTCGAGTTAGATCACAGCGTACTCGCCACGCGCCTCGCCAACGCCGAGGTGTCCCACCCCTTCATACGGCGGCCGATATGGCTCAACGTCGACGCCTTGGGGACTGCAGAATACCTACACATCGCCAAAGATTCCGAACCCCGAAGAAGTCTGTGGTGGCGCCCACCGAAGGCTGACCAGCCGCTGGATGAACTGAAACACAAGCTCTCCACAGGGATCGAGACAGCACTGAGGTCACGCACAGAAGGCCGCCCTGCAGTCAGCGCCGACCTTTCAGGGGGCTTAGACTCCACAACGCTGGGCTTTTTCTTGTCCAGCATCGGACTGAATCTCCACACCTTCTTCATGGAGTCGAGGGATAAATCAAACAACGACTGGTCGTGGTCGGACCGCGCAGCGCGTGAGATTTCCTCCCATCATTTGAAGGTGCCCTACCAGTCGGTTCTGGACCACATCACGGGGGAGATCCCGGCCTCACCCTCTATCTTTCCGGAGGGGCCTGGAGCACTGTCGACAGCCATAGCATCGGCTTCCACCATTGAGAAGCATATCGGGGGTACCGGAAGCACCCTACATCTGAACGGACACGCAGGGGACGCCCTTTTCGGGCAGGTATCAAGCATGATCTGGTCCTACTTCAGGTCGGGTGGGCGGGGCAGGTACGCCTGGATCTGGCGGTACCGGACGATGAACCGCATCCCTGTACCAGCGTTGATCAGAATGCTCTTGGATCGGAGGACCTTCTCCTATGAGCTCGGCCAGATCGCCTCGGGGAACTACTCGTATCCAGCTCACGATGCATCTGATTACTCGAGCTGGATCCAGGTGCCACGGTTCCCCAGCTTCTTCACCGAAGCAACCAGGGAACAGGTGAGCAACCTCGCCCTGTCCGAGCTCCGGAAAGGAGTCGCCGAACTGTCCCCGGACCGGACAGCCCATCAAATACTCTCCTATCTCACCGTCCATGGGGCAGTGAACAGGAGGATGAACTACGTGTCGGACAAGGTCCAGTTCGACAGCCCGTATCTCGACAGAAGAGTCGTCGAAGCAGCACTTTCCCTCAATCACAGGGATCGAACGCGACAGTATCCGGCCAAGCCATTGCTTGCAGCAGCGAGACCGAAAGAGATGGGCCTCGACTACTTTCTGCGCCGCGACAAGGGGGACTACACACCTGAGGTGTTCGACCACCACCGGACGATACTCGACCGCGCACACGACACCTTCTCCGGCGGGTCGCTACTCGGCGACATGGGGCTCGTGAAGAACGAAGAGGTGGTGAGAGCATCTGATTCCTACTCGGCAGACGGGATCGCATATTCGGAAGTCGTTGACCTCGAATTCGCCGAGAGATGGCTTCGGAACGTCCGCGAAGAAAAGACCAGAACCGCCGCGGGAGGAAAACAGGCATGGTAAAGCTCAAATCCACGGTCAAGATCAGCGCAAACGAGGAAGGCGCTCTGCTGCTGGACACGAAGAGAGGAACCTACTGGCATCTGAACGCGGTTGGCATACGACTTGCCGAGGCCCTCGACGTAGAACGGTCGGTCGATGAACTCGTCCTGACCGTCACCACTGATTTCGACGTGCCCCCGGACGTCGCGCGACGCGACGTCCGCAAGCTTCTCCGGGACATGAAAAAGGCGCGTCTCGTCGAGGGGAGGATAGCGTGAGCAGCCCCGTCCTACCGGAACCGGCAGCGGAGTCCGCCTCCCGCGGAGCGCTGCTCCGTTCTCGCGCCTGTGTGGGGTTGGCGCTCGTCGTCAGCCAGCTCAAGCCGCATCGGATCAGGCAGCTCATGAGCCTGGTCGTGCGCAACGGCGGGAGACCCGCGGTGGAGGACGTGGAACACCACCGGGGACTGGTCGTCTCCGTCAGCACGCTGTGCGCCGGTGAGGGCTGTCTGCCGCGGTCGATAGCCACCGCGCTCCTGGCGAGGTGGCACGGCTACGGCGTCACCTGGTGCACCGGCGTCCAGGACAGGCCCTTCGCCGCACATGCCTGGGTCGAGATCGACGGTCGCCCCGTGGGTGAGTCCGCCGATCTGGGCGGGTTCCGCAAGATGCTCGTGTGCACCCCGGAGTACGCCTCGTCAGGCGGTGAGAAGAATTGACCGTCCCGGATACGGACACAGACCCCCGGGACCCGCTCCGTTCCGGGGACGGGGGTGCGCCTGGCCCCTCAAACGGCCCGGTCGCCGGTTTTCGTGACGTCCTGCCGCTCCTGAGGCCGTACCGCGTTCCGCTCGGCATCGCCTTCTTCCTCGGCACCCTCGGCACCGCCGCCGGCGCGGTCCAGCCTCTCGTGGTGTCCAGGATGGTCGACACCTTCCAGAGCGGCCTCCCTCTGGGTGAGGCGGCTCTGCTGGTCGTGCTCCTGCTCGTCAGCGCAGTGCTGACCGGGGTGCGCGAACTCGTGATCGAACGAACGGGTGAGAGGTTCGCCTATGATTCCCGCGAACGGCTGGTGAAGCACCTCTACTCGCTGCCGATGACCAGGCTTGACTTCCGGGACCGGGCAGACCTGGTCACGCGGGTGACGACAGACGTCTCCGAGACACGGACCTTCCTGACATCTGGCCTGATCGACCTTGCCATCAGCACGATCACCGTATTGATATCGCTTGTCATGATGGCGTTGATCGACCCCGTACTGCTCGGCCTTTCCTTCGTGGCGGTTCTGGTCGTGTTCGTCGTCGTCCTGGCTCTCGGCAGGAAGACCAGGCCGGTCGGGCTCCAGATGCAGAACGCGCTGGGTGCTCTCGCGGAGAGCGTCTCGCGCTCGCTGGGGTCCATGAAGACTGTGCGAGCCGCCCGGGCGGTCGGCCGGGAATCCGACAAGGCCATGGCGATGGCCTCGGAGGTCCGCCGAGCCGGCCTCAGGGCAGCAGGTCTGCGCGCGCTGCTGCAGACGGTGTCCGGTGTGGCCGTGCAGGTTCTCCTGATCGTGATCGTCGGCTTCGGCGCCCTGAGGGTCGCGTCGGGGGAGCTCACCACCGGTGAACTGAGCGCATTCATCATGTACTTGATGCTCATGGTGACCCCGATCGCGATGGTGGGGAATGTCGTGGCCTCCCTCGGTGAAGCTTTCGGCGCCTTGGCGCGCATATTAGAGATAAAGTCCGAGCCCACAGAACCGGACATCCAGACTGCAAACAGCAGTATCCTCGCCGGGCATGCGGACGAAGTCTTCCGCTTCGAAAGCGTATCGTTCCGGTATGACCGACCGACGTCGAGCGTCCCCGACAGCACAGAATTGACGCTCTCCAGCGTCTCGTTCTCCGTCGCACGGGGGGAAACCGTTGCCCTCGTAGGGCCGTCCGGCGCGGGTAAATCAACCCTGTTCTCACTTCTTGAGCGATTCTACGAACCGACCGATGGTCGGATACTCTTCCATGGACAAGACGTCATGGAATTATCACGCGATAAACTCCGGAAGCAGCTGGCATATGTCGATCAAGACGCCGTTGTACTTTCCGGGAACGTGAGAGAGAACCTGATGCTGGCTGACACAGAAGCGACGGACACCGAGTGCATCGACGCTCTGAGACAAGTCGGGCTCGTGCAGGACCGCGAGGAAGGCCGCCGTTATCTCGAAAAGCAGATCGGCGAAATGGGCATGCGCCTCAGTGGTGGACAGCGCCAGCGTCTGGCAATCGCCAGGGCTCTGCTCTCCGGGAACCCCGTGCTGCTGCTGGACGAGGCGACATCAAATTTGGACAGCCGTAACGAGGCCCTGATCCGGGATGCCCTGGACCTCTCGGCAATCGACCGGACAACGCTGGTGATCGCCCATCGTTTCTCAACCGTGGTCTCGGCGGACAAGATCATTGTCCTCGACATGGGACGCGTTATCGCCCAGGGAACCCACCACGAACTGATCCAGAGCTGCGAGTTGTACAATGAGCTCGCAAAGCACCAGTTCCTCTCGGGGCACGCGGAGAAGATATGAGCTCGCAGGTGTATGAACCCTCTCCTCCCGCCAGGGAGGACATCGCCGTCGTCGACGCGGCCGGGGCCGGAGGACCGACGCACCCCGGGTCCTCCATCAGGGTCTTCATGGCGGACGACGACGACGGTTTCCTGCGCGCCTACAGGAAATTCTTCGCGAAGGTTCCCGATATCGACCTGGTCGGCACAGCCGACACGGGAAAGGGAATGGTGAAGCGGCTGGCCGCCTCGGAGCCGGACGTCCTGCTGCTCGACATCGAGATGCCGGGGCCGAGCGGCATCGACGTCGTCCGCGATTTGCGACGGAATTCGCTTTCGACGAGAACCGTGATGCTCACTTCGTTCGACCACGACGAATACGTTCACGAGGCCCTGCGATTCGGCGCTTCCGGCTTCCTCCTGAAGAGCGCTTCGCCCGTCCGGATACTGAGCGCGATCAGAGCCGTCCACGCGGGACACGCGTCCTTGGCGCTGGACGTGACGTCGCGTTTGTTCGGTCGCCTCTCCGCCGGGGGCGGCGCCGCCCCGGCCGGACCGCCTGACGGCGGACACCCGTCCTTCACCGAGCAGCAGATCAAGATCTGCCGTCTCCTGGCAGCCGGCCACAGGAGCCAGGACATCGCAGCAGAACTCCATCTGAGCAACGAGACCGTGCGTACCTACCTTCGGCGCATGTTCGAGAAGTTCGGCGCCAAGAACCGGACCCACCTCGTCGTCCTGGCCTACGAGGCGGGCGTCCTTGGCTGAGGCCGGACCCCGCCCGGACGGACCGGGGCCGCCAGGTGTCCACTTTCGGGTGTCAGCGCGGCGGGGCCCGGCGTGTGAAGCTCGATGCGCACGGAGGAGGCGGTCGACACAAGGGGTCTGGTGCCGGTGATCGAAGTCAAGGACGTTTCGAAGAAGTACGGTCCCAAGGTGGCCGTCGACCGGGTGAGCTTCAGCGCCGCCCCCGGACGGGTCACCGGTTTCCTCGGCCCGAACGGGGCCGGGAAGTCGAGTACGCTCCGCGTTCTCCTCGGGATCGACCGGGCCACCTCCGGCACGGCGCTCATCGAGGGCCGGCCGTACACATCGCTACGACAGCCCCTGAGGACAGTCGGTGCGATGCTCGACGGCGCCTCGGCCGTGCCGGAACGCCGGGGAGTCGACCACCTTCGCTGGATCGCCCAGTCCAACCGCATACCGTCCCGGCGGATCTCCGAGGTCCTGGAGACGGTCGGTCTCTCCGAAGCGGCGAAGGTGCGGGTGGGCAAGTACTCCCTGGGCATGAAACAGAGGCTGGGTCTGGCCGCGGCCCTGCTCGGAGAGCCGCGGATCCTCGTCCTCGACGAGCCGGTCAACGGCCTCGACCCCGAAGGCATCCGGACCATCCGTACCTTCCTGCGACGGTATGCCGACCAGGGCAACACCGTGTTGCTGTCCAGCCACCTCATGGGCGAGACCGCGGAGACGGTCGACGACATCGTGATCATCGACAAGGGCCGCATCATCGCGAACGGCTCCCTGAGCGAGATCACCGAGGGGCACGCCTCCCTCGAAGACGCGTTCTTCTCGTTGACGGGCAGCCAGCCCGGGCAGAGTTGGTGATGGGCGTGCTGAGCGTCGTCCGATCCGAGTTGACGAAGGTCCTGACCCTCCCGAGCGTCTGGGTGATCACGGGCGTCATCCTCGCCCTCAACGTCTTCTTCCAGTACCAGACTCTCGGATTCAACATCGACACCGTCGCGAACGTGCGGCCCGACGGTATGTCCGAGGTCGATGGAAGGGCCGTTCACGCCGAGACGGAACTCCGGCAGACGCTCGGTGTCAGCGTCTTCAATCCGGGCCTCCTCTTCCCGATCCTCGGCGCGGTGCTCGCGGGTACGGAGTTCCGGGCGGGGCAGCTCGGCCTGAGCTTGGTCGCCGTTCCCCACCGCCTCCGCCTGGTCCTGGGCAAGCTCTCGGCCATGACGGCCTACGCGCTCGTGCTCGGGCTCGTGTGCATCGCCATGGCCAACGCCTTCATGTACATCGCTGTCCGGAACTGGAACCCCGGCATGCTGTGGAGCACGGACATGCTGGCGGCCGAGGCCGCCCTGCTCCTCTTCACCGTGACGTTCACCCTGATCGGCGCCGGGATCACCCTCATCACCCGGCGCACTCTGACCGGGATCATCGCGACGGTGATCCTGATCATGCTGACCATGGCCCAGGTGGTCGCGATGGTTTCGCCCGCCGTGGACGCGTTCCTGCCCCTGAGCGCGGCGCGCAACCTTCTGCTGCAGGGACGGGACGCGGGCGCGCCGCTGACCGGCAGCGCCGGGCACGGCGCGGCAGTCCTGGCCGGTTGGGCGCTCGTCACCTCTGTCGTCGCGACGCTCGCCGTCAAGCGGAGGGACGCAAGGTGAACACGAGGACCGAGGCGCCCGTGATCCGTCGACGCGACGTCACCGCCGCAGAGATCACCAAGATCATCACGAACCCGGTCGGCATCACCATGCTCGCCGTCACCCTGGCCGCGAACACGCTCCTGGCGGTGATCGAGGCGTCGGGGGTCACCTTCTACACCGGAGGCTCCCAAGGGCCCTCGACGCTGTCCTCCTTCGGCACTCTCATGCTCGCCCCGGTGTACGCGTTCCTGGTCCTGCCCGTGCACGCCGCGGCGAGCGAATACCGCGGAGGCCAGCTTCGCATGAGCCTCACCGCGACCCCGGACCGCCGCGCCCTGGTGCTCGGGAAGCTGGGAGCGATGGTCACCACCGTGCTCACCGCGGCGGTCGTCGTGCTCGCCCCCGCGCGACTGCTCATCGGGGTCTCGGCCGGGTCGGGGGCGGGAGAGCTTCTCCTCGACCTCGGACGGTGGATCGCGGTGTACGCGTTCATGTCGGTGATCGCCTTCGGCCTCGCCGGCCTCCTCCGCAGCACGATCACGCCCCTGGGGATCCTGATCACCCTCCCCCTGGTCGTCGCCACCGGCGTCCTGCAGTGGCCGGAAGCGCTCAGGCTCCTGCCCGACCAGGCCGGCCTGAGCCTGATCGGAACCCCCGCCTACGACGTGCATGAGCTTCCACCCGGAATCGCCGCGCTGACCCTCGCGGTCTGGGCTCTCGTGGCCCTCGCCGTGTACGCGGTCTTCCTGGTGCGCCGCGACGCCTGAACCGTTCGGACGAGAACTCCCCGGCACCCCCGCGCCGGGAGGCACCTTAACAAACACGAGGAGAGGTATACAGAATGAAGCAGGGAACGAAGACCGTTGTCTGGTCGATTGCGGGCGTCATCGCCCTGGCCCTGATCATCACGTTTCTCACCCTTGGCGGTTGATCGCCGGGAAAGCACCCCGGTGAAAACCCGTCGGACCGACCGGGCGTCCCGCCAGGAGTAATCGGTACCGACCCCGGGGCCCTCGGAACCGCCCGGCCCCGAACGGGGCAGGGCCGCCCCGCCGAACGGACGACTCGGTGGAAACGGGCGCCTTGCCGGGAGCACCGGCAGAACCGCCCCGCTCCGGAGTGAGGCTGCACGGCGGACCGGACTCCAGGAGCCCCTGGCACACGGGGCACCACCGCCCCGCCACCCTGTATCGGACAGCCGAGGCCGCACGGAACACCAGGAAGGGATTTTTCTGTTGGCAAACTATTTATTGTTCGACAGCAGCTGTGCAAGGTGCGGGAACCTGGCTCGAACTGTCGAGAAGATCGGAGGCGGATGGCTGGAGAGCCGAAGCCTCGAAGATCCGCATATACAGGAGATGCTCTCCCGGGCCAGACCCGGCTGGGACTGGAAGCCGATGTTGGTGACGGTCCGCCGAGAACGGGTCCGCGTCTACTCCGGGATATGGATGGTGCTGCGCCTGGGCGTCGGTCTCGGTCCGCGGAAGTCGTTCCGGATTCTGACCAGCGCCGCCTGAGCCCGGAGCGCCTTTCGACGTGGCGCCCCTGGTCGAACGACGGTCACGCCCCGGGAAACCGGCATGCAGACCCCCGCCCCCCGGGACACTCCGCCCTGCCGGGGAACGGCGGGGCAACCCACTGTGTCCTCCCTCGTCACGGGCCCTCAAGACTCCCGGTGGCCCGTAGCAGCCCGCTCACGGCACGGGGCATCGCACGGAGCGGCCGTGCTCGGACCGCCCCGGGTCAGCGCTTGAAGTGGATGAAGAGACGGCCGAAGTTCTTGGAGTCCTTCTCGACCCGGTGGTAGCGGGCCTTGACGTCCTTGCGGTCGAGGTAGCGCAGCACCCGCTTCTTCAGCTGCCCCGACCCCTTGCCGGGGATGATCTCCACGGTTCTGGCCCCGGTGCGCTCGGCCTCGTCCATGATGTCGGCGAGGGCCCTGTCGATGTCGCGGCCCTTGTTGAAGATGTCGTGCAGGTCGAGTTTGAGCCGCACCGTGCCTCCTCCGCGTCCGGTCACACGGATGATACGGGTCGACCGGACGCGGAGGCCGCTCAGGCCCGCCCGGTCGCCCGGTTCCGTTCGCGGCCGCTCCCGCCCCCGCGTCTGCGCAGCGCCCACCACAGGCCCGCCGCGGTCGCCGCGGCCAGCAGTGCTGCGGCCAGGAGGGTGACGGCGTCTGGGCGCACGACCGACTGGCCCCGCAGCGCCTGCCAGGCGGTCAGGACCAGGAGCGCCGCGTGGGCCGATCCGACCACGGCGACCACGCGCAGCCGCACGGCGTCCGGCTCCAGCCGCGGGTGGCGGCGGCCCAGCGCCACCAGGAGCAGGGCGAGCAGGACGAGCGCCTGGAGCCCGTGGATGCCGACGAAGTGGGCGACCCGCAGGTCCCCGGCGACCGTGCTCCAGCCCACGACCGGCAGCCCCGGCCCGCCGTCCGCCACGCCGACGGTGTGCGCCCCGATCACGTCCCCCGGTCCGCCGTTCTCCAGGGCGACCATCTGCTGGTCGGACGGGACGGTCATGAAGAAGGCCGCGGCCATTCCGGCGAGGGCGATCCCCGTGCCGATCCGCACCGCCCAGGTGGTGGAGCGCTCGCCGACGCGCTGCACGAGCAGCAGGACGCCGATCCCGAGGTTGGCGGTCCACGCGGTGACGATCATGGCGGCCATGGCGTTGTAGACGGCCGTGTCGAACGGGGTCGCGTAGTTGTAGTGGCTGAGCTCGCCCCGCCAGGCCTGGAGCCCGATCGCGGCCAGCTCGCCCAGGACCATGGCGGAGAAGAGCGTCCCGAGCCACCACCCGGTGCGCCGCCACCGCACGAGCAGCGAGAGCAGCCACGCCAGGGTGACGTTGTAGACCGCGATCGACAGGGCGAACTTGGCCGGCTTGAGCCAGATCGGGCGGCCGACGAGGGTGCGGTCGTCCACCGCGAGGCCGACGAGGGCCGCCGCCAGGACGACCGCGCACAGGGCGGCGGTCGCCATGAGGGGGCGGTGCCAGTCCGGCGCGGTCCGCAGGAACGCGCCGGGGGCGGGGCGGGGGGTGGTCGGGACGTTCACGCTTCTCCTTTTTGGATACTTCCACTATCCATTACGGATACCTTTACTATCCATGAAGCACCGGGACGTGGCAAGGGAAAGAAGCGAGGATGGGCCCATGCGTATCGGCGAGCTGAGTGAGCGGTCCGGGACCCCGGTGCCGACGATCAAGTACTACCTCCGCGAAGGGCTCCTGCCCCGGGGCGAGCGCACCGGCCCCAACCAGGCGAGCTACGGGGAGGGGCACCTCCACCGGCTGCGCCTGGTCCGCGCCCTGACCGACGTGGGCGGCCTGCCCATCGCCACCACCCGCGAGATCCTCGCCCGCGTCGACTCCCCCGACCCTCCGATCACCCACGAACTCCTCGGCCACGCCATGCACGTGCTCCCGCCCGCCACGAAGGGCGTCGCCACCGCCGAAGAGGAGGACCACGGCCGGGCGCGGGCCCTGTTCGAGCGGCGCGGCTGGCACGTCCACCCCGAGAGCCGCGCCGCCGCCGACCTGGCCGAGGTGGTCTCCACCTACCGCCGCGCAGGGCGCCCCCTCGACGACGAGGCCCTCGACGGCTACGCCGCCACCATGGAGCAGGCGGCCCGGGTGGACCTCGACGTCATCGGCCGGGTCACCGGCACCGACGAGATCCTGGAGAGCGCCGTCGTGTACTCGGTGCTCGGCGACACCCTCATGGCGGTCCTGCGCAGGCTCGCGCAGGCCGACGAGTCCGCCCGGCGGGCCGGCGTGGTGCCCGGGGACTGACCGCGGACCCGCGCCGGGCGCGGGGTCACAGCGCCCCCGCGAAGGCCTCGCGCACCGTGTCGTCGCGGTCCAGGACCGCGAACACCACGTGCTCGAACATCCCGGCGAACCCGCCGCCCGGCCTCAAGTGCCCCGCGAAGGCCGCCGCCACCTCCGACGGGTGGTTGCCGAACACGCCGCACCCCCACGCCCCGAGCACCAGCCGGTCGACCCCCTGCTCGGCCGCGACGGCGAGCACGCCGCGCGCCCGCGCGGCCAGGACGCCGGGGACGGGGTCGGCGGGTTCGACCCGGTTGCGCTCGATCATCCGCCGGTTCGGCGCCGCGCAGGTGAGGAAGGAGACCAGCAGGGGCTCCGGCAGCCACCCGCCCCCGTCGTCGCGGTACACCGGCACGCCGGGCGACCAGATCACCCTGTCCGTGTAGAGCAGGCTCCCGTGCTCCCGGTGGTGGTCGTAGTACTCCGGGCACAGCACCAGGGAGGCGTACAGGGCGCTCGACCTGGCCAGGCTCTCCTCCTGCGCACGCGCGCCGTTGGCGACGCCGCCGCCGGGCCTGCGGGCGGACGCGAAGTTCAGCGCCGCCACATGGGGCCGCCCCGGCCCGGACGCCAGTCGCCCGGCCGCGGCGAGCGTGCTCTCCCGGGTGACCTCGAAACGGGTCGTGCGCCGCATCCCCGGCCCGGAGGGGGCCGCCGGCTCACCCGGCAGGTAGAGCCGCGTGCCCGCCCGCATCGCGGCCAGGTCCCCCGACAGGTCCACCAGCCGCTCCCCGACCCGGTAGTGCCCCTGCTCGAAGGCGTCGCGGGTCTCCCGCCACACGGCACGCAACCTCTGGGACACGGGGCCCTCCTCCTGTGGTCCACGGCGCGGGCCCGGCCCGCGGTCCCTGGAGGCGGACGGTCGTCGGCCGAATACCGGTCGAACTACGCAAACTACTCCCCCGGACCCGAGCCTCCAAGAAGATTTCCGCATCCGGACAGCCCGAAAACCCCTGGCACGCGACGGGGGGCGCACGGGATCATCCCTATGTGGAAAGACCGGCGAACACACGCATGAACACCGAGGAGAGGGTCCGCGCCTCCAAGTTCCTGGCGCGCGTCCTGCGCCACGACCCCGGCCTCGCGGGGCTGCGTCTGGACGCCCAGGGGTGGGCCGGGGTGGAGGACCTCCTCGCGGGCTGCCGCGACGCCGGGATCCGCCTCTCCCGGGAAACCCTCGCCGAGGTGGTCGGGAACAACGACAAGAAGCGGTTCGCCCTCAGCCCGGACGGCACCCGCATCCGCGCACAGCAGGGCCACTCCGTCGATGTCGACCTCGGTTGGGAGCCGAGCGTCCCCCCGGAACTGCTCCACCACGGAACCGTGGGCCGGTTCCTGCCCGCCATCGCCGCCGAGGGCCTGCGTCCGATGAACCGCCACGACGTCCACCTGTCCCCCGACACGGAGACCGCCCGCCGGGTGGGGGCCCGCCGGGGCACCCCCGTGGTGCTCTCCGTCGCCGCCGGGCGCATGCACGCCGACGGCCACGTCTTCCGTGTGACCGGGAACGGGGTGTGGCTCGTCGCCGCCGTGCCCCCGGAATACCTGGGCGGGTCCGCCGCGCCCGACCTCTGAGGCGGGGCGTCCCGGTCGGCCCTCAGCCCTTCGGCCTGACCGCGGAGAAGATCGCGGTGCCGGGGATCATCCGGCCCCGCACCGGCCCCCAGCCTCCCCACACGCGGTCGAGCCCCTCCGGCCACTCCGGTTCGACCAGGTCCTTCAGCGTCAGCCCCGCGCGGGCGATCCCCCGTACCCAGTCGCCCGCCGTGTGGTGGTGCTCCACGTAGACCGCGTTGCCCTCGTCGTCCTCCTCCACGTAGGCGCGGCGGTCGAAGTAGGACTGGTGGACGGTGAACCCCTCCTCGCCGGGGTCGTCCGGGAAGCTCCACCGGACCGGGTGCGTCACCGAGAAGACCAGGCGCCCGCCGGGGCGCAGGACCCGCGCCGCCTCACCGAGGGCGTCGTCGGCCGAGGGCACGAACGGGAACGCGCCGAACGACGAGAACACCGCGTCGAAGGAGGCGTCGGCGAAAGGCAGCCTCTGGGCGTCGGCCTGCACGGTCGGCAGGCTGTGCCCCGTCTCGGCGTCGATCCGCCGCGAGTGCTGCAGCTGCCGGAACGACAGGTCGAACGCGACCACCTCCCGCACGCCCCTCGCGCGCAGCCACCGGCCGCACTGGCCCGCACCGCAGCCGACCTCCAGGACCCGCGCCCCCCGCAGCTCCGCGGGCTCGCCGAGCAGCCCCGCCCGCTCCTCGGTCAGCCCCTCCGGGCACCACACGAAATCGGCGTCGCCCAGGAAGCCGCCGTGTTCGGCCTGGTAGGCGTCGGCGGCGCCGTCCCACCACAGGCGTCCGGCGCGGGCGCTCTCCCCCGCGTCGACGTCGCGGCGCTCCACGTGTCCGGGCGCCGGGTAGTCGGTCTCGTCGTGCATGGGGCTGGCTCCTCGTGCCGTGGACGGGGACTCAACGGTCGGTACCGCCACCGGTCCCGGCGGCGGCCTCCGACGGCTCCTGCCCGGGCGGCCCCGCGGGGGCCGCCTCCCCCGGACGCCCGTCCTCGCGGGCCTCCCGGGCCTCGCGCAGTTCGCGGCGGACGAGGAAGATCCAGCCCGCGACGGCGACGACGGCGAACACCCACCACTGCACGGCGTAGGAGGCGCTCATGCCGGAGTCCACCTCGCGCAGCTCGACCGGCTCGGGGGCCGGATCGGGCGCCGGGTCCTGCCGGGTGAGCTCGACGAATCCGCCGTAGACCGGGTAGGGCAGTCCGTCCGCGATCATGTCGACGTCGACCATCATGAGCTGCCCCTCGGGCAGGTCGTCGCGGTTGCGCAGGCCGCTGTTCTCCTCCGTCTCGGAGAAGTGCAGCCGACCGGTCACGTCCACGGTCCCGCCGGGGGCCGCCGGGGGCTCGGGGGCGTCCAGCGCGGTCTCACCGCGCTGGATCCATCCGCGGTTGACCAGGACGGCCGTGCCGTCCTCACCAACCAGGGGGGTCAGGACGTGGTACCCGACGCCGCCGGATCCGTCGCGGTTGCGCAGGAGGATCTCGTGGGAGGTGTCCCAGGTGCCGGAGGCCTCGACGGTGCGCCACCGGTCGCCGGGGGCGACGTCCTCCCCGACGGCGGCCAGCTCCGAGACGGGAACGGGTTCGGCTGCGAGGTTGTCCTGCTGGAGGTTGACGGACGCGCTGCGCAGCTCCCAGCGGTCCAGCTGCCAGAAGCCCAGCCAGACGAAGCTGGGCACGATCACCAGGACGAGCGCGTGGAACGCCAGCATGCGTTGCGACAACAGGACCTTGAGCACGTCTTCGAGGTTATGAGACGCTCCGGGCCGCGCCGCACCGCCCCTCGCGAACGGCCGCGGGGCCGCCGGCGTCCGG
This sequence comes from Nocardiopsis sp. NPDC006198, assembly GCF_040613895.1. Classification (NCBI taxonomy): domain Bacteria; kingdom Bacillati; phylum Actinomycetota; class Actinomycetes; order Streptosporangiales; family Nocardiopsidaceae; genus Nocardiopsis; species Nocardiopsis sp. NPDC006198. Next base: position 20,795 of record NZ_JBEXSY010000057.1, on the reverse strand, counting down.
CGGCCCCGCGTGGGCGCCCGGGGCGCGGGGAGCCTCCCCTCCCCGCGTCCCGACCCCGGTCCGGACCTGCCGGACCCGGGCCTCCTACTCCTCGTGGCCGGCGGCGGCGGACGCCTTGCGCTTGCGGGCGAAGTACAGGCCCGCGCCGCCCGCGCCGATCGCGGCGACCGCGGCGGCGACGAGGCCGCCCAGAGCGGTACCGGTCACGGCGAGCTGCTCGTCGGCCTGCGGCTGGGGGGTGGCGGGCCGGTCGCCACTGACGCTGGAGTCGTCCTCGCCCCTGTCCTCCTCACGGGGCGCCTCCGGAACGGTGGGCTCCTCCTCGGGGGCCTCGGGCTCCTCGGGGGTCTCGCCACCCGGCTCCTCGGGCTCCTCGGGGGTCTCGGGGTCGGGGTCCCCGCCCTCGGAGATGGTCTCCATGCAGGCGGACTGGGCGAGGCCGAGCACGGAGACGGCGTTGCCGCAGATGTCGACGGCGGCGTCGACGGGGACGAGCACCTGGTTGCCGCTGGCCACACCGCCCGCGCCGCTGGTGGAGGCTCCGCCCTCGTTCTCGGGGGAGGCCTGGATGATGTTGATGATGGTGGTGCACTTGGCACTGGAGCCGCCCAGGATGGCCACCGAGTTGCCGCAGACGTTGATGGCCGCGTCGACGGGGACGACGATCTGGTTTCCGCTGGCCACCCCGCCGGAGCCGTCCGTGAGGGCGCGGGGCGCGTCGGCGCTCTCCTGCTCCAGGACCTCGACGACCTCCAGGCACTCGGCCTCGGAGATGCCGCCGACGGCGACGGAGTTCCCGCACGCGTCGACGGCGGCGTCGACGGGGACGATGATCTGGTTGCCGCTGGCGATGCCGCCGGCGCCGCTGGTGGCGGCCCCGCCCTGGCCGCTGACCTCGTAGAGGACCTCCGAGACCCGGGTGCACTTGGCCGAGGAGATGCCGAGCACCGCGAGCGAGTTGCCGCACAGATCGGCCTCGATGTCCACGGGGACGACGATCTGGTTGCCGCTGCCGATGCCGCCGGAGCCGTCGGTGGTGGTGTCGGCGAAGGCCGCCGTGACGGGGGCGATGACCAGCCCGGCGGTCATCACGGTGGCGAAGGAGTAACGGAGTGTGTTGCGCATGTGCGGCTAGGACCTTTCACGGAGACAGCCTGGGTTGCGCCGGTCGTGGCGCTGGTGGTCGTGGGCGGACCGGGTGTCCGCGTCGCGGCGGAGCACTCGTGCGGTCCCGCTGCCACGACCGTGCGGGTCCGTCACCGGCGAGCGGTGGAACGGCGGGGTGACCCGCGCACGTGGGAGTCGTGGTCCGGCGTTCTCCGAAGTGGTTTTCCGGGGACGAACCGCCGACGGACCGAAACGTTAGCAAGCCACTGCGGGCTCGCACGCGTTTTCAGGCAATGTCCGCCATCGCCACAAATACCTTCCGCTCACAGTATGTCACTCTGAGGGATACCCGCTGTTCACAGGCATGGAGACGACTACTCAGGGTACACACAAAACAACAGAGAGCCATGAAAGATGATGAATTTTTTTCAGGTAAACCCCCGTGCGTAATCCACTAAGCACCTTCGTTGATTAGTTTGACCGGTCTTCGAGTACGCCTTATACCCCAAGGCACCCCCTTGCGCTCCATGAGAACAATGCGGCGTTGGAGAGAAAAGAGCGGATAGACGTGCGCGACGCACGGAGCTCCCGGAGCACCGGAGACGGAAGGACCCTTCGCACGACGACCCCCGCCCCCTCCGATGCCGGCGCCAAGGAAAGAGAAAAAGGAACTCACAGCAGCCGAAATGATGCCTTCGCCGTCCCAATACGACCTCTACCGCAACTCAGGAAACTCTCACCCCACTCACGGCGGCCTCGACCGAACCCGCTGGCCATGAGCGTGCGATCGACGGCGGGCGGCCGAAAACCGACCGGAATACAGCCGATGTCGTACCGACGAAAAAGGGACCGCCGGCCCTACTCTGAGCACTGCCGGTGATCACCGGTGACGGGTCGGTACGCCCATGGCCGCCAATCCGTTCATGAAGGCCAACTGGAAACGCATGATGTGCGTCCTCTTTTCAGGACATGCCCTCCGTTTCCCCCGCCCCCACTGGAGCATGCAATGCAGTCCGTACCCCCGTGCCCCCGCACGCGCACGACACTGTCGGCCGGCGCCGCGACACTCGCCCTCCTCCTGGCCGCGACCGCCTGCTCCTCGGAGGGTGACGGGCAGACGCAAGAGGTGGAGGGCGCGGTCGCCCCCGGGGTGGAGGCCTCCGCCCCGCCCTCCCCCGACACGGAGTCCGAGTCCTCCCACGAGCCGTTCACCATCGCCTTCGGCGGCGACGTCATGTTCGAGGGGATGCTCGAACCCCGCCTGGCCGACCCCGCCACCGCGCTCGGCCCCGTCTCCGCGCAGCTCTCCGCCGCCGACCTGGCCATGGTCAACCTGGAGACCGCCGTCACCGAGGGCGGCACCCCCGCCCCCGACAAGGAGTTCCTGTTCCGCTCGCCCCCGAGCGCCCTGGAGGCCCTGGCCGCCGGAGGCGTGGACGTGGCCACCGTCGCCAACAACCACGGCATGGACTACGGCACGGACGGACTGATCGACACGCTGGAGAACGGCGAGGCCTCCGGTGTCGCGCTGGTCGGCGCGGGCCGCGACGCCGACGAGGCGTACGCACCCCATGTGGCCGAGGTCAACGGCCAGAGCGTGGCCCTGCTCGGCGCCACCGACGTCATGGACGACCACCTCGTGGCGGAGTGGACCGCGGGTGAGGGCAAGCCCGGCATGGCCTCCACCAAGAACGAGATGCGGGAGCGGATGCTCGACGCGGTCTCCGGGGCCGCGGCCGAGCACGACAACGTCGTGGTCTTCCTCCACTGGGGCCTGGAGGGCGCGCACTGCCCGCTGCCGCACGCGCCCTCCCTCGCCGAGGAGCTGGTCTCGGCCGGGGCGACCGCCGTGGTCGGCGGCCACGCGCACGTCCTGTCCCCGGGCGGGTTCACCGGCGACTCCTACGTGCACTACGGGCTGGGCAACTTCGTGTTCTACAACGTCGAGGGGCCCACCGCCGAGACGGGGGTGCTCACCCTCACCTTCGACCGGGGCAGTGTGACCGGGGCGGACTGGGCGCCGGCGCGGATCCAGGGCGGCGTGCCCGTCCCCTACGAGGACGAGGCCGCGGGTCAGGCCGCCCAGACGTGGCTCGACATGCGCGCCGGGTGCGGGCTGCCCCTGACCGACTCCCCCGCCTAGCGGACCGGACGGGCGTCCGCCCCCTCCGGCGGGGCGGGCGCCCGTCGGCGGGCCCCGGTCCGGACGTTCGGCCGGCCGGGGCCGCCGCCCGGGAGGAGTGACCCGCGCGCGGACCGGGGACGGGGGCCGACCGCAGCCCCGCACCTCAGCTGACGTGGACGACCGGGCGCCGTTTCGGTTCCCCCTCGGCCTCGCGGAGGATCTCCCGGGTGAACGACGCGGTCTCCCCCTCCCCCAGCACGCCGAACCTGAACAGCAGCCGGATCGGCGACCCCTCCGACCAGGCGAAGTAGCAGTGCGGAACGGCCCCGGTCCGGTCACGGAGGCACAGGAGGACCGCCGCGAGCGCGTTGGGGGCCGCCGGGCTGCGCACCCGCAGGACCCGGTGGCCGTCCACCTCCACCCCGCGCACCCGCAGGACGCTCGCGAACTCCGACGGGTGGTGCACCTCGACCTCCACGAACAGCGGCGGCGTCCGGAGCGGGATCGGGTGCAGGAGCATCTGCTCGCGCTCGATCTCCTCGTACCCGGCCGCCCCGCCGGACCCGGGCCGGTTGGCGAACAGGTGCAGCCGGCCCCGGAGCACCGCCTCCAGGGCGAACCTGACCGCCGTCTCGTCCAGGTGGACGCTGCTGGTCCGGAGTTCCGTGCTCCTCAGCGCCCGTGAGACCAGCGACACCAGGACGGTGCCGGCCACGAACGCCAGCGCTATGAGCAGCCCGTCCGGCCTGGCCGCGACGTTGTCGGCGAGCGCGTAGCCGAACACCGCCGTCAGGAACCCGAACCCGGCCACCGCCCGCCGCCGCCCCGAGCGGTGGGCGAGGATCGTCACCGCCAGGGCCGAGGTGACCAGCATGGCGAGGATCCCGGTGGCGTACGCACCCGACTGGGCGGTGACCCCCGCGTCGAAGGCCACGGTGATGGCCATCGCGACGGCCGTGTACACCAGCACCACGGGCCGCACGGCCAGTCCCCACGCGGGCGCCATCCCGTAGCGCGGCAGGTAGCGCGGCACGATGTTGATCAGGCCCGCCATGGCCGAGGCCCCGGCGAACCACAGGATGAGGACCGTGCTCACGTCGTAGAACACGCCGAACCCGTTGCCGAGCAGGTCGTACGCGAGGTAGGCGAGCACGCGGTCGGCGGCGGGCCCGCCGGGCTCCACCGCCTCCCGGGGGACCAGGACCCCGGAGACGAACGTCGTGGACAGCAGGTAGACGCTCATGACCACGGCGGCCGTGGTCAGCATGGTCCGTGTGTCGGCGATCCGCGACCGCAGGCGCTCCTGTCCGGTCCCTCCCCCGGTCCGGATCAGGGGCATCATGCTGACGCCCGTCTCGAACCCCGACAGGCCGAGGACCAGGAGGGGGAAGGCCACCAGGACGGTGGCCGCCATCGACGGGAGCCCCCGGCCGTTCCCGAGGAGCGCGCCCTCCCAGCCGGCGAGGGTCGACGGGTCCGCCGCGATGCGCACCAGCGCGGCGACCACCACCACCGCGTTGAGCAGCAGGAACACCAGCACCAGGGGGACGGCGATCCGGACCGCCTCGCGGAACCCGGCCAGGAACACCGCGCCCAGGAGGGCGAGGAGGACGAGGGTGACCGGCACCGGGTGGTCGGCCACGGCGGCGGGGGTGTACGGGTTGGCGGCCAGGTGCGCGGTGGCGTCGGCGGTGGACAGGGTGATGGTGACGATCCACGACGTCGCCACGAAGCCCAGCAGGCACAGGACGAGGAACTTGCCCCTCCACTCGGGGAGCAGGTGTTCCAGCATCGCCACCGACCCCTGGCCGTGCGGGCTGCGCTCGGCCACCCTCCGGTACACGGGCAGCATCCCGCCCAGGGTGAGGACGACGATCAGCAGCGTCGCCACGGGTGAGAGGGCGCCCGCGGTGAGGATCGCGATCGCCGGGAGGTAGCTGAGGGTGGAGAAGTAGTCGACGCCGGTCAGGCACATGACCCGCCACCAGGCGTGCTGACGCTCGGCGTGCGGCGCCGACCCCGGGCCGCCCACCTCGTCCACCCGCCTGGCCAGGAGCCACCGCGCCAGGGCGCCGCGCGCGCGGGAGCCGTCCGAGGGAGGGGCTTCCCACACGTAGGGGCCGGTGTCCCCGCCGTCGGCGCGGTCTGCGCCCGTGTCCGCACCGGCGCCGCCCGCGGCCGCCCGGCCGGGCTCCCCGGCGCCCCCGCCGTGGCCGGAGCCCCCCTCGGCGTTCCCGCCGGAGTCCCGTCGCATCGCGTCTCCCCCCGGAGCAGGGCACGGGCACTGCCGTGCCCGGCGCACCCCCAAGTCTCCTGCTCGGGGGCGCTCCCGGGGGTCAGCCCGGCGACCGCGTGTCGGCCGGAGCACGGCCGGAACCCCGAGCCAGGGTGCCCGCGGGTTCTGGAGGCGCCGCGGACGGGTTGATGGGGGACGGGCCGATCCGGCGGGGGCGCCGAAGGTCCCCGCGCTCACAGGCGGCCGCGGTGCCCCCACGACACCGGGGCCGCATCGGAGCGGGGGTCCGGGAGGAGCAGGGTCCCTAGGGAGTGTTTTTTGGAGGCTTTCGGGTCGGCGAGCGGCCGTCCAGGCCATCTCTCGCAAGCCGATGTGCGAAGTTCAGCCTGGTTGTGCTTCACGAGCGCAGAGGCGCAGCGAGAGGCAGCCTGGTGGACGCGAGCCCGGAAGAATCCACAAAACAGGACCTAGAGGCTCCCGACCCCCACCCCGTGGCGGGCGGCGACCTCCTCCATCTCGGCCAGCAGGGCGCGGCGGTGGGCCGCCCCCAGGTAGGAGGCGTGCACGGCGTTCGCCGCGAGGCGGACCAGGTCCCCGGCCCCCAGTCCCAGCCGGTGGGCGGTGGCGTACTCGCGGTTGAGGTCGGTGCCGAACATGGTCGGGTCGTCGGTGTTGAGCGTGACCAGCAGCCCGGCGTCGAGCATGCGGGGCAGCGGGTGGTCACCGATCGCCTCCACGGCGCGGGTGCACACGTTGGAGGTGGGGCTGACGTCCACCGGGACCTGCTCCTCCACCAGCCGGGCCACCAGCTCCGCGTCGCGCATGGAGTCGATGCCGTGCCCGATGCGCTCGGCGCGGAGCGCGTCCAGGGCCTCCCGCACGCGCTCGGGTCCACCGTGCTCACCGGCGTGCGGGAGACTGGCGAGCCCGGCGGCGCGCGCCCTGCCGAACACCCCCGCGTACTGCTCCAGGGGCGTCTCCACACCGCCCACCCCGAAGCCCACCACGCTGGGCGGGCCCTCCGCCAGGACGGCCTCCAGCGTGGCCTCGGCGCTCTCCAGACCGAAGTCGGCGGGGAAGTCGGGGATCCACCGGAGCCTGATGCCGTGCTCGCGCTCGGCCTCGCGGCGCGCGTGCTCGATCCCGTCGAACACCACCCGCGCGGGCACACCGCGCATCAGGTGCGTGTAGAGGCTGACGTGCACCTCCGCGTAGCGGACGTTCTGCGCGGCCAGCCGCCCGGCGACCGCCGAGGCGAGGACGGCGAAGTCCTCCTCGTCCCTGAGGGTCGTCACCGACGCCAGGTAGACCTCGATGAAGTGGGGGAAGTCGGTGAAGGCGTACCAGTCCCGGAGCTTCTCCAGGGTGTCGGGGACGCCCTCGGCCGCGTGTCTGCGGGCCAGGCCGAAGAGGGTCTCGGCGGGCATCGAGCCTTCGAGGTGGACGTGCAGCTCGACCTTGGGAAGGTCCCGGACGAGCGCGTCGACGCCGGTCCCGGCGGGGGCGGTGTGGTTCTCCATGGCGCGAGGTTACGCGCGGTCACGCGCCCGCCCAACCCCTTCCGGACGAACCTGACGACGGCCTGTCAGCCTCTCCCCCCGGCGGCCCGCCCGCCGTCGTGGTGCGCCGGGCCCCCGGTCGGGGCGACCGCGACCGGTCGGCGAACCACAGAGGGGTACATTGCGGACATGATCCCCCAGGGCGACCCCCACCCCTCCGTCCCCCGTCCGCCGCGCCCCCGCTGGGCCGCCCGGCTCCGGACCTACCGCGCCAGCCACCCGGGCGCGTTCGCCCTCCGCGCCTCGGGCGCACTGCTGTTCGTGATCGCTGCGGCCGGAATCCTGGGCTTCTCCACGGCGACCGGTGCCTGGCTGTTCGGCGCCCTCCTCACGATGGGCCTGCTGTTGGTGACCGGAACCCTCGCAATGGCCGCGGTGCTTTCGGGGGGCATGTCCCCCGAGGCCAAGCGGGCCGGGCGCGCACTTGAGGCCGCCAAACTGAAGAACCTCCCCCCGGGCACCGACCCCGCCAAGCTCGCGGAGGCCTGGCGGCTCGTCCGGAAGGGGAGACTCGGCCCGGACCCGGAGACCAACCGGCTGGGGCGAATCGTCGTCGAGGGGCAGCTGTCCAGCGGAACGCCGGTCGCCTTGGCCGTCGTGTTCGCGACGATGGCCCTTCTCAACGTGTTCCAGGTCGTCATCCGCATCCTGGAGAGCGGGGTCTCCGGCTTCCCCATCCTGCTCCTGGGACTGTCCGCCCTCCTACTGGTGCTGGCGTGCATGACCCCCTCCATGATGAAGCGCCGGCGGCTCCGCGTGGAGGCGTTCCGCGACGCCTACGACGCCGCCCACGGCGACGGCGCGGACGAGGGTTCCGACACCACGGCGTGAACGCGGCCCGGGCCCCGGGCACGACGTGACCGGGAGCGCCGTCCCTGCGGGCTCTCACTCACGGAACCGGTGCCGGAGCCGTGAGTACGGGCCCCACGCATCGGGCTTCACGCCCCGCGCCGGGCCGGAGGCCCCGCCCACGCGCCCGGCCGAGCGGCGGAACGCCCAGGGCCCGGGCACGGGGACGCGGCGCCGGGGGCGGGGCCGGGCGCACCCATCGGAGCGCGCCCGGCCCCGGCCCGGACGGCATCAGACGGTGGGCGCGGCCCCGTTCACGCGGCGGGGCACGCCCAGCGGGTTGTCGTCGCGCAGCTCGCGGGGGAGCAGCGACTGCGGCACCGACTGGAAGGACACCGGGCGCAGGAATCGCCGGATCGCCGTGGTGCCCACCGACGTGTGCAGGGGCGCGGTGGTCGCCGGGTAGGGGCCGCCGTGGGTCATGGCGTACGTGACGGCCACCCCCGTCGGCCATCCGTTCCAGACCACCCGTCCCGCGACGGACGCCCCCAGCGCCAGCAGCGCGGGCGCCACCGGGTCGTCCTCCTCACCGTGCACGGTGACGGTGAGCTGGCCGCGGAGCACCCCCGCCGCCTCCAGGAGGCGGCGCTCGTCGGCGTACGCGACCACGAGGGTCGCCGGCCCGAAGCACTCCTCCAGGAGGGTGTCGGCGTGCTCCAGCAGGGAGTCCAGGTCGGTCCGCAGCAGGCTCGGGGACCAGTCGTCGCCGGTGTGCCTGGCCTGGACGAGCACCTCGGTGGCGGGGTGGCCGCTGAGCGCGTCCAGGCCCCGCTCGAACCCCTCCGCCACGCGGTCGTTGAGGAGCGGGCCCGCCGCCCTGTCGGCGAAGTCGGCGACCAGGGCGCCGAGGTCGGCGTCCTCCGGCAGGAACACCACGCCCGGCTTCGTGCAGAACTGCCCCGACCCCATGGCCGCCGAGTCGGCGTAGCCGCCGAGGATCTGCTCTCCGCGTGCCGCCATGGCGGCACGGGTGACGAACACCGGGTTCACGCTGCCGAGCTCGCCGTAGAAGGGGATCGGCTCGGGCCGGGCCGCGGCCAGGTCGAACAGGGCGCGCCCGCCCGGGATCGACCCGGTGAACCCGACGGCGCGGGTGAGCGGGTGGGTGACCGCCAGCCTGCCCGCCTCCATGCCCTCCACCAGCGCGAAAGAGCCCTCGGGCGCCCCGGCCCCGGTGAGCGCGTCGACGACGACACCGGCGGTGGCGCGGGCCAGCTCCGGGTGGCCGGGGTGGGCCTTGACGACCACCGGGCACCCGGCGGCCAGCGCCGAGGCGCTGTCCCCGCCGGCCGTGGCGAAGGCGAAGGGGAAGTTGCTGGCCCCGAACACGACGACGGGGCCGAGCGGGACGAGGATGCGGCGCACGTCCGGGCGCGGCGTCCCCCATTCGGGGTCGGCGGGGTCGACGGCGGCCTCCAGGTAGGAGCCGTCCTCCAGGGTCTGCGCGAACAGCCTGAGCTGGAAGGTGGTGCGGCCCAGCTCTCCCTTGCAGCGCGCCTCGGGGTAGTGGGCCTCCTCCGCGGCGAGGGGCACGAGCCGGTCGGCGGCGCCGTCGAGGGCGTCGGCGACGGCGCGCAGCAGGCCGGCGCGCTCGCCCGGGGTGAGGGCGGCCAGGAGCGGGGCCGCGGCGGCGGCCCGTTCGAGGACGGCGTCGAGTTCCTCCGGTGTGGTGTCCGGGGCGGTGGTCATGGCTCAGCCTCCAGGAGGGGTGCGTGCACTGCGTCGGGCACTGATCCAACCATGCCACGCCCTCCGTTGGAAAGCGCTATCCTGAGCGGCCCGGGCGACCGGGTCCCCCTGCGGCCCCGGGCCGCGAAACAGACACGGACCGACGAACACGACGAACGGCGCCGACGCCCCTGCCCCCCGTCCGCACCGCCCAGGACCCGGGCGACGCCTCCGGCACAGGCGGACCGGACACCACGGGAAGGGGTCGGGGAACGAAACTGGAATTTCCCCGGAACCAGGTGATTCCGGAAAGGCATCATAGGAGCCGTGACGACAAATTCCCGAAGCTCAACGCCCCCGCGGTCGCGACGCTCCCCCGGTCCCGCCGGGAGCGCCTACGCGCCGCGCGAGAGCCGTGGACCGGCCGGCGTCGCCCACGACGAACTCGCGTTCGCGCAGGCCCCCCTCCGGAGACTTCCGGCCCAGCAGCGCAGCATGCTCAGAGTGCAGCGCATGCTCGACTGCTGCGCCGAGCTCCTCGACGAGGTCGGCTACGACAACCTCTCCACCACACGGATCGCCGAACGGGCCGGGGTCGCCATCGGTTCCGTCTACCAGTTCTTCCCGGACAAGAAGGCCATCACCCAGGCGCTGGGCCTGCGCTTCCTCGACCAGTTCGGCGCCCGGGTGACCGAGCGGATCGCCGACGCGTCGTTCAGCCACTGGACCGCCGCCGTCGACGCCGTCGTCGACGAGTACATCGACATGCACCGCCACGTGCCCGGCTTCCGCAGCCTGCACTTCGGCGACATCGTCGACACCCGGCTCCTCAACGGCGGGGCCGACAACAACCGCGTCATCTCCATCCGCCTGCGCCGGATCATCGTCTCCGTCACCGGCATCCCCGACGACGACGCACTCGACCGGGCCGTCCACGTAGCCGTCGAGGCCGCCGACGCCGTCCTCAAGCTCGCCTTCCGCGACGACGCCGACGGCGACACCAGGCTCATCGGCGAGGCCAAGCGGCTGGTCAGCAGCTACCTGTCCGACTTCTCCGAGCGCAGCGGGGGCGACCACCCGTGGTAGCCGACGCCGGAACCCTCACCGGCCCCGTCACCGGAACCGCCGCTGGGGTGCCCTTCCTCGCCCTGCCGCCCGCGACGGGCGACCTCCCGGCCCCGCTCGTCGTCGGCCTGCACGCCTTCGAGCCGCCCCGAGCCGAGGCCTCCCTCGCCGGCACCCTGCCCATGGCGGCGCTCCCGGCCTGGCGGATCCACCTCGGGCTGCCGCTGTTCGGCGCCCGGCTGCCCGAGGGCGGCGTCCCCGAGGTCAACCGCCGCGGCGAGCGCGACCACCTCGTCGACCTGTTCGCCCCGGTGGTGGAGCAGGCCGCCGCCGAGCTCCGCGCCGCCGTCTCCGAGCTGCGCTCGGCCTTCCCCGTCACCGACGCCCCCGTCGGCCTGGCCGGGGTGGGAGCCGGGGCCGCCGCGGTCCTGCTCGCCCTCGCCGAGGGCCGCGTGCCCGTCGGCGCCGCCGCCGTCGTCAACCCGGTCGTGGACCCGGCCCTGGTCGTCACCGCCCGCGCGCGACGCGACGGGACGCCCTACAGGTGGACCGACCGGGCCCTCCAGGCCCGCGCACGGCTGGACTTCGTCGGCCGGGCCGACGAGATCGCCCGGGGACGCGTCCCCCTGCTGGTCGTCAACGGCGGGCTCGACGACGTCGTGGCCCCCGAACAGGGCGGGGCGCTGTGCGACGCCCTGGCCGGGCACGCCCCCGAGCATGCGCTCCGTCACATCGTGGTGCCCGATCTGGCACACGCCATCGGACCCGAGCCCGGACTCGAACCCGGGCGGCCCACCCCGGCGGGAGTACTCGCCGACAGGGCGCTCACCGAGTGGTTCCACCGCCACCTCACGTCTTCCACGCAGGTCCGGGCATCCGCGGAGGCCTAGTCACGGCCCCCGGGGCGCCACGCCCCCGGCAGGGGCCGCGGGCACGCCGACCGTTCACCGCGTACACTCCGCCGCCTCGCCGCGCGTCCCCTCGACGTACGCCGACGCGACAGTTGGTACGCGTTCCATGGGATCATCCAGTGGCGACCGCACCGAGCGGTCCACCTGACCGTTTCGACTCATCCTTCAGGAGGGCGAACCACGTGACGGAACCGGCACCGGTCTTTGCCAGCGGGGTCGACAACGAGCGGTTGAACGCACAGCTCCGCTTCCTCCTGGAAGTCGACAAGCTCAAGCGCATCCTGCGGCAGAACCTGCTGGTGGACGGATCACGGCGGGAGAACTCGGCCGAGCACTCCTGGCACCTGGCCCTCTCCGCCCGCACCTTCGCCGAGTACGCCCCCGAGGGCACCGACATCGACCGCGTCGTCGAGATGCTCGTGCTCCACGACATCGTCGAGATCGACGCCGGGGACACCTTCCTCTTCGACAAGGTGAACTCCGAGACGCAGGAGGCGCGCGAGCGGGCCGCGGCGGCCCGCATCTTCCCCCTCCTCCCCGAGGACCAGGCCGAGCGCGCCCGCGAGCTCTGGGAGGAGTTCGAGGCACGCGTCTCCGCCGAGGCCCGCTTCGCCCGCGCCGTGGACAGGCTGTCCCCGATGCTCGCCAACTGGCACAACGAGGGCGGGACCTGGGTCCGGTTCGGCATCACCCGGGCACAGGTCATGGAGAAGGTCAAGCTGATCCAGGAGGGCTCCGAGGCCCTGGGAGCCTACGCGGCGGCCCTGATCGACGACGCCGACCGGCGCGGCTACTTCCGCACCTGAGCCCCCCGCGGGGCAGCCCCCGCCGCGCATCCGGCCCCGGACGGCGGGTCGGCCGGGTACGGGGAGCGGTCAGATCCGGCCCATGACCAGCTGGACCGCCGCCGTCAGCCCGACGACGACCAGGCACACGCGCAGGGCCGCCGGGCTGAGCCTGCGGCCGAAGTTGGCCCCCAGGTAGCCGCCCATGACGGTCCCGGCCGCGATGAGGCCGACCACCGGCCACGACGGCGAGGCTAGCACGATGTAGAACACGGCGGCGGTGCCGTTGGCGATCGTGGTCAGCGCGTTCTTCAGCGCGTTGAGCCGCTGGAGGTCGTCGTCCAGGGACGCGCCGAGGATGCTGATGAGGATGATCCCCTGGGCCGCGGCGAAGTAGCCGCCGTAGGTGCCGGTCGCGTAGGCGCCCAGCGGCAGCAGGGGTCCCCCGTTCTTGGAGGCCGGTCGGCGGGAGCGCGCCCACCTGGTGATCCGCGGCTGGAGCAGGATCAGCACGCACGCGCCGCCGATCATGAACGGCACGACGAACTCGAACACGCCCGCGGGCAGGTAGATGAGCAGGAGCGCGCCGGTCATCGCGCCGAGGAACGACATCCCGCCGAGGCGGAGGATCCGGCCGCGCTGGCCGGCGAGCTCGCGCCGGTAGGCGATGGTGCCGCTGAGCGTGCCGGGGGCGAGCCCGATGCTGTTGGACACGGTCGCGGTGACGGGCGGGAAGCCGAGGGCGAGGAGCACGGGGAACGTGAACAGGGTCCCCGAGCCCGCGATCGCGTTGACCCCGCCGGCCGCCACACCGGCCAGCAGGATGACCGCCGCCTCCCAGAGTTCCATGCGACCAGCTTTCCGGATCCCGCTCCCCGACCGTCGAGGGCGTCAACAGACTACGAGAGCCGGTCATCGGCGCCCCACGCCGGGGATACGTGATCCAGGGCATAGCCGGTCCCCGCCGAACGGTGCGCGACGGGCCCCGGAACGCGCCCCGCCCCGCAGGTCGGGCGCCGTGCGCGCCGTCCTGCGGGGCGGGGAGGAGGGCCGGGTCCGGGCGGCCCCGGGTCAGGGAGCCCGCACGACCTCGTCGCGGAGCCGGTCGAAGGCCGTGCCGACGCCCTGGAGGGCCCTGCCCATCTCGGACGGGACGATCCAGACCTTGTTGGCGTCGCCCTTGGCGATCTCGGGCAGCTTCTGGAGGTACTGGTAGGCCAGCACGTCCGGGTCCACCCGGCTCGTGTGCAGCGCCTTGAACACCATGTGGATGGCGTCGGCCTCACCGCGCGCCCGCAGCGTCTGGGCGTCGGCGTCGGCCTTGGCGGTGAGCATCTGGGCCTCGGCCGAACCCTTGGCCCGCAGCACCGCCGCCGCACGCTCACCCTCAGCGCGCAGCACGGCGGACTGCTTCTCGCCCTCGGCGCTGAGCAGCTGCGCGCGCTTCTCGCGGTCGGCACGCATCTGCATCTCCATCGCCTCCTGCACGGAGGACGGCGGCTCGATGCCCTTGAGCTCGATGCGGCTGATCTCGATGCCCCAGTCGCGGGTGGCCTCGTCCAGCACCGCCTTGAGCTCGCGGTTGATCTCGTCGCGGGAGGTGAGCGTGCCCTCCAGGTTCATGCCGCCGATGACGTTGCGGAGGGTGGCCAGGGTGAGCTGCTCGACGGCCTGGATGAAGTTCGCGACCTCGTAGGTGGCCTTGTAGGCGTCCCGGACGCGGATGTAGACGGCCGAGTCGACCTCCACCGCGAGGTTGTCCTCGGTGATCGCCGACTGCGGGGGGAAGCTCACGACCTGGACGCGGCGGTCGATCCGCTCGCGCACCTGGTCGACCCCGGGAATGACGACGTTGAAACCCGAGCTCAGGGTCCGGTGGAACTTACCGAACCGCTCGACGACGTCCTCCATCGAGTGCGGAACGATACGCACGCTCCGCCAGAAGATGAGCAACAGGACCGCGACGAAAAGCGCCACGATGATGATCATGGTCATCGGCGCACCCCGGTCTCCGAACAAGGGGCGGCGTTCAGTATCGACATCTGGGCAGCTCCGGATCTCCTGACGGGGGTGGCAGGCGGTGCGGACGGACCGCGTCCACCGGCGGACCCGCCCACCCGAAGATCTCCAAGCGCGCCGAAATGGAGCGATCCGCTCACCGACCGTTGACGCTACCCCATATACGTCGGGGCGACCACATCTGGACAGGAATACTGTTTATGGTCAATCGATTTGTGTTATTACCGCAATCCCTATCGGCGACTTCCCGCTCGGAATGCCCTGGTCAGACCGCGCGCGCGTTCCAGCGGTCGCCGTCGCGCTCCACCTTGAGCGGCAGGCCGAAGGTCTCCGACAGGTGCTCGGCGGTCAGGACCTCCTCGATCGGCCCCGCCTGGACGACGCCGCCGTCACGGAGCAGCAGCACGTGCGTGAACCCCGCCGGGATCTCCTCCACGTGGTGGGAGACCACGACCAGGGCGGGCGCGGACTCGTTGCGGGCCAGCCCGCCCAGGCGGCGCACCAGGTCCTCCCGGCCCCCCAGGTCCAGACCCGCGGCGGGCTCGTCCAGGAGCAGCAGCTCCGGGTCGGCCATCAGCGCGCGGGCGATCAGGACGCGCTTGCGCTCGCCCTCGGACAGGGTGTGGAAGTCCCGGTCGGCCAGGTCGGCGACCCCCCAGTGGCCCAGCAGCGCGCGGGCGCGGCCGTAGTCCGGGCTGCCGTACTCCTCGCGGAACCGGCCCACGTACCCGTAGGCGGCGCTCAGCACGATGTCGAGGACGGGGGTGCCCGCCTCGATCCGCGAGGCCACCGAGGCGCCCGCGTAGCCGATCAGGGGCCGCAGCTCGAAGACGTCCACCCGTCCCAGGCGCTCGCCGAGGATCTCCACGTCGCCCGCGGTCGGGTACAGCTGGCTGAACGCCACGTTGAGGAGCGTCGTCTTGCCCGCGCCGTTCGGCCCGAGGACCGCCCACCGCTCACCCTCCAGCACCGACCAGTCCACGCCGTCGACCAGGGTGGCGCCACCCCGTCGGACCGTGACCCCGCTCAGGCCCAGAACCCGCCCGTCCATCGTCCTCCCTCACATCACGCCCCACGCCGGTGCACGGGCCGACCTACCCTGAAGCAATGCAACTCACGTCCGCACCACTCGTCGCCTGGGGCAACGCCTGGCTGTCAGGCCACGTCGGGCTCGACGACGCCGTCGACGCGGTCGAACGGCGCGGCGGCCCCAACCTGATCGGGACAGTACCTGTCGCGGACCTGCCCTTCGACAGCGGCGTACCGCTGCGGTCGGCACTGGTACGACTTCGTGGCCTGGGACTGTCCGCGTTCCGGCTGTCCCTGCCGACCTGGGGCGACCCCCTCGGGCTCGTGGGCCCGAAGGAGCTCAACCAGGCCGCCATCGAGGCCCAGGAGGGGGTGCTGGTGCAGCTCGCCGGCCAGCAGATGGGCATGGTGCCCTCCCCCGACCGGCGTGGTTCATCCTATGTGGGCGTTTCGTGGGCGCCGTATCGGGCCGACCCGGCGCCCCCGCAGGTTCCCGGTCTGGCCGAGGCGGAGCAGACCCTGAAGCTCACCCTGATCGAGGTCGCCAGGACCCTGGAGGGCGTGGACGACATCGCGGCGTTCGCCCCGGGCGTGCACCGGGAGCTGGGCGACCTGGGGGGCCGCGAGGCGCCGCCGCTGGCGCACGGCTACCCGCCCCGCGCCCACCGGGTGGCGGCCCAGGCGGAACGGCTCGCGAAGGTGGTGAGGCTGGCCGAGCCGGCGTCGGGCCGAGGGATGGACGCCCGTCAGGCGGCGGCGCGGTCCGACGCGCTGCGGAAGCTGGACGCCGCGGTGCGGCGGGCCAGGGTGGCCGCCCACGCGGCCATCGCCCTCCCCGGGCACGCGCCGAACGGCCGCTGAGCCGGACCGGGCGGGCACGGCGGACACCGGGCCGGGCTCCGCCGACGCCGCTCCGGCCCCGTGGTCGGGGCGGAGGGCCCCTCAGCGGCCCCTGTCGGAGCGGCCGGACGGGTCCCCCCGGACCGCACCCCCTCGGCGTTCCCGGGCCGTCTCACCCGGCGGACGCGGCCTCCCCTTCCCCCCGCCCGGCCCCGGCGGCGCGACCGCCCCGTGTCCGGCGGCGCAGCGCCGCGAGGCGGACCGCCCTCGCCGAGACGACGGCCGCGCAGGCCAGGGCGACCACGGCGAGCGCCGACCAGAACGACGTGAAGAGATAGGGCACCTGGAACCACGCCACGTCCCTCCCCCGGAACAGCCACCCGACCACCTCGTGCAGGACCACCAGGAGCAGCGGCGGCCCCGCGTAGGGCAGCAGGCGCGCCGCCACCGCCCACCGGGGGCCGCCCTCGCGCGCGAGGGCCCAGTCGCGCGACCGCCGCACACCGCGCCAGGCGAGCGGGACGGCGGCGGCTCCCGCGGCCAGGAGGACCGCGTCGACGACCACCGGTCCGGCGCCCGTCGGCGGCCCGGGTGCGGAGCCCGCGTCGACCAGCTCGACGAGCGCGGAGGCCAGGGGGTGGGCCCCGCCCCACGAGGACCCCGTGTTGGCCATGACGGCCACGCCGTACCCGCTGTCGGGCAGCAGTGCCTGGTGCGCCGTCGCGGTGAGCAGGTCTCCCCCGTGCTCGACGACCCGCGAACCCGACGCGGTCTCCCCCAGCGACCATCCCAGGGCGTAGGACCCGGAGGCCGCGGAGGGGGTGTGCAGCGCCCGGACGCCCTCCTCCGACAGGATCCGGACACCGTCCGGCCCCAGCCCGCCGCCGGTGTGGGCGACGAGCCACGCGCCCATGTCGGCCGCGGTGCTGACCACGCCGCCGGAGCCGTTGCCGAACCCGGGGGGCTCGTCCGCGGGGAACGCGCGTCCGAGCACGGAGACGTGCCCCCGCGCACCGGACGGCAGGTCCAGGTCCGTGTCGACGGTGGTGCTGTCGTCCATCCCCAGCGGGGAGAACACCCGTGCCTCCAGGTGATCGGCGAAGGGCCTGCCGCCGACCACCTCGACGAGGCGGGCGGCGACCTGGAAGTTCGGGTTGTGGTACTCCCAGCGCGTGCCGGGCTCGGCGGCCAGGCGTGCGCCGCGCAGGTCCGCCACGGACTCGCGCAGGGTGAGGGTGTCCCTGCCGCGGCTGTAGGACGCGAACTCGGTGTCGGACATGCCGGAGGTCTGGTCGAGCAGCTGGCGCACGGTGATCCGCTCCGCCCGGGGGTCGGCCATCGTGAACTCGGGCAGGTGCTCCCGCACCGGGTCGTCCAGGTCGAGCTCCCCCTCCTCGGCCAGCTGGAGGACCGCCAGCGCGGTGACCGACTTGCTGAGCGAGGCCACCGCCATGGGCGTGTGCTCGGTGACGGCGGCGCCGCCCGGGGTGGTCCCGTACCCGCGGGCGTGCACGACCTCGGTGCCGCGGGTGAGCACCACGGCGGCGCCGGGAAGACCGGTGGCGCGGCGGTACTCCTCCACGACCGCGTCCACCTCCCCGGGGGACGGGGCCGGAGGAGCGGCCCCCGGGGTGAGCGGGGCCGTCCCGGCGGAGCCGGGCGCGGCGGGGAGGACCAGCAGCGCGACGGCGCCGAGGAGGCAGAGGAGCGCGGGGACGGAGCGCCCGCGCGGGGGGACGGGTGCACCGCGGAGGGTGGAGAAGGCCATGGCCCAACGCTAGGAGCGCTCCCCCCGCCGGACCACCGTGCGCGCCTCCGACCGCACCTGGGGTTCTCCGCAGGGCGCCCCTGCGGCCACCACCACGCCGCGCCGCGCGCTCCGGGCCCGAGAGGGGCGGGGCGGGTGCGGAGGCCCGGCCCGGGCCCCGCCAGGGTCGGCCGCATGGTGTTCGACTCCGATGTCCTCGACTGTGCGGGTTCGCCGAACCGGGCGCCCTGTCGACCGCCTTCCTGCGCCACACCGGTGTCCGCCCCTCGGCCTACCTCGGCTCCCGACCGGCCCCGGAGGACCGGGCCGGGACCGGTGACGGAGGCGCGAACGCCCGGCGCTCCGGCGCACCCTGGTAAGGGGCGCGGGAATTCTCGGGGTAGGTCCAGGGGATATACCTGATCCATCGTGACGGGAGAGTGCCGATACTGGGTGTGTGGCGCCGGGCCCCGGCCCCACCGAGTCGACGAGGAGAACCAGTCATCATGCAGCCCGAGCACATCCGAGCCTCCGACGCGGACCGGGACAAGGTTGCCGAGCGGCTGCGGGAGGCCGTGGCTGAAGGTCGCCTCACCCCGGTGGAGCACGAGGAGCGCCTGGACACCCTGTACAGGGCCAAGACCGTCGGGGAGCTCGCCCCGATCGTCTCGGACCTGCCCGTCACCGACCAGGGGTACGACTACGCGGCCATGGACCGCCGGTCGTCCGAGCCCCCGAGCGGGATGGAGATCCTGGGGAGCGAGGCCCGCGACCTCGCCGGCCAGAGCAAGGGCTCCGAGAACCTGGTCGCGGTGTTCGGCGGCTGCGAGCGCAAGGGCCGCTGGCTGGTCGAGCCCCGGACCAACGTGTCCGTGCTCTGCGGCGGGGTCGAACTGGACCTCCGCGAGGCCGTCCTCAGCCAGCACGAGGTGACCATCCAGGTCGCCGTCATCATGGGCGGGGTGGACATCACCGTGCCGCACGGGGTGAGAGTGATCAACAACACCTCGGCGATCCTGGGCGGCGCGGACATGCACGGGACGGACCAGGTCACGGACCCGAACGCCCCGATCATCCGGTTGACGGGCACGTGCATGCTCGGCGGAGTGGACATCAAGGCCAAGGGTCCGCGCCGCAAGAAGAAGAACCGGGGCAACCGGTAGGCGCCGGAGTGACCTACACCTCTCCTCCAGCTGTCCACATGGTGAACTAGCTGGGCGAAGAGCCCTCCCGGCTCGACCGGCCCCTCCCCCGGCCGAGTACCGTGGAAGACGCCATGAATGATGATTCCACGTTGTTGGTGACAGTGACCGGGCACGACCGGCCCGGCATCAGCGCGCGTCTCCTGAGCACCCTCTCCGTCTTCCCGGTGACCATCGTCGACCTCGAACAGGTCGTTCTGGCGGGACGCCTGGTGCTGGGGACGGTTCTCGGGGTCGACGAGCGCGTGGCCCCCGGCGTGAGCCGCCAGCGGGTCTTCGAGGAGGTGCGCAGCGCCCTCGACAAGACCGCGATCGACCTCGACATGGAGGTCGAGTACGGGGACGGGGACGGCAACGGCCGCGTCAACGACTTCGCCTCCGGCCGCCTGCACGTGACCGTCCTGGCCGACCCCCTGCGCCCCGGCGCCCTCGGCGCGATCACGTCGTGCGTGGCGAGGGCCGGAGCGAACATCGACCGGATAGAGCGGCTGTCGAGCTACCCGGTGACCTCCGTGGAGATGGAGATCTCCGGGGGCAGCGCCGAGCAGCTGAGGGCCGAGCTCGCCATGGAGGCCTCCACCCAGGGCGTCGACGTCGCGGTGCAGCCCAGCGGCCTGCACCGCCGCGCCAAGCACCTCATCGTCATGGACGTCGACTCCACCCTGATCCAGGGCGAGGTGATCGAGCTCCTGGCGGCCCACGCCGGCTGCGAGCAGGAGGTCGCCCGGGTCACCGAGGAGGCCATGCGCGGCGAACTCGACTTCGAGGAGTCCCTCCGGCGCAGGGTGTCCCTGCTGAAGGGCCTCGACGCCTCCGCCATCGACGCGGTGCGCGAGGAGATCCAGCTGACCCCCGGGGCCCGGACCCTGGTCCGCACCCTGAAGCGCCTGGGCTACGAGTGCGGGATCGTGAGCGGCGGCTTCACCCAGATCACGGACGTGCTCGTGGAACGCCTCGGGCTGGACTACTCCGCGGCGAACACCCTGGAGGTCGTGGACGGGACGCTGACCGGCGAACTGGTCGGCCCGATCATCGACCGGAAGGGCAAGGCCACCACCCTGAAGCGGTTCGCCGCCGAGGCCGGCGTGCCCCTGGAGCAGACGGTCGCCGTCGGCGACGGCGCGAACGACCTGGACATGCTCCAGGTGGCGGGACTGGGCGTCGCGTTCAACGCGAAGCCGGTGGTCCGCCAGCAGGCCGACACCTCCGTGAACGTGCCCTACCTGGACACGATCGCGTTCATCCTCGGCATCACCCGCGAGGAGATCGAGGCCGCCGACCTCCACGGGCTGGCCACCGAACCGGCCTCCCCCTCCTCACCCGCCACCGCAGGCGTCTGACACACCGACGGGGCCCGCGGACGCGCTACGGGGCGTCTGCGGGCCCCGTGTCGTCCACAGGCGGCATCCTCCCCTGGCGCGGCACACCCCCACTCCGCTTTCCTGGAAACAGGGGGGCCACCCCACCCCCCACCACCCCGCACACCACCCGTTTCACAAACGCACAAGCACAGGCACAAAAAAGAGGGCCACAGCCCCCAAAAAACCACCCCACCCCACACACAAAAAAGGAGGGGGCCGCCCACAAGGCAACCCCCTCCCTCACAAAAAACCGTGGCAGCGACCTACTCTCCCACCCCACCACAGGGCAGTA
>NZ_JBEXSY010000056.1:11139-43744 GCF_040613895.1 Nocardiopsis sp. NPDC006198 | reverse complement strand
AACTCGCGCCCGCGCCCCACCCCGAAGTGGACGACCAGGGCGGCGAGCGGCGCCAGCGCCGCCACGCCGGCCGGCCCGCGTGCGTCTCTCAGCCGCCCAGGGGCGTGAAGGGGTCGGGGGTCCCCGCCGTCCACCGGTTCAGGTGGGCGACCCCGGTCTCCAGCGTGCCCCCGTCCCCGGTGCGCCGGCCGCGTTCGACGACGTAGAAGCGACCGTCGTCCAGGGAGACCAGGCCGTACTGGCCGCCGGTGTCCCAGCCCCGGACCCCCGACTCCCCGTGGAGCATGCCGTCCCGGCGCAGCGGGAGCAGCAGGCCCTGCTCGTCGTCCTCCTGGCCTCGGACCGTGCCCCGCACCGGGGGCCGGGAGCCGTCGACCACGAAGAGGGAGTAGTTGGGGAAGTGCGGCTTGACGCCCTCGTAGACCGCCATGAACCAGTCGCCGGTGTGCGCGTCGTACTCCAGGTTCTGCACGCCGTAGGTGGTGTTGCCGGTGTACACGAAGTACTTGCCCCCGACCCGGGGCGGGCCGCTGGTGTGGGGGGCGTCCTGGTCGAGCGGGCGCTCGTACCGCCTCCACGAGGAGGTGTCGTACTGGAGCAGGACCTGGTGGTCGTTGTCGGCGCGC
This sequence comes from Nocardiopsis sp. NPDC006198, assembly GCF_040613895.1. Classification (NCBI taxonomy): domain Bacteria; kingdom Bacillati; phylum Actinomycetota; class Actinomycetes; order Streptosporangiales; family Nocardiopsidaceae; genus Nocardiopsis; species Nocardiopsis sp. NPDC006198. The sequence continues at coordinate 43,118 of NZ_JBEXSY010000056.1, read as the reverse complement.
CCGGGGTGGGAGTAGACGCCGTAGGCGACCGTCAGCACCTCGCGGCCGCCGCCGCGGCCGAATTCGGGGCCGAAGGCCACCCCGTCGATGCCGCTGGACCCGTAGCGGTGGTCGGCCGTGTCGGCGACGTTGCCGTCGAACACGCCGTCGCCGTCCATGTCCGCGGTGTAGTCCTCGACGACCTCGTCCAGGTGGACGGTGGTCAGGACGCGGTCGTCCTCCGCGTCCATGCCCGGCCGCGTGATGCGGTCGCCGTCGAAGATCGCGATGTAGAACGCCTCGGCCGCCTTGTACTCCAGCGATCCGTAGACGCGCCCGTCCCGGTCGTTGAAGTCGAGGTCGCCGAGGTGGCCCGTGAGGCCGGTGACCGTGCCGATCACCCGGCCGTCCAGGTCGGTCTTGACGACGGTGTCGGTGAAGGAGAAGTACATGTGCCCCTTCTCCTCGTCGAGCGCGGCGCCCTGGACGTGCCCGGACGGCCACGCGCCGCCGTCCACGGACAGGGGCGGCCCTCCCCCGGGCTCCCGCTCCGGGGAGTCGGCCGCCGCCGTGGCGGGCGCCAGCACCGCCGCCACCGCGAGCGCCGCCCCGAGCGCGCCCGCCGCCCGGGCCCCTCTCCTCCATGTACCGGTTCCGCGCATCCCGCTCCCGCCCTCCACGCCCTCACCGTGTGCTGTCGGTAGGAAGCTATGCGCGTCCGGTGAACCGCGCGAGACCCCCAAGGGAACCCGGCGCGCACAACTGCGGGAGCCGCCGCCCCGCGGGGCCGCGACCGCGTCCCGGTCCGCCGGGCACGCACTAGGGTGGCGGTGTGAGTGAGGAAGTGTCCCCCGAGCGGCTCCGCGCCTCCGACACGGACCGCGAGCGCGTGCTGAAGGCCCTGCGCGACGCCGCCGCCGACGGCCGCATCGACCTGGAGGAGTTCGAGGAGCGCTCCTCACTCGTGCACGGGGCCCTCACCCTGGGCGAGCTCCCCGGGATCACCGCCGACCTCCTCCCCGTCGAGCGCCAGCCCATCCGCCTGGACCCGCAGCCCCTGGTCGGGCTGTTCGGCAACACCGCGCGCCGGGGGCGCTGGGTCGCCTACCCGGGCGAGTACGCGGTCGCCGTCGTCGGACGGGTGGAGGTGGACATGCGCGAGGCCCTCCTCATGCACAACCACCACCGGATGACCGTGACCGCCGTCCTGGGCCGTGTGGAGATCGACGTCCCCGAGGGCGTCGAGGTGCGCCTGACCGGCTGGTCGTTCCTGGGGCGGCGCACCACCACCGCACGCCGCTCCGGCATGTCCGACCCCCCGGTGCTGGAGATCGACGGTTTCTCGCTCTTCGGGGTGGTCCGCGTGCGCGCGCCGAGGCGCCGCCGCTTCCTCGGCCGGCTCCGCCGGGCGCCCCGCCGCGGCATCGGTTCCTGAACGCGTCCGCTTCCACCTGCGGCGATGTCAACATGACGCGTGCAACACCGCCAAGCCCGGGTGAGGTGACGGTGTGCCCGGATGCGTCTGGCAGGCTTTGTGTCACAGGTTTTCCCAGGAGAGATGGGTTGCAATGAGTGAGTTCCGTATCGAGCACGACTCGATGGGTGAGGTCAAGGTCCCGGCCGAGGCCAAGTGGCGGGCTCAGACGCAGCGCGCCGTCGAGAACTTCCCGATCTCGGGCCAGGGCCTCGAAGGCGCCCACATCGCCGCCCTCGGCCAGATCAAGGCCGCCGCGGCCAAGGTGAACGCCGAGCTCGGCGTCATCGGCGAGGACCTCGGCAAGGCGATCCGCGAGGCCGCCCTGGAGGTGGCGGACGGCAAGTGGAACGACGAGTTCCCGATCGACGTCTTCCAGACCGGTTCCGGCACCTCCAGCAACATGAACACCAACGAGGTCGTGGCGACCGTCGCCAAGGAGCGCACCGGCCTCGACGTCCACCCCAACGACCACGTCAACGCCTCCCAGTCGTCCAACGACGTGTTCCCCTCCTCCATCCACATCGCCGCCACGGCCGCCGTACAGAACGACCTGGTCCCGGCGCTGCGGCACCTGGAGGGCGAGCTGTCCCGCAAGGCGGAGGAGTTCGCGTCCGTCGTCAAGAGCGGCCGCACCCACCTGATGGACGCCACCCCGGTGACCCTCGGCCAGGAGTTCGCCGGGTACGCCGCCCAGGTGCGCTACGGCGTGGAGCGCCTGGAGGCCTCCCTCCCGCGCGTGGCCGAGCTCCCGCTCGGCGGCACCGCCGTCGGCACCGGCATCAACACCCCCGAGGGCTTCTCGGCCCGTGTCATCGCCGAGATCGCGTCCCACACCGGCCTGCCCCTCACCGAGGCCCGCGACCACTTCGAGGCGCAGGGCGCACGCGACGGCCTGGTCGAGCTGTCCGGCCAGCTGCGGACCGTCGCGGTCGGCTTCGCGAAGATCGCCAACGACATCCGCTGGATGGGTTCCGGCCCGACCACGGGCCTGGGCGAGATCTTCCTGCCCGACCTCCAGCCCGGTTCCTCGATCATGCCCGGCAAGGTCAACCCGGTCCTGTGCGAGGCCGTCCTCCAGGTGTCCTCGCAGGTCGTGGGCAACGACGCGGCGGTGGCCTTCGGCGGTGCAAGCGGCAACTTCGAGCTGAACGTGCAGCTGCCGATGATCGCCCGCAACCTGCTGGAGTCGATCCGGCTGCTGTCCAACGTCTCGCGGGTGTTCGCCGACCGCTGCGTCGCGGGCATCGAGGCCAACGCCGAGCAGTGCCGCGTCTACGCCGAGTCCTCGCCGTCGATCGTCACCCCGCTCAACCGCTACATCGGCTACGAGGAGGCCGCCAAGGTCGCCAAGCAGTCGCTCAAGGAGAAGAAGACCATCCGCGAGGTGGTCCTGGAGCGCGGCTACGTCGAGGCGGGCAAGCTCACCGAGGAGCAGCTGGACGACGCCCTCGACGTGCTGAAGATGACCAACTCCCGGTAGGCGGGAGCCGTCCCCGCGGGCGGCGGTCCGCGGTGTCCGCGGGGCGCTCCGCGCGGGCGGGGCGCCCCGCCGCCGGGCGGCGGCCGGTCCGCGGGGGCGACGGCCGTGCGGCGCTCCGGTTCCACTCACCTGCCCCCCGGGAACCTTCCACACGCGGGAGGCGTCCGACATCCTTGTCAGAGCACCCGAAAGGCCCGCCTTCGAGAGGGCAGTACATGTCGAGCAACAGCGACAGCGACAGCGAACAGATCGTCGCGGACCGCTACATCCTGCGCCGTGAACTCGGACGCGGCGGTATGGGCGTGGTCTGGGAAGCCTTCGACCCGTCCCTGGACCGCGTCGTCGCGATCAAGCAGGTGCTCCTCCCCGACCACTTCACCGACTCCGAGCGCGCCGACGCGCACGGGCGGGTCCGCCGCGAGGCGCGTTCGGCGGCGCGCATCAGCCATCCCACGGTGATCACCGTCCACGACGTCTTCGAGTACGACGGCGACCCGTGGGTGGTCATGGAGCTCGTGGAGGGCGGGTCCCTCCAGGACCGGCTCAACGAACAGGGCGCCCTCCCGCCCGACACCGTCGCGGAGATCGCGGAGTCCCTGCTCAAGGCGGTGCAGGCGGCGAACGCGGCCGGAGTCCTGCACCGGGACATCAAGCCGGGCAACATCATGATGTCCCTGGACGGCCGGGTGATCCTCACCGACTTCGGCATCGCCACCATGGAGGGCGGTCCCAGCATCACCCGGACGGGTGCGCTGATCGGCTCCCCGGAGTACATGCCGCCGGAGCGCCTGGAGGGCGGGCCCGCGGAGCACCGGGGCGACCTGTGGAGCATCGGCGTGACCCTGTTCGCGGCGGTGGAGGGCACGTCGCCGTTCCGCCGGGACAGCCTCACCGCGGCCATCGCCGCCGTCATCTCGGCGCCCCTTCCGCCGATGACGCGTGCCGGACGGCTGGAGCCGGTCATCACCGGCCTCCTGGAGCGCGACCCGGACCGGCGGCTGACGGTGGAGGGCGCGCTGGCGCTCCTGCGCGGGCAGGGGACCTCCGGCGGGGGCGTCGGCCCGGCGGGCGCCGCCGGAGCCGCGGGGGTCGCGGGGGTCGCGGCGGGCGCGGCGGGCACAGGCCCCGGCACCGCCCCGGGCGCCGGCGGCTCCCCGTACGCCCACGGTTTCCGGAGCGGCGGGTACCCCGCTGCCGGGCCACGGGCCGGCGGCCGCCCCACGGGCCCCGGGACGACCGGGCACGGCCCGGGGACGCCCCTCCCCCAGGGCCGGCCCCGCCCCGGGGGCCCGGTGACGCCGCAGACCCCCTTCCCGCCCGGCCGACGCCCGGCCGCCCCGTACGGGCACTCCGGCGGGGGCGGCACGGGCGGCCGCGGAGGCGCCACGGGCCCCCTCCACTCGGGGGGCCACGGCGGCTCCGGGCGGTCCGGTTCCGGGAGCGCATCGACGGCCAGGGTGCTGTTCGGCGTCGGCGCCGGCCTGCTGGCCCTCCTCCTCGTCTCCGTGGTCGCGGTGGCCGTGGTCCTGAGGTCGGGCGGCGCCGCGGGGGAGGCCGCCCCCCAGGAGGCGCCGACGCAGGGCGGCGCGCCTCCGGAGGAGCCGTCCCCGTCCGCGGAGCCCGGCGGCGGCAGCGGCGGCGAGCAGGCCGCCGCGGCCGAGGGGGACGACGGCGGGGAGCCGCCCTCCTACGACGAGCTGGACACGTTCAGCTCGCAGTGGTTCGACGTGGCCCACCCGGCGGGCTGGGAGGTCGACGACAGCGAGATCGACAACAGCCTCGCGGTGTTCGTCGCCCCCGGCAGGGACCACCAGGTGTGGGTGACCGGGTGGACGGAGGAGGAGTTCACGGGGACGAGCGCCGAGTACCTCCGGCAGACCAACGGCGGCACCGACGCGGACCAGGACATCACGACGGACTACTCCGAGCTGGAGCTGGAGGAGTTCGACGAGGACGACTACGGGGAGGGCTGGGACGTCGCGATGGTGGAGTCCGACTTCACCAACGAGTCGTGGGCGACACCGGAGCGCCGCTTCTGGTCCTACGCGATCAGCATGGAACACGAGGGCAGCAGGGTCTTCTACATGGTGAGCGTCAACGTCCCGCGCGAGGACGGGGACTTCTACGACGACCTCCACGAGGAGGTCGTGGAGACCTTCACCCCGCACCTCTGACCGGGCCCCGGGCACACGACGGCCCCCGCGGTGTCCCGCGGGGGCCGTCGTGTGCTCGGGATCAGTACCAGCCGATGGACTGGGAGTGGGCCCACGCCTCACACGGGGTGCCGTAGCGCCCCTTGATGTAGTCGATGCCCCACGCGATCTGGGTGGCGGGGTTCGTCTGCCAGTCGGAGCCGTGGGAGGCCATCTTGCTGCCGGGCAGCGACTGGGGGATGCCGTACGCGCCCGAACTCGGGTTCGAGGCGGTGTGGTTCCAGTTGCTCTCCTTCTCCCACAGGGGTTCGAGGCAGCCGGAGAACTGGTCCTCGCCCCAGCCCTCCGCGAGGACCATGTCGAGGGCGATCGACTTGGGGTCCCCGGTGAACTCGGGAACCTCCTCCTCTTCCTCCTCTTCCTCTTCCTCCTCGATGTCGCTCCCGTCGCCCTGGGCCGTTCTGACCCCGGCGCCGAGGGCGGCCTCGCTCTCTCCCCGGGCCTGCTGTCGCAGCTCCTGGAGTTCTTCCTGCGTCAGCTCGGAGGAGGCGAAGAACTCGTCCTCCCCGGTTTCGGTGTCGGCTGCGGATTCCTCGCTGTCCGGAACGGCGGCGCTGGCCGCCATTTCCGGGTCGACCCCGTCGTCCGCGAACGCGGAGACGGCGAACGTCGCACCCGCGACGAGGGTCGCCGCGCCGATCACCGCTGTACTGCGCAGCGACATTCGGTTGAGTAGCACGATTGCCTTTCCCAAGAGGGGGTTATTGGCAGGGAAAGCCCCATTAATACCAGTTGTTCGCCTGGGAGTGGGACCAGGCGCCGCAGGGGTTCCCGTACCGGTCCTTGATGTAGTCGATGCCCCACGCGATCTGGGTGGCGGGGTTGGTCCGCCAGTCGTCGCCGTGGGAGGCCATCTTGCTGCCGGGCAGGGACTGCGGAATGCCGTAGGCGCCCGAACCCGGGTTCTCCGCGGTGTGGTCCCAGTTGCTCTCCTTCTCCCACAGGGGTTCGAGGCAGCCGGAGAACTGGTCCTCGCCCCACCCCTCCGCGAGGACCATCTCCAGGGCGATCTCCTTGGCCGAGCCCGCCGGGACGGCGGCCGCGCCGCCGGAGGGGTCCGCGGGGTCCGCGCCGCCGCCGGAGGCGGTGGCGCCGGGTTCGGGCTCCGGTTCGGGCTCGGGGATGTCGCTCCCCGTCCCGCTGGCGGACCGGAGGCCCTCCTCCGCGGCCGCCGCGGCCTGCCGGCGGCTCTCCTCGCGCTCCTCCCCGCCGACCGCGGAGGGCTCGGCGAAGAAGTCGTCGGCGCCGTCCCCGGACTCCTGGTCGGGGACCACCGCGGCGGACGTGAGCCGTTCGGGCTCCACCGCCCCGGTCTGCGCGAACGCCGCCACCGTGAAGGCGCTTCCCGCGACCACGGCCGCGGCTCCGACGGCGCTCGCACGGCGCAGTGAGGTTCGGTCGATCAGCAAGGAGTGGCCCTTTCGCGTAGACGCACACGTGCCTTCGTGGGGCTGTTCGTGTGCGGTGCTTCGCCGCCGCTGACCACGTGGCCCGGACTGTGCGCGGAGGGGACGGGTCTTCTTCCGTTCGACCGACCGCGGCGGGGGACTTCCACGTGGGAGGGAGTGTTCTGTGCAGCGGACTCAGCCTGCATCATCGTCACGGCCAAGTAACGCCAGTTTTACTATGCCTTGGGTCACATCACGGAATGTGCCTGCATTGCGGACCTCTGACCTGCGCAGCGACACGAAGAGTCAAGTTCCGGTCAAGCGGGTCCACGTGTGCTCCACGTCTCCGCACCGGGGGACGCGGCTCTCGTCACCGCCCGGTCTGAGTACGTGTACCGATGCGCGCGGGCGGGGCCGGGGACAGGATGGCGGTATGAACGCCCCAGGATCCCCACCGTCCCCCGCGGGTCCACGGCTCCACTGCCCGGACTGCCGCGCCCCGCTCCCGGCCGGCGTGCGCGCGTGCCCGCGGTGCGGACTGGCACTCGTCGGCGACACCGCCCGGCGCCTCTGGCTGATCGACTCCGAGATCGCGGAGATCGACGGCCGCAGGCACCGCCTGCTCGGCGAGCGCGCCGTCACGATGCGCCTGCTGCGCCGCGAGTCGCTCCCGGGGCGGCCGGGCACGCCCCTTCCCGGGCGCGCGCCCGCCGACGGCCGCCCCGGAGCCGTCCGGGCCGAGGGCGGCCCGCGGCCGCCGCTCGGCTCCGCCGCCCCGGGGGGCCCGGCCCCCGCGTCCGCCGGACACGCCTCCGAGCCCGTCGGCGAGGTCACCCGGCGCTCCGCCCAGAACGTCGTCCTCGGGCTGGGCGGCCTCCTCGTCGGCATCGCCGCCCTGGTGTTCGCCGTCTGGTCCTGGAGCGACCTGGGCACCGGCGCCCGCGCGGGCGTCCTCGGCGCCACGACCCTGGCCTTCGCCCTCCTGGCCCTCCCGCTGCACCGGCGCGGCCTCAGGGCGACCGCCGAGACCTTCGGAGCCGTCGCCGCCGCCCTGCTGTGCGTCGACGCCCTCGCCCTGGGCCTGCTCCTCTCCGACCGGATCTCCAACGGGCCCGGCTACTCGGCCGCCGCGCTGGCGGCCGTCGGCGCGCTGACGGCGCTCTACCCGCTCCTCGTGCCGCTGCGGTCCCCGCGCGTCGTCGCCGCGCTCGTGGCCCAGCCGGTCCCGGTGCTGCTGGTGGTGGCGCCCGGGGACGGGTTCCTGCCCTGGACCCTGCCCGCGCTCGCCGCCACCGCCCTCGCCGACCTGCTGCTGGTCCGCCTGCTCGGCGGCCCGCGCGAGGGCGTCCCCGTCCGCACCCTCCACGTGACCGCGACGGTCCTGTGGGGGTTCTCCCTCGCCCTCTCCGCGGTTCTCGTGCTCGCGGTCCCCGCGGCCGGCGACGCCGGCTCCTGGTGGGCCCTGGCGGCGGCCCTGCTGGTGTCCGGCGTGACGGGGCTGCTGTTCACCCGGCGCCCGCTGCCCTCCCTCCCCCCGGCCGGCGCCGGGCCGTCGGCGGTGCACGCCGTGGTCGCGCTCCTCGCCCTGGGGGCGGCGCCCCTGGCGGCCGGGCCCGCCCACCTCCCCGTCCTCCCGCGCGTCCCGGACACGTTCTGGTCCGAGGCCCCCGGCACCGCGACCGCCGCGGCCGCCGGGGTCCTGGGGCTCACCGGTCCCGGCGCGCCCCCTCTGTCCGGAGCCGCCTGGCTGGCGGCCGTCGCGGCCGCCGCCGTCCTCGCCCTGGCGGCCACGGCCCTGCTGCGCCGCGACCTCCTGGCGCACACCTCGGCCCTGGTGGCCCCGCCGACCCTGCTGGCCGTCCCCCTGCTGCTGCCCCTGCCCCTGGCGGTCGCGGTCGTGTGGGCCATGCTCGTGGGCGCCGCGCTGGTCCTCGGCACCGCCCTCCTCCCCCGGCGGGGCGCGGGCCGGGTGTCCGCGGCCTCGGGGAGCCTCACCGTCGCCACGGGGGTCCTGTGGTCCCTGCCGGACCAGTACACGTCCCTGGCCGCGCTCCTCCTGGCGGGCGCGGTCCCGCTGGCCGGCCTCCTGCTGTTCCGCCGCGCCGACCGCGCGGGCGACGCCCCCGCTTCCCTGTACGGGGCGTGCCTGCTGCTGTGGGCGCTGGCCCTGGCGGCCGGGACGGTCTTCCTGGCGGCGCTGACCCTCGGCGGGGACGCGGCGCGTCCCGCCTGGTGGCTCCTCGCCGCCTCCACCCTGCCGGCGGGCGCGACCGCCCTGCTGTTCGGCAGGGTCCGCAGGCCGTTCGCCTCCCCCGCGGCCGGAACGGCGCCCGGAGGCGGTCGTGCGGCGTCCCGGACCCCCGCCCCGGACACCGCCGACCCCCGGACGGCCTTCACCCTGTTCGGCCTCCTGCTCCTGCCCTCCGCCCCGCTGCTCGCCGGAGGGGGCCGTGACCCCGGGCTGGCGGCGCTCCCCGGCCCGTACGCCCCCTGGACCGCCCCGGCGTCGGCGATGCTCGACCCCGCCCACCGGGTGCTGGGGCTCTCGGCCCCCTCCGGGACGGCCGCCGCGCTGGGCGCCGCGCTCGGCGTGCTCGTCGCCGGCGCGCTGGTGGTGGCCCTGGTCCTCGTGGTCGACCGGAGGTGGACGGTGACCGCGGCCTCGCTCGCCGCGCCCACCTCCCTGGTGCCGCTGCCGGTGCTCCTGGGCCTGCCGTACGCGGCGGCGGTGGTGTGGACGGTGTTCGTGGGAGCCGCGCTGCTGCTGGGCGTCACGCTCTCCGGCCGCTCCGGACTCGGCTGGGTGCCGACGGCGACCGGTTCGGCGACCCTCGTGCTGGGCCTGCTCTGGTCACTCCCCGAGTACCGCACGACGCTGTCGGCGATCGTGCTGGTCGCGGCGGCCTCCCTGGTGTCGGCGCTGCTCCTGCGCCGCGTGGACTCCCCCGGAGCCGCGGCCCGCACCGCGCCCCTCGTCCCGGGGGCCCTCGCCCTCCTCGCCGGCGGGGCCTCCCTGGCGGCCTCCTTCACGCGGCCGGGACCGCCCGAACCCGTGGCGTGGTGGTTGTCGGCCGCGGCCCTGCTGTGCGTCGGCGCCGCCGCGGTGGCCTCGGCCCGGCCGCACCGCCCCGGGGCGCCCCGGCCGACCCTCGGCCCCGTGCCGCGGCCCGCGCTCCGGGCGGCGCCCCTCACCCTGCTCGGGCTCCTGCTGCTGGGGGCCGTCCCGCTCGTGGCCGGTCCCCGGTCGCTGCCCGCGCTCGCCGCGGCCTCCCGGGCGTACCCCCCGGGGACGGCCCCGCTCCCGGCCCTGACGGACCCCGCGTACGCCGTCCTCGGCCTCGCCCCGCTGCCGGGACCGGTCGCCGCGGCGGCGGTCGCCGGTGTCCTGGTGTCCGGGCTGCTCTCCGTCGGCGCGGTCGCCGTGCTGGCCCGCAGGTGGACGCCGCACGCCGTCGCCCTGGTCGCGCCGCCCGCGCTGGCCCCGCTGCCCGTGGTCGCCGGCGCGCCGTTCCTCCTCGCCCTGCTGTGGGTGCTGGCGGTGGGATCCGCTCTCGTGGTGTGGTCCGCGCTGCTGCGGGACGGGCGCACGAGCCCGCTGCCGGGGCTGACCGGCCTCCTCACCCTGGCGCTGGGGCTGGGCTGGGCGCTCGCCGAGGAGCACACGGTCGCGGCCGCGCTGATGGCCGCCGCGGTGGTCGCGTCGGTGGCCGCCGCACTGGCGCGGACGCCCGTCCCGGCCCTGGGCGGCACCGCGGCCGCCACGGCCCTCACCGGCGCGTTCGCCCTCGCCCTGCCCCTGGCCCTGGACGCGCCGGCGGAGTACGCGGCGCTGGCGCCCATCGCCCTGGTCGCCGCCGTGGCCGCGGTCGTGCCGAGGCTGCGCGGGGCGCTGGTGCCCGCCGCGGAGGTCCCCGCGTGCCTGTGGGCGGTGCTGGCACTGGCCGTCTCCCTCGGCGCGGGGGCACGGCCGGAACTGGTGGCGCTCGCGCTGGCCCTGGTCGGCGTGATCGCGTCGGCCACCGCCGTGCGGCCCGGCCGGTCGGGGTTCGCGGTGGTCGGCGGCCTGCTGATGTTCGCCGCCCTGTGGACCGCGCTCGCGGCGTGGGACGTGACGGTGCCCGAGGCGTACACGGCGCCGCCGGCGTTCGCCGCCCTGGTCATCGGCTGGGAGTGGAGCCGCAGGGCGCCCGCCCCGCCGTCGAGCTGGGCCGCCTACGGCGGCGGTCTGGCGCTGCTGTTCCTGCCGACGGTGGTCCTGGTGCTCACCGGGGACGGCATGGCGTGGCGGGTGCCGGCCGTGCTGGTGCTCGGGGTGGCCGTCACCGTGTGGGGGCTGGCGGGACGGCTCCGGGCGCCCCTGGCCCTGGGAGGGCTGGTGCTGGTGGCCACGTCGGCGCGGGCGTTCGGGCCGCCCCTGTGGGACCTGGCCCGGCTCGCGCCGAACTGGGTGCCGTTCGCGGTCGTGGGCCTGCTCCTCCTCGCCGTCGGCGCCCGCTACGAGGCGAGCCTGGCGAGGCTGCGGAGCCTGGGCCGGCTGGTGTCGGGCATGCGCTGAGGGGCCGGAACCGGCACGCGCGGACGGCGGTCCGGGCCCGGCCTCCGCGGCCGGGCCCGGACCGCCCTCGCGTCAGTTCTCCAGCAGCTCGGTGACCAGGGCGGCGATCGGGGACCGCTCCGACCGGGTCAGGGTGATGTGCGCGAACAGCGGGTGGCCCTTGAGCTTCTCGATCACCGCGACCACGCCGTCGTGGCGTCCCACCCTCAGGTTGTCGCGCTGGGCGATGTCGTGGGTGAGCACCACCCGCGAGTTCTCCCCGAGCCGGGACAGGACGGTGAGGAGCACGCCGCGCTCCAGTGACTGGGCCTCGTCCACGATCACGAACGCGTCGTGCAGCGAGCGGCCCCGGATGTGCGTGAGCGGGAGGACCTCCAGCATCCCCCGGTCCACGACCTCCTCGATGACGTCCTCGCTGGTCACAGCGGACAGGGTGTCGTGCACCGCCTGGCCCCACGGTGTCATCTTGTCGTTCTCGGTGCCGGGCAGGTAGCCGAGTTCCTGGCCCCCGACCGCGTACAGGGGCCGGAACACCATCACCTTGCGGTGCTGGCGGCGCTCCAGGACGGACTCCAGCCCGGCGCACAGCGCCAGCGCCGACTTGCCGGTGCCCGCGCGCCCGCCCAGCGACACGATGCCGACCTCGGGGTCGGTGAGCAGGTCGAGGGCGATCCGCTGCTCGGCGCTGCGCCCGTGCAGACCGAACACGTCCCGGTCCCCGCGCACCACCTTGACCGACTTGTCGGGCCGCACCCGGCCGAGCGCCTTGCCCCGCTCGGACACGAGCACCAGCCCTGTGTGGCAGGGGAGCTCCCTGGCCTCCTCGATCTCACTGGTACCGCTCTCGAACAGCTCACCGATCTGGTGGGCGGGCACGTCCAGTTCGGCCATGCCCGTCCAGCCGTGCTCGATGGCGAGCTCGGCGCGGTACTCGTCGGCCGGGAGGCCGATCGAGGCGGCCTTGATCCGCATCGGCAGATCCTTGCTCACCAGCACGACGTTCCCGCCCTCCTCCTGGAGGTTGCGGGCCACCGTCAGGATCCGGGTGTCGCTGTCGCCGAGCCGGAAGCCCGCCGGCAGGATCTTCGGATCACTGTGGTTGAGCTCCACACGGAGCGTTCCGCCCTGGTCGTTCACCGGTACCGGGACGTCCAGTCGGCCGTTGGCGACCCGCAGGTCGTCGAGGCGGCGCAGCGCGTTGCGAGCGAAGTACCCGAGTTCCGGGTGGTGTCGCTTGCTCTCCAGCTCGGTGATCACCACCACGGGGATGACCACCTCGTGCTCGGCGAACCTGGCCATGGCCATCGGGTCGGCGAGCAGGACACTGGTGTCGAGCACATGGACGCGCCTTCCCCGGCCTACCTCCGTGTGGGGGTCGGCGGGGGACTGGGTGTCACGGCGATCGGTCGAGGAACTAGCCACTCGTTCTCCCCTTGGGCACCGCGGGGGCGCCCTACTGTCACGGGATCATGGAGGACCGGGACCTGGCCCCAGAGGGCCGGGTCCGGCCCTCCTCGTCGACGTTCCGCGAGGGCGGAGGAGATCAATGAGCCGGGGCCTCCCGAACGGGTGGATGCACACCACCCGCTTGTTCCGACGCTACGCGCCCGCGACCCCGTTTCCAAGGGTCCCGCCCCGCCGCGCGGTGAACACCGCGTTAATGGGCAGGCCGACCGGGGGGACCGGGGGTCAGGAGCCGAAGCGCCGGTTGCGCGCGCCGTAGGAGCGCAGTGCACGGAGGAAGTCCACCCTGCGGAACGCGGGCCAGTAGACCTCGCAGAAGTAGAACTCCGAGTGCACGCTCTGCCACAGCATGAAGCCCGAGAGGCGCTGCTCCCCCGAGGTGCGGATGAGCAGGTCGGGATCGGGCTGGCCGCGCGTGTAGAGATGCCGTGCGATGTCCTCGATGTCCAGGCGCTCGGCAAGCTCCTGGATACCGGTGCCCTTGGCCGCCTCCTCGTGGAGGAGGGACCGAACCGCATCAGCGATCTCACGTCTACCTCCATACCCGACGGCGACGTTGACAACCAGGCCGGGGTTGCCGGATGTCGCCTCTTCCGCCTCCTTCAGGGCGCGGGCGGTGGAGTCGGGCAGCACGTCGAGCGCGCCGACGGGGCGCGTGTTCCACCCCTCCTCGCGGAGCCGGGCGATGGTCTGCTCGATGATGCGCACCAGCGGGCCCAGTTCGGACTCGTCGCGGGTGAGGTTGTCGGTGGACAGCATCCACAGGGTGACCACCTGCACACCGACCTCGTCGCACCAGCGCAGCACCTCGAAGATCTTGTTCGCGCCGGCCTGGTGGCCCTCCTCGGCCGCACGGAGGCCGCTGCTCTTCGCCCATCGGCGGTTGCCGTCCATGGCGACACCGACGTGGCGGGGAATCTCCTGGCTGGTCAGCTGGCGTTCGAGCCGCCGCTCGTAGAGCCAGTACAGGGGGTCTCGGAGCCCCATTGGCGAAACCTCTCAGAGCTGGATCAAAGACAGCACACTCCTGTGAAGGATGTGCCGACGGGGATTCCTCCAGAGTAGTTCGCCCCGGGGCGCTACGTCACAGCCAGGGACTTGCGCACGTGCTTGCGGCCCTGGTGGATCCGGGACTTGACGGTGCCCAGGGCGAGGTTGAGCTCGGAGGCGATCTCGTTGTAGTCCATCTGGCACAGGTCGCGCAGGACCAGGGGGGCGACCAGGTTGGGGCGGTCCTTCTCCAGCTGGTCCAGTGCCTCGAGGAGGTCGATGCGGGAGCCGGCGATGACGCTGGTGGTCCGGGGATCGCGCTGGTGGGGCATGCGCTCGGCCTCGGTGGGGAACTCGGCGGACCTGCGCTTCATCGACCGGTAGGTCTGGCGGGCGGAGTTGGAGACCACCGTGTACAGCCAGGTGGTGAAGAGTGAGTCGCCCTTGAAGCTGTCGATCTTGCGGGCCACGCGGAGCAGCGCGTCCTGGCAGGCCTCCTCCGCGTCCTGGCGGTAGGGGAGGAAGCGCGCGCACCGGCGGAGCACCTCGGGCTGGATGCGCCGGAGGAGGTCGTCCAGGGCCGCGGCGTCGCCGTGCTTGGCCCGTCGCGCGAGGTCCTCCAGCTCCTCGTCGACGTTGCTCGCCACCCGCCGCCGGGGCGCCGGGGTCTCCTCGTTCTCCGTGTGGTCACTACTGCGCATGGCTGGTCTCTCCCTGACTGACGGCGGACGTCCGACCGTCCTGTTCGGACGCGTGTGCGCCCATCGGTTACGAGGGTCACACGTCAACGGGACGTCCACGGATCCCCTTCGGCTCCGTCCTCGCGAAGCCTCGCATCTCGCCGCGACCATTCGCATGGCGTACAGAACCCGTCGGGGGCTCCCCCCAGTTTCCACGCCACGGGGGTCTCGGCGCTACCCGGAGAGGGGATCATATCCGCGGGAGACAACATGAAGGCGTAGATGGTGTATTAGTGGGCAACGAACGCGTATCCACCCCCCTAGACACCGAGGCGGAAATGAGCCAACCGGAGGCCTTCGGACGGTACCGCGTCATCCGGCGCCTGGGTTCCGGCTCCTTCGCCACGGTCTGGCTGGCGCAGGACGATCTGCTCAACTACCCGGTGGCCATCAAGGTACTCGCCGAGAACTGGGCGCACCAGATGGACATCCAGCACCGGTTCCTGGAGGAGGCGCGCATCCTGCGCCAGACCGACTCCACGTGGCTGGTGGCGGTGCACGACGTCGACGTGCTGCCCGACGGGCGCCCCTACATGGTGATGACCTACGCCGACCAGGGGAGCGTGACCGACCTCATCCGCCGGGGCCAGCTGCCCCTGGACGAGGCCCTGCGGCTGCTGACGGAGATCGGCCAGGGCATCACCGTCCTGCACAACCACGGCACGATCCATCGCGACATCAAGCCCTCCAACGTCCTGCTCCAGTCCTCCCCCGTGGGGCAGCGGGTCCTGGTCGCGGACCTGGGGTTCGCGAAGGCCATCGACGAGGCCTCGGGGTTCACTGCGGCGGCGGGCACCCCCGGCTACATGTCGCCCGAGCAGAGCATCCCCGGCGGCGACCTGGACGTCCGGTCCGACGTGTACTCGCTGGGCGCGGTCGCCTACGAGCTGATCACCGGGCGCCCGCCCTCCCGCCCGCCCGTCAAGGTCCCGCCTGGCCGGATCCGGCCAGGCCTGCCCCGCGCCCTCGACGAGCTCATCCTCTCCGCGCTCTCGGTGGACCGGGAGAGCAGGCCGGCGGACGCCAAGACCTTCACCGACCGCGTCAGGGCGATCCGTACGGAGCCCGACCTGCCCAAGGCGGACCCGTGGTGGCAGCGCTACCAGATGCCCTGGCGGCGCACGGTCACCCTGGCGGCCTCCCTGCTGCTGGTGGCGGCGGGCGCGACCGCGTCCACCGGCGCCCCGGGCATGGCGCTGACCACGGTGAGGGACGCCAGCCAGAACATCCTCGTGAACGTGCCCTCGGTGTGGGCGCGCGAGTTCCACACCGACCTCGCCGCCGGTCCGGCCGCGGCCGGGGCCGGCGCGGGACCGGGGCTGCTGGTGGCGACCGACGCGGACGACTGGCACTCCACCGAGGTGCCCTCCTACGGGGTGTACGCGACGGTGATGCCCGGCTCCCGCAGGCTCAGCGGCGTCTCCGGGGCCGACCCGTGCGGGGGCTCCCCGGAGGAGCGCGAGCTGCACACCCCCACCTGGGAGGGCACCGTGTGGGACTGGCCCGAGTGCAACGGCGGCGGCGCGTTCACCAGCGCCGCCGTGCACCAGCCGGGCGTGCCCACGACCGTGTACATGGAGATCCGGCAGCCCGCCTACCGCCCGGACGTGGTGAACGACATCATCGGCGGCACCCGGCTGGTCTGACCGGGGGGCGCGTGTCCGCGCCCCCCGGCGGTCAGGGCGTCCGGGAGAGCAGCTGGGCCCGGAGCTCCTCGGGCGAGGTGACCGGGAGCTTGCAGACGAACCCCTCGCACACGTAGGCGGTGGGAGCTCCTCCGACCCGCACCCGGTCGCGCAGCAGCGGCACGCCGCCGTCGTCGAGGCCGTCGCCCCGGGACAGCGCCGTACCGAGGGGCGCCCAGGTCAGGGCGGTGCGCACCAGCTCCTCCGTCCGGGGGTCGCCGGGGTCGCCGACCACCGCGACGGCGCGCGGCCCCGACAGGGCGGCCTCGCCCGCGGCCAGGCCCCACCCGGCGAACCGCGCCGCCTTCTCGGCCAGCAGCGCCACCGGCGCCAGGGCGCCCTCGGCCGCCGTCCTGTGTCGTTGCGAACCGGTCAGCGCGGCGTGGGTCACGAGCGCGGACGCGGCGGCGGAGCGCCCCGAGGGGGTCGCGTTGTCGGTGGGGTCCTGCGGGCGGCTGAAGAGCTTCTCCGCGTCGTCCGCGGTGTCGAAGAACCCGCCCGCGCCGTCGCCGAAGTGCTCCAGGACGGCGTCCAGGAGCTGTCCGGCCCCGTGCGCGTAGCGCGGATCGCCGGTCACCCCGTGCAGGGCCAGCAGACCCTCCGCCACGTCGGCGTAGTCCTCCAGGACCCCGGCGCTGCCGCCCGCCCTTCCGTCCCGGGACGTACGCACCAGGCGGCCGTCCCGCAGGTGGACGGTGAGCAGCAGCTCCGCCGCGTCGCGGGCGGCCTCCACCAGGTCGGGGCGCTCCAGCAGAGCCCCCGCCTCCGCCAGGCCGGCGATCGCCAGCCCGTTCCAGGCGGCCACCACCTTGTCGTCGCGGGCGGGAGCGACCCGCTCCGCCCGGGCGGCCAGCAGGGCCTCGCGGACCCGCTGGAAGCGCCACGTGTCGGCGGGAGGGACCGGCAGCCGGAGCACGGAGGCGCCCCGCTCGAAGGTGCCCTCCTCCGTCACCTCGAACACCCCGGCCGCGAAGGCGGCGTCGTCCGCGTCCAGGACCTCGCGCAGCTGGGCGGGGGACCACACGTAGTAGGTGCCCTCCTCGCCCTCGCTGTCGGCGTCCAGCGCCGAGGCGAACCCGCCCTCGGGGGTGCGCAGGTCGCGCAGCATCCAGTCGGCGGTCTCCTCCGCCACCCGCAGCAGCAGGGCGCGGGTGGCGGTCTCCGAGGTCCCGGCGCCCCGGCGGACGGGGCGCCGGCCCATGCGGAGGTAGGCGCGCAGCAGCAGCGCGTTGTCGTACAGCATCTTCTCGAAGTGGGGCACCACCCACGCGCGGTCCACGGAGTAGCGGGCGAACCCGCCTCCGAGCTGGTCGTACAGGCCGCCCCGGGCCATGGCCAGGGCGGTACCGGTGGCCATCAGCCGTGCGGGGGTGGCCTCGCCCGGGGCCCCGGCGCCTCCGCCGGAGGCCCCCTCTGCGGGGAAGGGCCGGGTGCGCTCGTCCTGCGCCGTGAGGAAGGACAGCAGCATCGACGGCGGGAACTTGGGCGCGTCGCCGAAGCCGCCCTCCGCGCTGTCGTAGTCGCGCACCAGGGCGTGGACGGCCAGGTCCAGCTGGTCGGCGGAGGGCGGCGGCGCGGAGGGCAGGGTGCGCGGGGCGCCGAGCGCGTCCACGACCCGCTTGCCCTGGTCGAGGAGTTCGGGGCGCTTGTCGCGCCAGGCGGTCGCCACGCCCTCCAGCAGCCGCTGGAAGTGGTCGCGCGGGAAGTAGGTCCCGCAGTAGAACGGGGCGCCCTCGGGCGTGGCGAACACGGTCATGGGCCACCCGCCCTGGCCGGTCATGGCCTGGGTGGCCTCCATGTAGACGGCGTCGACGTCCGGGCGCTCCTCGCGGTCCACCTTGACGTTGACGAAGTGGGCGTTCATGCGCGCGGCGGTCGCCTCGTCCTCGAAGGACTCGTGGGCCATCACGTGGCACCAGTGGCAGGCCGCGTAGCCGACGGAGACGAGCACGGGAACGTCGCGCCGGCGCGCCTCCGCGAAGGCCTCCTCACCCCAGGGCCACCACTCCACGGGGTTCTCGGCGTGCTGCAACAGGTACGGGCTGGTCGCTTCGCTCAAGCGGTTGGACATGCCCCCACTGTGCCACCCGCGGCCCGGGTCCGCCCGGTTCGCCCCGGAGCGGGAGCCCCCCTCCCGGAAACCGCCCCGCCGGGTCATGGCGGGGAACGGTCCCCGGGGAGCGCTCCCGCCGGCCCGGGCCCCGCAGGACCGGCCGCCGGGCTCCCGGGGCGTCAGGCCCTGGGCTCCCCGGCGCCGTCGGGGGCGGCGGAGGCGGCCACCCCGGCCGCCCCGTCGTCGGAGGCCCGGGCGGTGCCGCCGGCCTCCGGCGACCCGTCGCCCTCCTTGGGCAGGGCGCGGAGCTTGCCCGTCAGGCTCCTCATGAGGAAGTACAGCACGACGCCGATCGCGAAGATGACGAGGAAGCCCATGACCCCGGGTGTCACGGTGTTCTTGTCCAGCGAGAAGTCGTTGGCCGCCACCGCCGCGGAGGTGAGAAGGGTATTCATGCCGCTCATACTCTCACTGCTTCTCGGACACCCGCGAAGAGGTCCTTCTCAGGGACCTCTGTGTCCACCAGCGAGCGCACCAGGTGGTAGTCCTCGGTCGGCCAGGCCTCGGCCAGGACCTCGTTGGGGACGGCGAACCAGAAGCCGTTCGGGTCCACCTGGGTCTCGTGCGCCTTGAGCGCCTCGTTCGCGACGTCGAACTGCTCGCTGCAGTGCACCCGGGTGGTGATCTCCCACCTGGGGTACTCGCGCTCGTTGATCCGCTTCATCCAGTCCTCGAAGGGGTTCTCGATGCCGCGCTCGGCCAGGACGGTCGCCAGTGCCTCGAACCGCTCCGGCGGGAACGAGACGAAGTAGTACAGCTTCAGCGGCTGCCAGGGGTCCCCGGCCTCCGGGTAGGCGTCGGGGTCGCCCGCGGCGTCGAAGGCGTGCATCGACACCTTGTGGGTCATGATGTGGTCGGGGTGCGGGTAGCCGCCGTTCTCGTCGTAGGTGAGGATCACGTGCGGGCGGAACCGGCGGATGGACTCCACCAGCGGCGCGGAGGCCTCCTCCACCGGCAGGGTCGCGAAGCACCCCTCCGGCAGCGGCGGCAGCGGGTCGCCCTCGGGCAGGCCGGAGTCGACGAACCCGGCGAACTCCTGCTGGATGCCGAGGATCTCGCGGGCCCGGTTCATCTCCTCGCGGCGGACCGCCGCGATGTTCTCGCGGATCTCGGGACGCTCCATGGCGGGGTTGAGGATGTCGCCTCGTTCGCCACCGGTCATGGTGACGACGAGCACGTCGACGCCCTCGTCCACGTAGCGCGCCATCGTGGCCGCGCCCTTGCTGGACTCGTCATCGGGGTGGGCATGGACGGCCATAAGCCGCAGGCGCTCGGACAACGAAGGGTTCTCCTTGACTCGGTGAACACGGGCACGGGGCGTGGCTGTCCGGCCTCCCCGGGGCACGGCTTCGACGACTCACGCACGGGCCGCGTAGGGGGGCTGGCAGGTCGGGGATATCTTAGACAACACCGTCCCCTTGTTCGGAGATTCCCGATGCAGCCCACCCCGGAAGAAGACGCCGTGAACAGTGCCGACACCCCGGCCGACACGGCCGAACCCGTCGCGCCCGCGCTACGCAGGCACCACGGCAACGGCCCCGTCTTCTTCGTCATCGCGACCGTGTTCGCGGTCCTGTGCGCGGTCGGCTGGGGCTACTCCGTGATGAGCTACAGGGGGCTCGGGGGCGGCGTGTACCACCAGGTGGTCTCCTACTCCCTGGAGTCCCCGGACGAGGTCACGGTCAACTACGAGGTGAACAGCCGGGACGGGGCCGAGTGCCTGATCGTGGCACTGGACGAGCAGCACGTCGAGGTGGGGCAGAAGCGCTCCGAGGCGGAGGCGGGGAACCGGATGGTCACCGCGACCGTTGAGACGGTTCGTCAGGCTTCCGCGGTACAAGTGGCCTCGTGCAGGGAACAAGGTTCGCAGGACTGATCGACCGATCCCTCCCCGCACTGGTCCCCGGTGCCGCCGCCACGCCTGCGAGATCCCTTGTGCCACCACACACGGTGATATTCTCGTAAGTTCAGCTTCGGCCGCCTGGTGGCCCTTGCTACTAGTACACAAGGAGTTCCAGTGACCCAGACCCGCGATGACAACGTCACCTGGCTCACCCAGGAGGCGTATGACCGGCTCAAGTCTGAGCTGGACACCCTGTCGGGCCGTGGGCGGATCGAGATCGCGGAGAAGATCGAGGCCGCCCGCGAGGAGGGCGACCTCAAGGAGAACGGCGGCTACCACGCCGCCAAGGAGGAGCAGGGCAAGATGGAGGCCCGTATCCTCCAGCTCACCGGGATCCTGCGCACCGCACGCGTCGGCGAGGCCCCGCGCACCGAGGGCGTGGTCGGCCCCGGCATGACCGTCACCGTCAAGTTCGACGGGGACGAGGAGGAGGTCACCTTCCTGCTCGCCTCCCGCGAGGAGAGCGGATCTCCGATCGACGTGTACTCCCCGAAGTCCCCTCTCGGGTCCGCCATCAACGGCAAGCGCATCGGTGAGAGCGTGAGCTACACGCTCCCGAACGGCAAGAGCCTGGGGGTCGAGATCATCGACGCCGTCCCCTACAGCGGCATGTGAGGCACAGGCGGAACAGGTTGGGGGGCGGCCGGCGGCCGCCCCCCGCCGCGTTCGGGGGGTCCCGCGCCGGCCGCGCGGACCGGTGCGGTCGGAGGTTCTGGGGCGCCGCGACGCATCCGTCCGGGCTCCCGGCGCGTCGTAGTCTCTGAGTACCGGGAGGCCCGGCGGGTCCGGCCCGCGGCCTCCTGCGCCCTTCCCCGACCGACGAACAGAGGAACCGACCCCGCGATGCCCACCCCCCACTGGAACCCCCAGGAACCCCGGCCCGGTTCGTACGTCCCGACCAGCGGCTGGGGACCGGCGTCCGCGCCCCCGGGCGCCGACCGGGGAGGACCGGGGACGGTCGGCCTGGGGCGCCGCCTGGCCGCCCGCGCCATCGACTACGCGCTGGTGGTGGTCGCCGCCTGGGCGTTCTTCCTCTTCATGGCCCTGGTGACGGCGGTGCTCACCCTGGGCGCCGACACCACCGACGCCCAGGGGGAGCTGTGGGCCCTGCTGTTCTTCTTCGGCTGGGGCCTGCTCCTGTTCTTCTACGACTGGCTGTACCTGGTCGCCTGGGGGCGGACGATCGGCAAGATGGCGGTCGGCATCAGGGTGGTGAGCGCCGCGGACGGGGGGAGGCTCACCCAGGGCCAGGCCCTGGGCCGTGCGGCGTTCTTCGGCCTGCCCCAGACCCTGCCGCTGGTGGGGAACCTGTTCTCCCTGGCGGAGGCGCTGCCCATCCACTTCGACCCCCGGTCCCGCGCCCTGCACGACAGGGCCGCCGGGACGGTCGTCGTCCGCGTCTGAGCCGGGGACGGCCCGGGTCCGCCCCGGCGCGGTCCGCGGCTCCCGGCGGAGGCCCCGGGGTGCCGGGGCCTCCGTGCCGGGGCTACCGGCGGGCGCAGTCGGGGGCGTCGGCGCCGCCGTCGGCGAACGCCGCGGGGACGTAGTTGCCGGGGCCGATCCGGTACCAGGCGCTGCTGGTCCCGAACGGGCCCGTCGCCTCGTCCCCGACCGTCTGGCAGGCGACGTCGACGTTGGCCTTGTGCGCCGCGAGCCCCACGGGGTCGTGTTCCAGGCCGGGGCCGCCGCGCACGACCACCGGGTCGCTCTGGGTCACCGTGGTGATCTCCGCGCGCTGCCGGTAGTCGGCGGTCCACAGGTAGTCGACCTCCACCCAGGCGTTGGTGGGGAGCTGGAGCCCCTCCCGGAAGGCGCCGTCGGCCAGGTCGATCCCGGCGGGGTTGCGGACCTTGCGCCCGAACCCGTCCAGCCCCCCGTTGTACCCGTCCGTGTACGCCGCCTCAGCCTGGGGCCGCCCCCGCTCCAGATCGTTCCAGGACTCGCGGTCCTCGTTCCAGTGGTCGTCCCCGGTGTTCCAGGGGCCCACGTCCCAGACGGGGAGATAGGCGCAGCGCGGCTCGTGCTCGGGGGTCTCGTTCTTGCCCTCGGGACCCAGCGCTCCCGTGGTGCACACCCGCACCGTGTACTCGCCGCCGCCCCGCGTGGCCAGGCCTCGACGGGAGGGCAGGGCCACGAAGTGGTCGTCCTTCCGGACCGTGTGGCCGTTGGCGGTGGTCCCGCCCACCAGGCCGATGCGCGTCGCGAAGAGCCGCGCCGAGAACGGTTCGGCAGGCCGGGCTCCGTGGGCGCCGCCGTCCCGCTCCCCACCGCCCGGTCGGCCCGCGCCGCTCGCGAGCGGGCGCACCCGCAGGCCGGTGAGGGCCGTGTCACCGCCCTCGACCTCCACCCGCAGCTGCACCTGGGTGACGTCCTCGGGCAGGGTCACCCGGCCGCCGCTCCCCGGTGCGGGGTACCACTCGGTCCACATCCCGTCCGGGCGGACCCCCCGCACCTCGGCCAGGAGGTGCTCGACGTCGCCGTCCGCCCGCACCCGCACGTCGACGGAGTCGGTGGGCCCGTCCAGGGCCTGCTCCGGGAAGGTCGCCAGGCCCGTGCGGCCGCGCTGCCCCTCCCTGCGCAGCGAGGCCCCGCCGCCGTCCGCCTCACCGACGTCCGTCCGCAGGGCGCCCGATTCCAGAACCAGGCCGACCCGGTCCGCGGAGTCCAGGTCCTGTCGCAGCCAGCCGCCCTCCGCGAAGGCGGGCGCCGGCGCCGCGAGGGGCACGAGGAGCGCCGCGGCGCCCAGGGCCGCCAGGGTCCGGGCGGTGGTGCGCTCGCACCGTCTGTCCGACATCTGTACCTTCCCTCACCAAACACCGAGAGTGATCAAATCAGTAACTCTCAGTAAGCGCCCTGGTGTGCGCACACTCAAGGAGCTTGTGGCGGGTGTTGGTGTTACGGCAGTAAAAGTCCGGCTCGCAGCCCGGGGCGGCCGTGGCCGACAGGGCGCTGCCGGTGCGGCGCGAGGGGCCGACCCGGCCGGTCCCGGCGCCCGGGCCCGCCACGGACACGGGGTCACGGCGGAGGAGCGGGGCCGCGGACCCCTGCGGCCGACGCGCTAGGCGAAGGCGAGCAGGCAGGCGGTGAACCCGTGCACGTGGTTGACGCCGCCGACCGGCCCGATCTCCCCCGCGGCGAAGAAGCCGGCGACGGCCTCGACGCCCAGCACGCGGTGCACGGCGAGGACGTCGTGGTCGGCGTGGGGGAAGAGCGCGGCCCCGCGGCCGTTGCAGGAGAAGAGCAGTCCGGCGCCGACGGCGTGCTCCGCCCCGAAGTCGGCGAGCCGCCGGGCGAGGTCCTCGTCCGCGGTGCCCGCGTCGCGGACCTGGAAGCGGACGGTCTGGCCGACGTCCACCATGTCGCCGACGGTGAGCCCGCCGAGCTCGGGATCGGCCCCGACCACGCTGCGGATCAGGAAGTCGCCCTGCCCGTGGTGGTCGGCGTACTCGTCCATGGCGATGCCGAGGTGCAGACCGTGTCCGGCGAGTTCGCGGTCCTCGTCCGAGAGCTCCTCGACGAGCTCCTCGAGCTTGTCGTAGGCGTTGACCCCCGCGAGTTCGAGGATGAGGTTGCCCTCGGACTTGGTGACGGTCATCGCCGGGCCGACGGGGCGGCAGCCCTGGCTGACGACGGTGCCGAGGACGTTGGCGCCGCCGAGCAGGAGGCCGATGGCCCCGTGCTCCGCGACGTCGCCCTCGCAGAACAGGCGGACGGACTCCTCCCCCCGCATGCCGTCGGCCATGCCCCCGACGAGGGGAAGCCCGTTGAGCGCGACCGTGGACTCGCGCACGAACGCCTGGGTGGGGAACTCGTAGGGGTTGGTCAGCAGGATGGCGGCCCGGTCGTCGGGGCCGGGCTCGCGCATGCCGACGACCGCGAGGTGGTCGCCCTCGATCACGGTGTCCAGGCGGAACGGGGTGATCTCCACCCCGGGCAGACCGGCGCACCACACGCTCACCGAGCCCTGCCCCTCGACGCCGCGTCCGCCGCCGATGACCCCGGTGGAACTGCACCCGAGGGTGGTCGCGCCCCCCGCCAGCGCCATGACGCGCTTGCCCGCGAGGGTGACCTCCTCGGGGTCGGCGCCGCAGACGAAGAAGCACACCAGGTCGGCCGCCCCGTCGACCTGCTCCAGAGCGCCGAGGACGGCGCGCTCGGCCGCGTTCACGAGGTCGGCCCCCGTCGTCAGTGCATTGCCGAACCGTGCCACCAGCCGCCACCTCCGGTTTCACCGGCCGCCCGGGCCGTTCGCAGGACTCCACCGTCACGTCCCATTCTTCCATCCCGGCGGCCACCGGGGGATCTTCCGGTGAACAGGACCGGGCACCGGCCCCGGTGGCGGGGCCGCCGGACGGGGACGCTCTGATCGGGGTCCCTTTCCCCAGCCGGGCCGCGGAAACCCCGGGCGGGGTTACTCCCGTCACCCCGCCCGGGTTGCGGATAGGTTCGGAGGGTGAGCGCACCCCCCGAACTCCCCCGGACCCGCGCGGCGCTGCGCGAGTACGGCCACGTCCACCGTTCCGTCTCCGCCGAGGTGCGGGAGAACCTGCTCCGCCTGATGGGCTCCGGCGGACCTCGCTTCCCCGGGGTGCTCGGCTTCGACTCGACGGTGCTCCCGCAGGTGGAGCGCGCCCTGCTGGCCGGGCACGACCTCGTGCTGCTCGGCGAGCGGGGGCAGGGCAAGACCCGGCTGATCCGCTCCCTGGTGGGCCTGCTGGACGAGTGGTCCCCGGCGGTCGCCGGGTGCCAGGTGAACGACCACCCCTACGCGCCGGTGTGCCCGGTGTGCGTGCGGCGCTCGGCGGAGGAGGGGGACCGCCTGCCCGTGGTGTGGCGGCACCGGCGGGAGCGGTACGGGGAGAAGCTCGGCACCCCCGACACGGGCGTGGGCGAGCTCGTGGGCGACGTGGACCCGGCCCGGCTGGCCGAGGGGCGCTCCCTGGGCGACCCGGAGACCGTCCACTACGGCCTCGTGCCGCGCGCGAACCGCGGCGTGTTCTGCGTGAACGAGCTCCCCGACCTGCCCGCCCGCGCGCAGGTGGCCCTGTTCAACGTGCTGGAGGAGCGCGACCTCCAGGTGCGGGGCTACAGCCTGCGGCTCCCCCTGGACCTCCTGGTGGTCGCGAGTGCCAACCCCGAGGACTACACGAGCCGGGGCCGGATCGTCACCCCGCTCAAGGACCGCTTCGGCGCGCAGGTGCGGACCCACTACCCGCTCACGCTGGAGGACGAGCTGGCGCTGGTGCGCCAGGAGGCGGTGCTGCCGGAGGGCACGGCGGTGCCCGCCCACGTGTGGGAGACCGCGGCGCGGTTCACCCGGCTGGTGCGCGCCTCCAAGCGGGTGGACGCCAGGTCGGGGGTGTCCGTGCGCTTCGCCGTCGCGGCGGCCGAGACGGCGGCGGCGTCGGCGCTGCGCCGGTCCGCCCTGACGGGCGGGGAGGCCCCGGTGGCGCGCGTGTGCGACCTGGCGGCGGCGGTGGAGCCGCTGCTGGGCAAGGTCGAGTTCGAGCTGGGGACCGAGGGCCGGGAGCCGGAGGTCCTGCACGCGCTGCTGAGACGGGCGACGGCGGAGGCGTTCCGGGAGCGGCTGGGCGGGACTGACCTGTCCGCGCTCGTCGAGCGGTTCACCGGCGGCGCCACCGTGGAGTCCGGCGACCTGGTGGGCGCCGCCGAGCTGCTGCGCCGGGTCGGCGCCGTGCCGGGGCTCGCGGCGATGATCGCCGGCGCCGCCCCGGAGTCGGAGGACGGCCCGCCCACGCCCGGCCTGGCCGCCGCGGTGGTGGAGTTCGCGCTGGAGGGCCTGTACCTGGAGCGCCGCCTGTCCAAGGACGTGCTGCCCGGCGGCGGGGTCTACCGGTTCTAGGCCGTGCCCCGCGGGTCGTGCCGGGTCCGCGTCCGCCGGGCTGCCTCCCGCCGCACCGACCGCGCCCGGACAGCCGGCCCCGGGCCGGCCCTCGCCGCTCGTCCGGCGGGACAGGGCCCCGCGGCCGCTCGCGGTGGTCGGCGCAGGCGCCGAGCCCGCCGGGAGCACCCGCGGACCACGCCCCGGGCGGCCCGGCGCGGCCACGGGCCCACCGGGATCGGCGCCGCCGGAGCGCGCACCGGGCGTAGGGTCGTGGCCGACGCGCCCGGTCGGTGGGCCGGGAGGATCGGGGGGCGGCACGGGTGAGGTTCCGGTACCGGGAGTACGACGGCGGACCCGATCCCCTGGACGGGCCGGAGGAGGGGCCCCGGCTGCCGGAGGGGACCGCCGCCCCGCACGAGAGGCCGGTCGGCGGCGCGGACCCCGCCGCCGGGCCGGAGCCGCTGGAGTCCCCGGCCCTGGAGGGGGTGCGGATCAGCTACGGGGAGGACGGGCCCGCGGCCCCGGACGGACCGGCCGCCGGCGGGTGGGGGGACGGCTCCTCCCGCCCGCGGGCCCCCTGGGACCCGGCCGCACCGGGGGACGGCGCCGGGAGGGACCGGTCCCGGCCGGAGCCACCGGACTGGGGACCGCGCGAGATCCGTCGGCTGGGCGAACTCGCCCTGCGCGACATCGAGGCGGCGGGACGCCGGCGCGGCGTCCGCGGCGGCGGCCTCCGGGGCGGCGCCGGACCGGGCGGCGAGGCGACCGGCGGCCACCTGCCCCGCGACGAGGCCGGGGACCTGGCGCTGGACGCGGTCGCCACGGCGCGCGAGGCGGTCCTGCGCCGGGCGCGGCCCGGGGAGCGCTCCGCGGTCCTGCGCCCGCAGGACGTGCGGGTGGTGGAGACCGAACCGGCGGAGGCCGCCGCCGTGGCCCTGCTGGTGGACCTGTCGCACTCGATGACGACCCGCGGGCTGCACGGGGCCGCCACCGGGA
Source organism: Nocardiopsis sp. NPDC006198 (assembly GCF_040613895.1). NCBI lineage: Bacteria > Bacillati > Actinomycetota > Actinomycetes > Streptosporangiales > Nocardiopsidaceae > Nocardiopsis > Nocardiopsis sp. NPDC006198. The sequence goes on along the minus strand of NZ_JBEXSY010000056.1, from coordinate 16,290 downwards.
CGGCCCTGGCCCTGGACGCGCTGGTCCGGGTCCGCCGTCCCCGGGACAGGCTGCGGCTGGTCGGGTTCGGGGACAGGGCCCGGGAGATGACCCCGGCGGAGCTGGCGGCCCACGACTGGAGCCGCGTCCCGGGCACGAACCTGCACCACGCGCTGCGGCTGGCGCGCGGCCACCTGCGGCGCCACCGCGACCTGCGCCCGCAGGTGATGGTGGTGACCGACGGGGAGCCGACCGCCCACCTGGGCGAGGACGGCGGCGCCCGGTTCTCCTGGCCGCCGGATCCCCGCACCGGGGAGCTGACGCTGGGCGAGCTGGACGCCGCGCTGCGGGAGGGGGCGGAGGTGGCGTTCTTCGTCCTGGCGGACGATCCGCGGCTGCGCGCGTTCCTGGAGCGCGTGGAGCGGCGCCGGGGCGTCCGGGTGGTGCGCGCCGACGCCGGGGGGCTGGGCCCCCTCGTGGTCGACCGCTACCTGGGGCGCCGGGGCTGATCCGGTGCCCGGGGGCGCACGGACCGGCGGCGCCGGGCAGGGTGCGGCTCCCCGGCCGGCCCGGCGCGCGGAGGGCAGGCCGTGCGGAGGGCAGGCCGTGCCACCCGCGCCGTCCCGCGGGCGGCGGGCCCCGTTCGCGGGGTCCGCGCCGGGCGGTCCCGCCGTGCCCGGGCCGCGGCCGCGCGGGTCAGCGCTCGAAGATGTTGACGTCCGAGGCCATCAGCAGGAGTTCCTCGGGCGCCCGGCCCCCGGAGTAGAGGAGCTGGTGGCGGTTGGCGGGCATGACCGTCTCGGTGAACCTCAGAGGGGTCTCCCCGTCGTAGGCGACGCGTTCCTGGACGAGCAGGGGGATCCCCGGTCCCAGGCCGAAGGACTCGGCCTCGTCCTGGGAGGGCATCCGGGCGCCGACGATGTCCCAGTTCCAGTCCTCCCGGTAGCCGAGCTCCTGGAGCACCGCCGCCACCCCCTGCTCCAACCGGTCGGGGGACATGAGGGGGGTGTTGTTCGCGATGCTGAAGGGGAAGTGGGTCACCTGGGACTGCCACAGGCTGCCCTCGACGAACCGGTCGGAGGCCCGGATGACGACCAGCCCCCCGTGGGGGCCGTCCCCCGCGTCGCCGCGGCGGAGCCGCCTGGCCACCTTGGGCCGCATGGTGTCGAGGCTGACCTTGATCTTCTCGTCGATCTGGTCGTATCCGGCCTCGCGCAGGTGCGGCTGGTAGCCGGCGTCGAAGCGTTCGGAGTCGCTGCCGCCCGTGATGGGGGTGGCGAGGTGGACGATGGGCCGGTGGTCGGCGACGAAGGCCCCGCGGCCCGCCTGGATGGCGATGCGGCCCTCGTCCTGGAGGATGCGCATGCCCAGGCGTGCGGTGGCGCGGGAGACGTCGAGCTGCTCGGCGAGCTCCTCCTCCCCCGGCAGCCGTTCTCCCGGTTTGTAGTCGCCCCTGGTCAGCGCCTCCCGCAGGTGGTCCGCGACCTCGGTCTTCCTCGACGTGCTCATGCGTGTGCTCAGTCCCGGCGGTAGGCGTTCATGTTGCCGTGTTCGTACTGGTAGCGGATGCTGTGCCCCGCGTAGACCGTCTCCACCACGCGGATCGGCCTCTCCTCCGAGAGGTCGGTCCTGTGGACCTCCAGCACCGGCACCCCGGGCGGGAGTTCGAGCTGACCGGCCTCGTGGGGGCTGGGCATGCGGGTCGTGAGCTCGTCCACGAAGCCGACCTGGCGGTGGCCGTGGTCGGCGAGCACGGCGAGGGCGCTCTCCACGTCCTCGGGCAGCATGAGCGGGGTGCCGTTGACGAGGTCCATGGGGTAGTGGGCGGAACTGACGGAGCCCGAGATCTCACCGGAGAACCGGTACATCCGGCGGACGACCGTCATGTCGCCCTCGGGCACGCGCAGGCGGCTCGCGATGTCGGGGGTGGCGCTGAGGAGCTGGAGCTCCTCCAGCATCTGGCCCGTCATGCCGGACTCGTTGAGTCCGGCGGGCCCGCCCCTGGAGCGGTTGGCGTAGAAGGTCTCGGGGACGACGTCCTGGACGAAGTGCCCCCTGCCGGGCCGGCTGACGATCAGGCCCTGGTTGCGCAGCATGCCCAGGGCCAGCCTGATCGTGTTGCGGGAGGCGTCGAAGCGCTCCTCGAGCTGCTTCTCCGAGGGCAGCTGGCCGCCGAGCGGCAGGCTTCTCTCCTGGATCTCGCGCCTCAGAGTCCGCGCGATCTGTCGATATCTGCTCTCTGCCCGCATAAGTCAACCCTCGCTGGGGTACTAGACCAACAACCTAGCTTGTACCAACAAGGTGATCGGTACACCAACCGAACAGGTCCATCCGGTTCTGCTGAACCTATCGTAGGTGAAGGCCACCCCCAGTACACGGTGTCGCCGCCGATGAGACACCCGAAAGAGCAGCGCACGGCGGACCGCAACCCGCCGGACCGAACATCCGGGCACCACCGACAACGGATACAGCACTCGTGAGACACCACCTCGCGCCCCCTCACCCCGCACGGGGGCGTACGAAGCACTAGAGACTTCCCTGAGGAGACCAGCATGATCCCGATCGCCGTCACACTCGTCGGAGTCGTCCTTCTGGGCCTGGCCGTGGGCTTCCTGCTCGCCGTCTCCATCGGCATCCGCCGCCGGGACAGCCGGGGCGCCTACCGCTCCCTGCGGGGCGACGACCCCATCGCCCTCTCCCGTACCGGCCGCCTCGTCGTCGGGCTCCGCTTCACCAACGAGAAGCCCGCCGGGACCGCCCCTCCCCAGGACCGCGCCTCCACCCCGGTCTGAACCGGGAGGCCGGGACCGGCCGCACGGTGCACCGGCCGCACGGTGCACCGGCCGCACGGTGCACCCGCCGCACGGCGCGGGAGCACACCGGTCGACAGCCCCTCGGGGCGCCGCGGCGGCGGGCCCGCAGGAGAGCCCGCCGCAGAGAAGCCACGGCGCCGGGGACGCGGCCCCGGAGAGGCGCCGTGACGGGCCCGGCGACGACGCCGGAGGGCCGGCACGGCAGAAGGCGGTCTAGTCCCCCAGGGCCTGGAGCAGGTCCGCCACCAGGTCGGCGCCTGACTCGATGCCCACGGAGATCCGCACCAGGTCGGCCGGGACCTCCAGCGGGGAGCCGGCGGTGGACGCGTGCGTCATCCGCCCGGGGTGCTCGATCAGGGACTCCACCCCGCCCAGGGACTCGCCCAGCGTGAAGACCTCGGTCCGCTCGCACAGCTCCAGCGCGGCCTTCTCCCCGTCGCGCAGGGCGAAGGAGACCATCCCGCCGAAGGCCCGCATCTGCCGCTCGGCCACCTTGTGCCCGGGGTGGGCGTCCAGCCCGGGGTAGTAGACCCTGCGGACCGCCGGGTGGCCCTCCAGCACCGCCACGACCTGTTCCGCGTTGGCGCTGTGCCTGTCCATCCGCACACCCAGGGTCTTGACCCCGCGCAGGGTCAGCCAGGAGTCGAAGGGCCCCGGCACGGCGCCCATGGTGTTCTGGTGGAAGGCCAGCCGCTCGCCCAGCTCGGCGTCGGAGACGACCAGGGCGCCCCCGACCACGTCGGAGTGCCCGCCCAGGTACTTGGTGGTGGAGTGCACGACCACGTCCGCGCCCAGGGTCAGCGGCTGCTGGAGGTAGGGCGAGGCGAAGGTGTTGTCGACGACGTGCAGCGCGCCCGCGTCGTGGGCGATCTGCGCGACCGCCTCGATGTCGGTGATGTTCAGCAGGGGGTTGGTGGGCGTCTCGGTCCAGACGACCCTCGTCTCGGGCCGGACGGCCGCGCGCACCGCCTCGGGGTCGGACTGGTCGACCGCGTCCCACCGCACGCCCCAGCGCTCGACCACCTTGGAGACGAGGCGGAACGTGCCGCCGTAGGCGTCGCCCGGGATGACGATGTGGTCGCCCGGCGACAGGACCGTGCGCAGCAGGGTGTCCTCCGCCGCCATCCCGGAGGCGAACGCGAGGCCGCGCGTACCGGCCTCCAGCGCCGCCAGGCACTCCTCCAGCGCGGCGCGCGTGGGGTTGCCGGTGCGGGAGTACTCGTACCCCTGGCGCAGCCCGCCCACGCCGTCCTGGGCGTAGGTGCTGGTCTGGTAGATCGGCACCACCACGGCGCCGGTCCCGGCGTCCGGTTCCTGCCCCGCGTGGATGGCCAGTGTTTCAAACCCGTCGAACTTCATGGGGCCACAATAGTGCCCGCGGCCTCCCCGGAACCCGTGTTCAGCTGGGCCGGAGCGCTCCGGACGGGGCCCTTCGCCGGGGCGTTCCGCCCGGCCGGGGTCAGACCGGCGGGAAGCGGGTGGCGGACCCCGGCGCCGGCGGCTCCACCGGGATCTCCGGGGGCAGGCCGGTGACGGGGGTGGGCACCCGGGTGGGGGTCCCGGTCTCCCGCAGCGGGGGCTCCCACCCGAGTTCGGCGTCGTAGGTGCGCACGACCTTGCCGGGGACGCCGGCGATGACGGCGTGGTCGGGGTAGGCGCCGGGGCGGACCACCGTGCCCGCCGCCACGACGGAGTTGCGGCCCAGGTGGACCCCGGGGAGGATGACCGCGTTCGCGCCGATCCAGGTGCCGTCGCCGATGCTGACGGGGTCGTCCACGGGCCACTGGAGGCCGACGGGGATCTCGGTGTTGGCGTAGGCGTGGTTCTGGTCGGTGATGTAGACGTAGGGGCCCGTATACACGTGGTCGCCGATGTCCACGGACTTGTGGGCGACGATGTGGGAGCCGCGGCCGATGGCGCAGCCCGACCCGATCCGCACGACGGAGCCCTCGCCCAGGTCGTAGTCCGGGCCCATCCCCGCGGCGAGGGTCATGTCGCCGCCCAGGACGGTGTGCACGCCGATCTCGATCCAGGGCTCGCCGTAGAGGGTGGCCGTGGGGAAGGCGATCGCGGAGCCCGTCCCGAAGCGCGCGAACTTCCGGGCGGCCGCGGAGCCGGCGCGGATTTCGGCTCTGCTCCGGGCGTAGGACCAAACGGAGCGGATGATCCAGGACAACAGCCGAGACACGCGTGCTCCCATTTATTACCTGCCAGTAATACTGCCGCGAACATTAGCAGTGTCCGAGTATGCGTCGATATGCCCGGGACTCACGCACCGGGGCCCCCGGACGCGTCGCGGAAGACGCGCTGCCCGGCGCCGCGGGCCGCGCCGGCCCGTCCACCCCCCCCCCCGCCGCGG
>NZ_JBEXSY010000056.1:0-11129 GCF_040613895.1 Nocardiopsis sp. NPDC006198 | reverse complement strand
GGCAGACCGGCGGGAGCCCCGTCGAGGGCCAGCCCGAGCAGGGCGTCGACGTCCAGGTACCGCTCCGCCAGGTCGGCGAGTCCGGGGGCCCCGGAGGCCCTGCGGTCGTTCGGCCGCCCGCCGGAGCGGGCGCGGCGGGCGCCGCCCGCTAGCCGGCCAGGTGGGCGAGCAGGTCCTGGCGGGTGAGAATGCCCACCGGTTTGCCGTCGCGCAGCACCACCAGGGCGCCGGAGCCGCGCAGCAGGCGCACGCAGTCGCTGACGGGCGTACCGGTGCCGACCGTGGCGAGCGGCTTGCCCATGTGCGTCTCGACCGCGTCGTCCAGCTGCGCCCGGCCGTCGAACAGCGCGTCCAGGAGGTCGCGCTCGGCGATGGAGCCGACCACCTCGGCGGCCATGACCGGGGGCTCCTCCTTCATGACGGGGAGCTGGGAGACGCCGTACTCCCGCATGATCGCGACCGCGGTGCCCACCGTCTCGTCCGGGTGGCTGTGCACGAAGTCGGGCAGCTCGCCGCCCTTCTCCCCGAGCACGTTGCCGGCCGTGGCCTCCTCCGTCTCGGCGGTCAGGAAGCCGTAGTCGGACATCCACTCGTCGTTGAAGATCTTGCCGAGGTACCCGCGCCCGCCGTCGGGGAGCAGCACGACGATGACGTCGTCGGGGCCCGCGTCCTTGGCCACGCGCAGCGCGGCCTCGACGGCCAGCCCGCAGGAGCCGCCCACCAGGAGGGCCTCCTCACGGGCGAGGCGGCGGGTCATCAGGAAGGAGTCCTTGTCGCTGACGGCCACGATCTCGTCGCACACGGAGGTGTCGTAGGTGCCGGGCCAGATGTCCTCGCCCACGCCCTCGACAAGGTACGGGCGGCCCGTGCCCCCGGAGTACACCGAGCCCTCGGGGTCGGCGCCGACGATCTTCACGGAGCCCCCGGAGACCTCCTTGAGGTACTTGCCGGTGCCGCTGATGGTCCCGCCGGTGCCGATGCCCGCGACGAAGTGGGTGATCCGGCCCTCGGTCTGGTCCCAGATCTCGGGGCCGGTCGCGTGGTAGTGCGACTCGGGGTTGTTCCGGTTCTCGTACTGGTTGGGCTTCCAGGCGCCGGGGATCTCGGCGGCCAGCCGGTCCGAGACCGAGTAGTAGGACTCGGGGTGCTCGGGGGCGACCGTGGTTGGGCACACCACGACTTCGGCCCCGTAGGCGCGGAGCACGGACAGCTTGTCCGGCCCGACCTTGTCCGGGCACACGAAGACGCAGCGGTAGCCCTTCTCCTGCGCGACGATCGCCAGGCCGATGCCGGTGTTGCCGGAGGTGGGCTCGACGATGGTCCCGCCGGGCCGGAGGTCCCCGCTCTTCTCCGCCGCCTCGACCATGCGGAGCGCGATGCGGTCCTTGACCGAGCCCCCCGGGTTGAAGTACTCGACCTTGGCCAGGATCGTCGGCGCGAGCCCCTCCGTGACCTTCCGCAACCGGACGAGAGGGGTGTCCCCCACCAGGTCGATCAGTGAGTCGTGTACCCGCACTTGTGCTCCCTCGGCATCGTGGCGACCGGGTCTTCGGCCCGCCTGGTCCTCGCCCCGGCGGCGAGTCCGGGGCCGTGGGCCGGTCCGGCCCGTCTCACCCCGACTCTAACGTTTCCCACCAGGGGGTTCGGCGGGCGGAATACGGCGCGGACCCGGTGCCCGCGCACGTCCGGGGGCGGCCCTCCGCCGAGGCCGCGGAGGGGCTGCAGGTGCGCACGGTGCGCGGCCGGGGTCGCCCGGACGCCCGTTCCCCCTCACCCCGGGGTTCGGACGGTGTGCCGCCCGGGTACGTGACCCGGGGGTTCCCCGCCGGTAACCTCGCAGGTAACCGGCTCGCCCCAGGGCAGGCGGGTCCGAGGACTCGGAGGTCGTCCTGTGCTGCGAGCCGCACGCGCACGGCGGATCGCCGCTGCCACCGCGTTCGGTGGCGGCGGGCTCACACTCGTGGGGGGCGGCACGGTCGCCCTCCTCTACCTCCAGGCGAGGCTGGCCCGCCGCGCGGTCGGCACGACGCGGTGGGACCGGCCGGTCGTCAACGGCGTCTACGGCGGGGGCGGGGGCACGCCGCTCCGGATGCTGATGATGGGCGACTCCACCGCCGCCGGGTTCGCGGTCGCCAGGGCCGACCAGACCCCCGGCGTCCTGCTCGCCTCCGGGATCGCGGCGGCGTCGGAGCGCCCGGTCCGCCTGCGCTGCACGGCCTCCCCCGGCGCCACCTCCGCGAACCTGTCCGCCCAGGTCGAACGCGCACGGGCCCTGGAACCGGGTTCGCGCTACGACGTCGCGGTGGTCTTCATCGGCGCCAACGACGTCATCCGCCGCATCCGGCCCAACGACGCCGTCGCCCGGCTGCGCGAGACCGTGCAGGACCTGGTCGGCCGGGGGACCGCCGTGGTCGTGGCGACCTGCCCGGACCTGGGCACGGTCCGCCCCATCGGCTGGCCGCTGCGCTCGATCGCCCGACGCGCCTCGCGGCAGCTCGCCGCGGCGCAGACGATCGCCGTGACCGAGGTCGGCGGCCGCACCGTGTCCCTGAGCGACATCCTCTCCGACGACTTCCGGACGGACCCTTCATCGATGTTCGGGCCCGACCGATTTCATCCGTCAGCTCGCGGGTACGCGCAGGCCGCATGCGCCGTCCTCCCCTCCGCCTGCGCCGCCCTCGGGCTGCTCCCGGAACTGGAGGAGGCCCGTCGCACACGCGGCATCCTGCCGGTGGACCGGGCGGCCGTGGTCGCCGCCGAGACCCCGGGCACGGAGGTCTCGCGCGCGGCGTCCCACGTCGACGGACAGGCGCCGGGGACGCGCGGGCGCTGGGCCGCGCTCATCCGGAGCCCCTTCCGGCTGCGGGCGAACGGCGACCGCGAGGAGCGCCCCGCGGAGTTGGGGGCGGGGGACGCCGGACGGCCTTCGGGCGAGCCCTCCTGAACGCCGACCCCGGGTGGCGGGCGGAGGCCCCGGACGGGTTTACTGGTCGGTAACAAGACATGCTGTGACCTGTCCCGGCGCGCCGGCCGCCGGGTCCGGACCCACAGCCCGCACGCAGCACCTCAACGACAGGGACGAAGCCCATGCCCGAAGCAGTCATCGTCGCCACAGCCCGTTCCCCGATCGGCCGCGCCTTCAAGGGCTCGCTCAAGGACATCCGCCCGGACGACCTGACCGCCCAGATCATCGGCGCCGCCCTGGCCAAGGTGCCCCAGCTCGACCCCTCGGGCATCGACGACCTGATGCTCGGCTGCGGCCTGCCCGGCGGCGAGCAGGGCTTCAACATGGCCCGCATCGTGGCCGTCCAGCTCGGCCTGGACACCGTCCCCGGCACCACCGTGACGCGCTACTGCTCCTCCTCGCTCCAGACGACCCGGATGGCCTACCACGCCATCAAGGCGGGCGAGGGCGACGTGTTCGTCTCCGCCGGCGTCGAGACCGTCAGCCGCTTCGCCCACGGCAGCAGCGACAACCCGCAGAACGAGAACCCGCTCTTCGCCGACGCCAAGGCGCGCACCGAGAAGCGCAAGGAGGGCGGCGCCGCGGCCTGGACCGACCCGCGCGAGGAGGGCGCGCTTCCCGACGCCTACATCGAGATGGGCCAGACCGCCGAGAACGTCGCCCAGATCACCGGCGTCTCCCGGCAGCGCCAGGACGAGTTCGCGGTGCGCTCGCAGAACCTCGCCGAGAAGTCCCTCGACAACGGCTTCTGGGAGCGCGAGATCACCCCGGTGACCCTGCCCGACGGCACCGTGGTCAGCACCGACGACGGCATCCGCCGCGGCACCACCTACGAGAAGGTCGCCGGCCTCAAGCCGGTGTTCCGCCCCGACGGCACCGTCACCGCGGGCAACGCCTGCCCCCTCAACGACGGCGCCTCCGCCGTGGTCGTCATGAGCGACACCAGGGCGGCGCAGCTGGGCATCACCCCGCTGGCCCGCATCGTGTCCACCGGCGTGACCGGCCTGAGCCCGGAGATCATGGGCCTGGGCCCGGTCGAGGCCTCCCGGCAGGCCCTCGCCCGTGCCAACATGGCCATCGGCGACATCGACCTGGTCGAGATCAACGAGGCCTTCGCCGCGCAGGTGCTGCCCTCCGCCGACCAGCTGGGCATCGACATCGACGGCACCCTCAACGTCAACGGCGGCGGCATCGCGGTCGGCCACCCGTTCGGCAGCACCGGCGCCCGCATCACCGGCACGCTGATCAACGGCCTCCAGTTCCACGACAGGACGTTCGGCCTGGAGACCATGTGCGTCGGCGGCGGCCAGGGCATGGCGGCGATCTTCGAGCGCCTCAGCTAGGCTTTCCCGGGGGCCGGCCGCGCCGGCCCCGCCGAGGTCCCCCGTCCCCCTCCTCACATCGGGGGAGGACGGGGGATCTTCGTGCATATGTGGGCATTTGCGACACTTCACCCATGGACGTCGAAGGGCTTCCCCTCCGTCGGACCACGGGCGATTACGCACCTGCACATCCGCGATCGTCTGTCATTAGGCTCCGGGCAAACGTTCCCGCACCGGCAAGGTAAAAGCTGGCGACCGGGGCTTGTCCGGAACGTGTTCCTGATGCAGGGTCGCAGGTAAGTGCCACACACCACAGCGCTGCCGGAGGTGCCTATGTCGGTAACCCACTCGCCGGAGGTCCACGCCAAGCTCATCGAACGCATCCCGGTCGTCACCGGCCGGGGACTCCACGAGTGGTTCGCCGCCCTCGACAAGGGACCGGGACTGCTCCGCTGCCAGGACAGGTCCAACTGGCTCGCGGACGAGTACGAGCTCCCCCAGTGGTACGCGCAGGCCATCGTGCTGGAGCACGACCGCCGCCGCAGGAACCGTTCGATCCCCGCACCGCGCGGCGAGAACGCCTGACCACGGGTCCCGCGTCCGAACACCGCACGCGACACGACGAAGGGGCCGCCACCCGGAACACCCGGGTGGCGGCCCCTCGCCACGCGACGAAAACCTGTCGGCCGCCGGCCGACGGTCGCTACTCGGCGAAGATCGTCTTGATCATCCAGAGCAGGCGCAGGATCTCGATGTAGAGCCAGACCAGGGAGACGGTCAGGCCGAAGGCGAACTGCCAGGCGAACTTGTCGGGGATCCCGGCGTTCAGGCCCTCCTCGATGCCCCGGAACTCCAGGGCGAGGGTGCAGGCCGCGATGACGACGAACACGAGGCCGACGACCAGGCCCAGCGGGCTGGGCTCGCGGATGCCGATGCCGCCGGAGATGAAGAAGCTGGCCACGAAGTTCACCAGCATGAGCGCGGCCGCGCCCAGGGTGGCGTACATGACGACCTTCATGAAGCCGTCGGTCACCTTGATGATGCGGAACTTGTACAGCGCCAGCATCACGGCGAACACGACGACCGTGCCCAGGACCGCCTGGGTCACGAGGGCGCCGCCCGCGCCCGCGTCACCGGTCGTCGCCTCCAGGGACGAGGCCAGGAGCGCGGAGAGCCCGCCGACGAGCAGACCCTCCAGGGCCGCGTAGGCGAGGATCGCGACGGGGTTGGTGATCTGCTTGAAGGCGATGACCAGCCCGAGCACCAGGCCGCCGAGGGCGCCGACGATCATCAGGCCCATGGTGAGGCCCGGGGCGAAGGGGTCGAAGAGGAAGTAGTTGACGACGGCGAAGAGCGCGACGACACCGAGGGTCATCCCGGTGCGCACGACGACGTCGTCGATGGTCATCCGCTGGCCGCCGGCGCCCTGGACGGGACCGCCCGGGTAGCCCTGCTGCGGGTAGCCCTGCTGCGGGTAACCCTGCTGGGGGTACTGCTGGCCGTAGCCCTGCTGCGGGTACGGTTGTCCGTACCCCGGCTGACCGTAGCCCTGCTGACCGTACCCCTGGTGGGGGGCCCCGGCCGGGGCCTGCTGAAGTGCCCGCTTGAGGACGGGGTTGGAACTCCGCATCCGCATGTCTAGTAATGGCCTTTCACGCGTGGATTGCTGCCCACAAGGTAACGTACGGGACCGACACGGGGTTCCGCAGGACAGGTCACCGTTGGGAAACGGGGCGGGCCGCCGACGGCGGTGCCGCATCGCGCGGAAGAGGCCCCTCGCGGACCGGCCGCTGCGGGACCGCGGCCCCGGGCGCGGCCGTGCGGCACACCCGTCCGCAGGCCCCGCGTTCGATCGTCGGAGCCCCGGCAGCGCACGTGGTCGCCCCGGGGCCCGTGTCGTCCGGACAGCACCCGGGCCCGTGGCCGGGATGCCGTCCGGCCACGGGCCCGGGGTCGAACGCCGGGCTAGTTGCGGGTCACCAGCGAGCGTGCCAGGAAGAGCACGTTGGCCGGGCGCTCCGCCAGGCGCCGCATGTAGTAGCCGTACCACTCGGTGCCGTACGGCATGTAGACGCGCATCCTCTTGCCCTCGGCGGCGAGGCGGACCTGCTCGGCGTCGCGGATCCCGTAGAGCATCTGGTACTCGTAGTCGTCCGCCGAACGACCGTTGGCCTCGGCCAGGGAGCCGGCGATGGCGACCATGCGCGGGTCGTGCGAGGCGACCATGGGGTAGCCGTCGCCCTCCATGAGGACGCGCAGCGCGCGCACGTACGCCTTGTCGACCTCGGCCTTGTCGCGGTACGCGACCGAGGCGGGCTCGTCGTAGGCGCCCTTGCACAGGCGCACGCGCGAACCGGCGCCGCTCAGGTCGCGGCAGTCCGCGACGGTGCGGCGCAGGTAGGCCTGGAGCACCGCGCCAGTGGACGGGAAGTCCTCGCGCAGCTCCCGCAGGATCCCCAGGGTGGAGTCGACCGTGGTGTGGTCCTCCATGTCGAAGGTGACCGTGGTGCCGATCGCCTTGGCCGCCTCGGCAATCTCGCGGGCGTTCTCCAGGGCGATCTTCTCGCCGTCCCTGTCGAGGAACTGGCCCACGGCCGAGAGCTTGACCGACACCTCGGCCCGGTCTCCGAGACCGGCCTCGCCGAGCGCGGCGAGCAGGTCCCGGTAGGCGGTCACCGTCGCCGCGGCCTGCGCGGCGTCGGCGGTGTCCTCCCCCAGGAAGTCCAGGGTGACGTAGCGGTCCCTGGTCAGGTCCTCGATCGCGGGGAGGGCCTCCTCCATGGTGGAGCCCGCCACGAACCTGTGGACCATGGCCCGGGTCATGGGGGTGCGCTCGACGACGGTGCGGACCTTCGCGGACCTGGCGGCGAGCAGAAGGGGCTTACGAAGCATGGTGACCTCGAAGAAGACGTGCGCGGGCCTGTGGACCCGCGCGGACGGGGCAGCGGCCGGGGGGTGTCCCCGCGGTGCCGGTGGATTCCTCGGGGGGCTGGAGGGGTCCGCACCCCCTCAGGACGGGAGGGGGTGCGGAACCGTGGCTACCCCTGGTGGGGGTAGGAGGAGACCGTCGGCGCGACGAACGTCTCCTTGATGGCGCGCGGGCTGGACCAGCGGGACAGGTTCTGCGCGGAACCGGCCTTGTCGTTGGTGCCGGAGGCGCGTCCGCCGCCGAACGGCTGCTGGCCCACGATGGAGCCGGTCGGCCGGTCGTTGACGTAGAAGTTGCCCGCCGAGAACCGCAGCGCCTCGGTGGCCCTGGCGATCGCGGAGCGGTCCTTGGCCAGGACCGCGCCGGTCAGGGCGTAGGCGGAGCCCTCGTCGACGACCTTGAGGATGTCGTCGAACTCGTCGTCCTCGTACACGTGGACGGCGATGACCGGGCCGAAGTACTCGGTGCGGAACACGTCGTTGGTCGGGTCCGTGCCCTCGATGATGGTCGGGCGCACGAAGTAGCCGACGGAGTCGTCGGCGGTCCCGCCGGCGATGATCTCCAGGGTCGGGTCGGACTCGGCGTCCTTCAGGACCTTGGCCAGCTTGTCGAAGGAGCGGCGGTCGATGACGGCGCCGATGAAGTTCGACAGGTCGGTCACGTCGCCCATGGTCAGGGCCTCGGTCTCGGCGACCAGGTCGTCGCGCACCTGCTCCCACACGGAGCGGGCGACGAAGGCGCGCGAGGCGGCCGAGCACTTCTGGCCCTGGTACTCGAAGGCGCCGCGGACGATCGCGGTGCGCAGGACCTCGGGGTCGGCGGAGGAGTGCGCGACGATGAAGTCCTTGCCGCCGGTCTCGCCGACGATGCGCGGGTAGCTGCGGTAGGAGGAGATGTTCTCGCCGACGCTCTTCCACAGGTGCTGGAAGGTCTTGGTCGAGCCCGTGAAGTGCACACCGGCGAGCTCGGGGTCGTTGAGGGCGACGTCGGAGACGGCGAGGCCGTCACCGGTGACCATGTTGATGACGCCCGGGGGCATCCCGGCCTCCTCCAGGAGGCGCATGGTCAGCTCGGCGGCGAACTGCTGGGTCGGGGAGGGCTTCCACACGACCACGTTGCCCATCAGGGCCGGGGCGGTGGGGAGGTTGCCCGCGATGGCGGTGAAGTTGAAGGGGGTGATCGCGTAGACGAACCCCTCCAGCGGGCGCTGCTCCATGCGGTTCCACACGCCGCGGACGCTCAGGGGCTGCTGGGCGATCAGCTCGCGGGCGTAGGAGACGTTGAAGCGCCAGAAGTCGATGAGCTCGCAGGCCGCGTCGATCTCCGCCTGCTGGGCGGTCTTGGACTGGCCGAGCATGGTGGCGGCGTTGATGGTGGCGCGCCAGGGGCCGGCGAGCAGGTCGGCGGCGCGCAGGAGGATGGCGGCGCGGTCGTCGAAGGACATCGCGCGCCACGCCGGGGCGGCGGCCTTGGCCGCGGCGACGGCGGCGCGGGCGTCGTCGTGGGTCGCGTTGCGCATGGTGCCCAGGACGGCGGCGTGACGGTGCGGCTGCACGACGTCGATGGGCTCTCCGCCGCCCATGCGGCTCTCGCCGTTGATGCGCATCGGAAGGTCGATGCTCTCCTTGCCGAGCTCCTCCAGCTTGGCGACGAGCTCTTCGCGCTCGGCGCTGCCGGGCGCGTAGGACAGAACGGGTTCGTTCTGCGGCAGCGGGACGTTGGTCACGGCGTCCATGGGCACCTCCCCAGTTAAGAATGTCCCTGAAACGAGCAGGGTTGAGCTGACTCAACGCTCTCAGAACAAGACCGTGCGAACCTTGTGGGGCAGGCCACTCTTTGCCCGCCTTATTTGTTCACTGGGACAAAATGGGACTCATATGAGCACTGACACCCCACCACCGGGCCCCTTTCACCCCTCTGACGGCGAACCGCACCGGACGGAAGTGCGGACGAGCGTCTTCGCAGGTCACTCCGTCCACGACGGGGAGGGTTCCACCGGGGTGCCCCTGCGCAGACTGCTGCTGGCCCTGGGCGACCCCGTTGCGGACGTCGCGGCCGCGCCGGGGGGTCTTGATGTCCAGGTGGACAATGTCGTCATCCTCGATCCGGAGGACCGCGCGGAGGTCCGCGAGGGCGACCTGGTGCTGCTGATCGGCGCGCGCGGAGCGGCCGCGCGCCGGCTCGTCCGGACGCTGGCCGAGCAGGGCGCCACGGCGGTCGCCGTCAAGACCGGCGGGCATCCCCAGGAGGAGGCGCCGTCGGCGGGCGGCCGGGCGGGGCGGCCCAGGCCGGGCGCGACCGATGAGCTCCAGGCGCTGCGGAGCGAGGCGCGTGAGGCGGGGATCGCCCTGCTGGCGGTCCGCGCGGAGGTGCGGTGGGACCAGTTGCAGGCGGTCTGCCAGAGCATCGTGGACGACGCCCGGCTGACCGCCGTCGAGGACCTGGGCGAGTCCAGCGGCGACCTGTTCTCGATGGCGCAGACGATCGCCCAGCTGACCGGTGGCCTGGTGAGCATCGAGGACGCGGCCAGCCGGGTGCTGGCCTACTCCAGCGGCGCGGAGGTGGACGAGCTGCGGCGGCTGTCGGTGCTGGGCAGGCGCGGACCGGAGTCGTACCTGGCGCTGCTGCGCGAGTGGGGCGTGTTCGCCAAGCTGCGTGCCGGCGAGGAGGTGGTGCGCATCGAGGAGCACCCCGACCTGGGCATCCGCCGCCGCCTGGCGGTGGGCATCCACGCCGGACGGCAGCCGCTCGGGGCGATCTGGGTGCAGGAGGGCGCGAGCCCGCTGGCGGAGAACGCCGAGGAGGCGCTGCTGGGGGCCGCCCGCACCACCGCGCTGCAGATGATCAGGCAGCGCAGCCAGGCCAGTGCGGGGCTGCGGCTCCGTGAGGACCTCCTGTCGAGCCTGCTGGAGGGGAGGATCGACGCGGGGGCCCTGGCCGACACGGTGGAGGTGCACGCCGACCGCGGCGCGCTGGTGGTGGCGTTCTCGCTGCTGGAGGCTCCGGACGGAGCCGGCGAGGAGCGTCCCGACCGGCCCGCCCGCGAGCTGCGCCGGCGCCGGATGATCGACCTGGTGTCGGTGCACACCGCCGCGTACCGCCGCAGCGCCCTGGTGACGGAGCTGGG
Organism: Nocardiopsis sp. NPDC006198; assembly: GCF_040613895.1. NCBI lineage: Bacteria > Bacillati > Actinomycetota > Actinomycetes > Streptosporangiales > Nocardiopsidaceae > Nocardiopsis > Nocardiopsis sp. NPDC006198. The sequence goes on along the minus strand of NZ_JBEXSY010000056.1, from coordinate 786 downwards.
CGGCCGGGTGTACGTGCTGCTGCCGGACCTGGAGCGCGGCAGGGAGGGGTGGCGGGGGGTGGAACAGTCGGTGCTGGCCCTCACGCGCAAGACGGTGGCGGCGGCGCGCGCGGCCCTGGGGGCGCGGGTGCAGGGGGCGGTGGGGTCGCTGATGGAGCGGCTGGCGGACGTGCCGGACTCGCGCGCCGAGGCCGACCGCGTGCTGGACGCGATGGGCCGCGACCTGGAGCGGCACCTGGACTGGGAGGTGGCGACCATCTCCGACGTGCGCTCGCGGGTGCTGATCGGCGAGACGCTGGCCCGGTTGCGGGAGGACCCGTCCCTGCGCGACCCGAGGGTGAGCCGGTTGATCGAGTACGACCGTGCGGGCGGCGCCGACCTGGTGCACTCGCTGCTGGCCTACCTGGAGGCGTTCGGTGACGCGCGGGCGGCGGCGGAGCGGCTGCACATCCACCCCAACACCCTGAGGTACCGGGTGCGCAGGGCCGCCTCGGTGAGCGGGATCGACCTGGGCGACCCGGGAGAACGGCTGTTCACGCAGCTGCAGCTCCTCATGAAGCAGCAGGCCCCGTAGCCTCACGCCCCGCCCCGGGGGTGGCCGGTGCAAGCCGACCCCGCCCCTGGGGGTTGTGCGTGAGGGCGCCGCCGGGGTGCTGCAGGACGAGTCAAGCCGCGAGCGAGGAACGAGCGGCAGGCGCAGACGAGGACGAAGCACACCGGCCTCAAGGCGCCCGAACCCCGGGGCAAAGCGAAGCGGAGCCCCAAAACAACAGGGTTGTCCGTGAG
>NZ_JBEXSY010000055.1:0-44102 GCF_040613895.1 Nocardiopsis sp. NPDC006198 | reverse complement strand
GGCAGCCCCTCCGGCCCCCGGGGCCGCGCGCTGCCCCGGCCCGGCGGGCGGGCGCTCCTCCCCGGCGGCAGTTCCGGGGTCCCGCACGCGGCCGGCCCCGTGTACCTCGGAAGGGCGGTGCGCCCCGAAGCCGGGGAAGGGGCCGGGGTCTCGCGCACAGTGTCCCTCAGGAGGACAGGTCCCTCAGGAGGGCGGCGCGCCCGGCCCCCGGCCGTCCGAGATCTCCCCGGCCGTCGAACCCGGGCACGAGCGCAGCGGCGGCCCCGCCACACCGCAGAACCGCAGCGGCTGGTCGTCGGCGCGCGGGGCCACGGCACCGGCCTCTTCGGCCATCGCACCGCGTTCGGCCGCCTCCGCGGCCTCGGGCATCCGCCCGCGCGGCAGCGCCAGCGCGCACAGGGAGGCCAGGACGCACAGGCCCGCCAGTATCAGCATCGCCGGGCCGAACCCCTGGGCGATCTCCGCCGACGCGGCGCCCGATCCGGACCCCTGGCTCCCGGAGCCGCCGATCCCCGCCAGGACGGGGACGGCGGCCACGCCGATGAGCTGCGCGGCGCGCGCGAACGTGTTGTTCACCCCCGACGCCAGCCCCGCGTGCCGCTCGGACACCGACGCGAGCACCGTCGCCGTCAGCGGCGCCACCGTCGTCGACAGCCCCAGCGCCACCAGGAGGACCCCGGGGAGCACCCCCGTCAGGTAGGGCGCGTCCGGGCCCAGGCGGGACAGCAGCACGAACCCCGCGGCCAGCAGCAGCGGGCCCGCCACCAGCTGGGGCCGCGGGCCGATCCGGGCGGCGAGCTTGCCCGAGCGCGCGGAGAGGGCGAGCATCAGGAGCGTGATCGGCAGCGACGCGGCCCCCGCCGCGACCGGCGAGTACCCGCCCACCTCCTGGAGGTGGATGACCAGCAGGAACAGGAGGGGCCCCAGCGATCCGTAGATCAGGACCGTCGCCGCGTTCGTCACGCTGAACGGGGTGGAGGAGAAGATCCCCAGGGGCAGCATGGGGTTCGCGGTGCGCGCCTCCACCGCGAGGAAGGCGCCCAGGGACAGCACGCCGACCACCACGCCGGTCCACACGGCCGGGGTGCCGCCGACCGCGCCCCACTGGATCAGCGCGTAGGTGATCCCGCCCAGGGCCACGACCCCCAGCAGCGCGCCCGGGTAGTCCAGCCTCCGGGGGGCCTGGGCGTCGCGCGACTCCGGCACCTTGAACCAGGCGATCGCCAGCACCGCCGCGGCGATCGGCAGGTTGATGAGGAAGATGAGGCGCCAGTCGCCGATCTGTACCAGCCAGCCGCCCACGAACGGCCCCACCGCCGAGGCCACCCCGGTCAGCCCGGACCACGCCCCGATCGCCCGTGCGCGGTCCTGCTCGCGAAAGCCCGCCTGGAGGATGGCCAGGCTCCCCGGGGTGAGCAGGGCGCCGCCCACGCCCTGCACCACGCGTCCGGCGATCAGCCACTCCAGGGTGGGCGCGAACGTGCACAGCGCCGACGCCAGGGCGAACACGGCCACGCCCGCCATGAACAGGCGGACCCTGCCGAACCGGTCCGACAGGGAGCCGCTGAGCAGGATGAGCGCGGAGAGCGTCACCATGTAGCCGTTGACGATCCACTGCAACCCGGACAGCCCCGTGTCCAGGTCCTCCTGGACGGCGGGCAGCGCCACCGTCACCACCGTCGAGTCGAGGAAGGCCATCCCCGAGCCGAGCACGGTGGCGGTCAGCATCCACCGGGCGGCCGGTGTCCCCCAGGCCACCGCGCCGCTCGTCGCCGGTACCGAAGCAGATCCAGACACAGCACACACCCCCGGTCCACAGTACGGCGCGGACCCCCCCCCCCCCGGGGGGGCGCCCGTCAGTTGTGCCCGCGTTTTGGAGGGGTTGTGCGGGCCCAACACGCAGGGGAGCGCCCCCCGGAGGGAGGCCGCCGGGGCCCCCCCCCGCCCCGGCCCCCATCGCGGCCGCTCCCCACCCATTCCCCACCACCCCCACCCCCCCGCGCCCCCGGTCGGGGGCGCCCCCCCCCCCGCGGGGGGGCCCCCGCGTCTCTTGTCCCCGAGTTGTGCAGGATGTGACCTGCCCCTACTCGCTGGCGAGCGCCCCCGTGATGGAGGCCCCGGCGGCCCGGCGGGCGGGCAGCACGGACGCCAGCAGGCCCGCGAGCACGGCCACGGCGATGAACACCGCGATCTGCCCGGCCGGAACGGTGAGCACCATGTCGGGCAGGGTCGCCGCGCCCGCCGCCCAGCCGAACACCACGCCCAGCACGATGCCGATGCCGGCGCCGATCAGGCACAGCAGGACCGCCTCGACGCCCAGCATCCGGCGCAGCTGCCCCTTGGCCAGGCCCAGCGCGCGCAGCAGGGCGGACTCGCGGGTGCGCTCCAGCACCGACAGCGCCATCGTGTTGGAGATGCCGAACACCGCGATGACGATCGCCAGGCCCAGCATCGCCGCGATGGTGTAGAAGGCGATGTCCATCATGTCCGAGAACTGGTTCTTCATCTCGGCCACCGACATGACCTGCATGGTCGGGTGGTCGTCCACCGCCGTGTAGACGGCGTCGCGCACCTCGGAGGCGTCGGCGCCCTCGGCCGCGCGGACGTAGACCATCTCGCTGTCGGTGGTGTCGGGGAACAGCGTGGCGAAGTCCTCCGGGGAGACGACCGCGCCCCACAGGGTCTGGGCGTCGGCCAGGACCGCGGCGACCTCCAGGTCGACCTCGCCGTCCGGGGACGGCAGGGTGAGGGTGTCGCCCACGCCCAGGCCGCCGGCCAGCCCCTCGGAGAGCAGCACCTCGCCGGGACCGAAACCGGAGATCTCGCCCTCGACGGTCTCGCCGGTGATGTCGACGCCGAGCTCGGCGCCGTCGTAGGTGCTGACGGAGAGCGAACCCACGGGGGAGGCGTCGTAGCCCTCGACCGTGCCTCCGCGCTGGGCGATCACCTTGTCCAGGAGGGGGCTCTCCGCGAGGGCGTGCTCGACCTCGGTGGGGACGAGGGGCATGCCGGTCTCCCCGGACGCGGACGTGTCGGCCCCCTCCTCCGGGGAGGCCGCGCCGTCCTCGGCCGCGGCGTCCTCGGGCGACGCGCCGTCGGCCGGGGCCTCGCCCTCCTGCCCCTCCTGCGCGCCCTCGGGCGGGGACTGCACGGTGTCCTCGGCCGGGGCGCCGTCCGTCCCGGCGCCGTCCTGCGCGTCCTCGCCGGAGGCGCCGTCCTCCGCGGGGGCTTCCTCGGCGACGGTGTCGCCGCCGGAGGCGCCGTCCATCGAGTACTGGGCGCTGACCTGGTAGTCCACCGGGAACTGCTCGTCGAGCATCCGGGTCATGGTGGACTCCAGGGAGGCGCTGACCACCGAGTAGCCCGTGATGAGCGTGGCGCCCACCGTCAGGGCGATCATCGCGGTGGCGGCCCTGCGCGGGCTGCGGGTGGAGTTGTCCACCGCCAGCATGCTGGGCACGCCGACCCTGCGCAGCGGGACGCCGACCAGGCGGACGATGCCGCGCACCAGGAGCGGGCCCAGCACGACCACGCCCACGAAGGCGATCAGGGCGGCCGCCGTCACGATGACCGGCCCCATCTGGTTCGGGCCGGACACCTGCGTCAGGGCCACCAGCGCGGCCGAGACCAGGAAGGTCAGGACGCCGAACACGACGCGCATCCAGCCGGTGCCCTTCTCCAGGCCGCCCGCGGTCGCGCTGGTGCGCAGCGCGGCCAGCGGCGGGACCCGGGTGGCCCGCGTGGCCGGGACCAGGGCGGAGCAGACGGTCACCACGGTGCCGACCGCCAGGCCCACGATCACGGCAGACGGCGTGATCACCACGGGGACCGAGCCGCCCATGCCCAGCAGCGGGCCGCCGAACGCCGCACCGGCCATGCCGATGCCGACGCCCGCCAGGACGCCGAGGGCGGAGGCGATCAGCCCGACCGCCACCGACTCCAGCAGGACGGACCGGAACACCTGGCCGCGCTTGGCGCCGACGCAGCGCAGGAGGGCCATCTCCCGCTGGCGCTGCGCGATGAGGATGGCGAAGGTGTTGTAGATGACGATCCCCGCCACGAACATGGCGATGAACGCGAACAGCAGCAGCGCGGTCCGCATCATCGCGGTGTCGCCGCCGGCGGACTCGGCCATCTCCAGGCCGAAGGCCTCGCCCGTCTGCACGTCCGCGCTGTCGCCCAGCAGGGCCGCGACGGCCTCGGCGGCCTGCTCGTCGGTGTGGCCCTCCGAGGCGAGCACGTCGATCTCGGTGTAGCCGGTGGCGCCGGTCATCTCCCCGACGGTGTCGGGGGAGAAGACGAGCGCGCCGCCGTAGCTGTAGCCCGGGTCCACGCCGAAGTCGACCAGGCCGGTCACGGTGAACTCGCGCTCCTCCTGCGCGGGGTCGAGCACCGTCACCGTGTCGCCGACCCCGAAGCCCGCCTGCTCGGCGGTGGAGCTGGCCAGGGCCAGCTCGTCGGGGCCCCCGGGCAGCTCGCCCTCGTCCGCGGAGAAGCGGCTGGTCTCCCCGATGGAGATGGCGGCGGGCGGCATGAAGCCGAACGCGCGGCCGTCACGGTCCAGGAGCACGGCCTGTCCGCTGACGATGCCGTCGGCCCCGGCCACCTCGGGCAGGGCCCGGACGCCGTCCAGCTGGGCCTCGGTCAGCGGTTCCGGCTCCGAGGGCTCCGCCGGGTCCGCCGGCTCCTCGGCGGCGGGGACCGCGATCGCGTCGACGCTGGTCGCGGAGCCCATGACGGACTTCTCGTAGTTGGCGTTCAGCGTGTCGGCGAACACCATCGTGCCGGAGACGAACATGACGCCGAGCAGGATGGCCATCACCGTGGTGAAGTACCGGGACTTGTGCATCCGCAGCCCGGCGAGTGTGGTGCGCAGCATGGATCAGACCTCTTCCAGCTTCAGCAGCCGCGCGGAGACCAGTTCGGCGGTGGGCTCGAGGACCTCGTCCACCAGGCGGCCGTCGCGGAGGAACACCACGCGGTCGGCGTAGGAGGCCGCGACGGGGTCGTGGGTGACCATGACGATGGTCTGGTGCAGGTCGCGGGCGGAGCCGCGCAGGAAGGCCAGGACCTCCGAGCCCGAACGCGAGTCCAGGTTGCCGGTGGGCTCGTCGGCGTAGACGACCTCGGGGGCGTTGAGCAGGGCGCGGGCGACGGCCACGCGCTGCTGCTGCCCGCCGGAGAGCTTCGCGGGCAGGTGGTGGAGCCGGTCGCGCAGGCCGACCACGTCGACGATGTGCTCGAAGCGCTCCTTGTCGACCGCGCGCCTGGCGATCTGGGAGGGCAGCAGGATGTTCTGCTCGGCCGTGAGCATCGGCAACAGGTTGAACGACTGGAAGATGAACCCGATCCGGTCGCGGCGCAGCAGGGTCAGCTCGGCGTCGCGCAGACCGGTGATCTGGGTGCGCCCCAGGTGCACGGTGCCGGACGTCGCCACGTCCAGCCCGGCCAGGCAGTGCATCAGCGTGGACTTGCCGGAGCCGGAGGGGCCCATGATCGCGGTGAACGCGCCCCGGTGGAACTCCACGTCGACCCCGGCCAGGGCGTGGACCTTGCTGTCGCCGGTGTCGTAGGTCTTGGTGAGGCCCCGCGCGACCACGACCGGTGGCGAGGCGACCGGGGGGACGGTTTTCACAGTGGACTCGGTCACGACAGACAGCTCCAGAGACGGTGGGACGACGGATGTACGGGAGGTGGTTGATCGGTGTTGCCCGCGCCGGGGGACCTCTCGTCCGGCCCGGCACACCACAACGCTAGGGCCGCGGGGGCCGCCGGGGCGTCCACCGCTGGGCCGATCCCGGGGTCGGCCGAAGGAGGGGTGCGCGGCGGGTTCGGGACTCCTTCGTCTGGCCGACCCGCCGACTTTCGTCGGGGGCGGCCCCGTCACTGTCCGTGTTATTCGGCCGACATGGCGGCTATGACCTGCGATGACGCGAAAGTCGAATGGTCGTGGCGGCGCGGCGGGACGGCCGTCGGACGCGGGGGACCGGCGGGAGCCGCCCGTAGAATCCGCACCATGAGGACCTGGGTCAACGACAGGGGGCGGTCCGTCGGCGCCCGGTGGCGGAGCAACTGGCAGTGGTGGTGGGACCGCAGGCTCCGCATCGCCGACTGGCTCTACGCCCTGGGGACCCTTCCGCTGAGCCTGCTCCTCCAGGTGGGCGCGAACGGTGTCTTCCGAGGTGCGTTCGAGTCCGGATCCGCCGTCCTCTCGCGCTCCGGGTCCGTGAGCGCGATGATCGCGCTGCTCGGCCTCGCCGTCGTCCTCTCCGTGGTCCCGGCCTTCGCGGCGGCCGCCGCCATCCTGTTCCGGCGCACCCGGCCCAAGTGGCTGCTCCTGATCGCGGTCGTCCTCCTGGCGGGCTTCGGCAACTTCGTCCCGGCCTCGATCGCCATCTACTCCTACGCCGTCTACTTCGACAACCGCAGGCTGGTCGCCGCCTGGTTCGCCCTGCTGTGCCTGGCCACCGGCGGCGGATACGGGACCAACGGCCTCACGTACGTCATCGCCGTGGTGTTCTTCCTCGTCGTCCCGGTGACGGCGGGCCTGTGGATCGGGACCAGGCGCCAGCTGGTCGAACGGCTCCACGAGCGGGCCGAGAGACTCGAACGCGAACAGCACCTGATGGCCGAGCAGGCCCTCACCACCGAGCGCACCCGTATCGCCCGGGAGATGCACGACGTGGTCGCCCACCGGGTCAGCCTCATGGTGCTGCACGCGGGCGGGCTGGAGGTGTCCTCGGAGGACGCCCGGACGGTGGAGGCCGCGGGTCTGATCCGCACCACGGGACGGGAGGCGCTGTCCGAGCTGCGCGGGATCCTCGGAGTGCTGCGCGACGAGACGACCGCCGCCGCGCCCACGGCGCCCCAGCCCGTCCTGGCGGACCTGGACCGGCTCGTCGCCGAGTGGAGCGCCGCGGGCATGGTCGTGCGCAGGGAGGAGACGGGGCGGGTGCGGCCCCTGGCGCCGGGGATCGAGCGCACCGCCTACCGGATCGTCCAGGAGGGGCTGACCAACGCGGCCAAGCACGCCCCCGGTGCGGAGGTCGCCGTGCGCCTGCACCACGGCCCCCGCCAGGTCGAGGTCGAGGTCGCCAACGAGCCCGCGCCCGCGCCGACCGTGCCCATGCCGCAGAGCGGGTTCGGGCTGACCGGCCTCCACGAGCGCGTGGTGCTGGCGGGGGGCAGCCTCAGCGCGGGGGTGTGCCCCGACGGGGGGTGGCGGATGCGCGCTATCTTGCCAACCGACGGCCGCCCGGACCGGGACGCGGAGTGAACCCCGCCGAGGGGCCCGGGCGCCCCGGCCCGCCGGGCCGCCGCGCCCGGGGCCGCCGACGGCGGCCGGCGCGGTCGCCGCTGCCTTCGCACACCGACACGAGAGGACCCGCACGGTGATCCGCACACTCCTGGTCGACGACGAACTCCTGGTCAGGTCGGGGTTGCGGATGATCCTGGACTCCGCCCCCGACATCGAGGTCGTGGGGGAGGGGGGAGACGGGGAGGAGGCCGTACGCCTCGCCGAGGAGCTCCGCCCCGACGTGGTCCTGCTGGACATCCGCATGCCCGGCACCGACGGGATCACCGCCGCCGGCCGCCTCACGTCCCTGTCCGAACCGCCCCGCGTGGTCCTGCTGACCACGTTCGACCTGGACGAGTACGTGCACAGCGCGCTGCGCGCCGGGGCGGTGGGCTTCCTGCTCAAGGACACGCCGCCGCGCGACCTCATCGCCGCGGTGCGCACCGTGCACGAGGGCCACGCCATGCTCGCCCCCAGCGTCACGAAGCGCATGCTCGAACGCTTCGCCTCGCCCGCTCCCGCCGACTCGGCCGCGGGGCGCGAGGAGGCGGCGCGGCGCCTGTCGGTGCTGAGCGAGCGGGAGCGGTCGGTGCTCGTGGCGGTGGCCCAGGGCATGTCCAACGCCGAGGCGGGCCGGGCCCTGGGGATGCGGGAGGCCACGGTGAAGGCGCACGTCAGCCGCATCCTGGCCAAGATGGGCATGTCCAACCGGGTCCAGGCCGCCATCCTCGCCCACGACGCGGGGTGGGCCTGAACCGTTGCGGGGAGCCCCGGCACGGGCCGCGGCTGTCGTCCGAGGCCCGGCGCGGCAGGAGGACATCCGTCTCCGACAGATCCCGCGCACGTCCACCGACCGGCACGGAGGTGCCCATGCCCCCACTGATGAAGTTGACCGCGATCACACTCGACTGCGCTGATCCTGTGGCCCTGGCGGCGTTCTACCAGCAGGCCACCGGCCTCGAACCCCACCCGGGATCGGGTGCCGACTTCGCCGGCCTCACACGGGGGGACGGGCTCTTCGTCGGCTTCCAGCGGGTCGACGGCTACCGGGCTCCGCGCTGGCCCGACCAGACCGTCCCCCAGCAGTCCCACCTCGACTTCGCGGTCGAGGACCTGGACGAGGCGGAGGCCCGGCTGCTGGAGCTGGGCGCGGGCAGACCGGACCACCAGCCGGGCAAGGGGGTGTGGCGGGTCCTCACCGACCCGGCCGGCCATCCCTTCTGCCTGGTGAGGGGCTGAGAGCCCGTATCCCGTCCGGCGAGACAACCGTCACTCCGCGCGGCGCGGCGACGGGCGGCGCCGCCCGCGCCGACGCGGTGGGGCCGCATCGGGGCAGGTCCGGCCGCTTGGTGGCGATATGGAGGGCGATGTCGCTCTCCGCCTCAGTTGCGTCTACCGGCCGGTAGCTCGGTACGCTGCAATGCGATCCCACCCCCGGAACATCACGTCGTGGCTGATCACAGCAGCCGCAGGAGAAGAGGAGCCCCTATGTCGCGCTCGGTACTGGTCACCGGCGGCAACCGCGGAATCGGCCTGGCCATCGCCCGTGAGCTGGCCGCCGGTGGAGACTCCGTCGCGGTGACCTACCGTTCCGGCGAACCGCCGGAGGGCCTGCTCGGCGTCCGCTGCGACATCACCGACTCCGCCCAGGTGGACGCCGCCTTCAAGGAGGTCGAGGAGGCGCAGGGCCCCGTCGAGGTGCTCGTCGCCAACGCCGGGATCACCAAGGACCAGCTCCTGGCCCTGATGAGCGAGGACGACTTCTCGTCCGTCGTGGACACCAACCTCACCGGTTCGTTCCGCGTCACCAAGCGCGCGGTGCGCGGCATGATGCGCAAGCGCTCCGGCCGCGTCGTCCTCATCTCGTCCGTGGTGGGCCTCCTCGGCTCCGGCGGCCAGGCCAACTACGCCGCGTCCAAGGCCGGCCTGGTCGGCTTCGGGCGCTCCCTCGCCCGCGAGCTCGGCTCGCGCAACATCACGGTCAACGTGGTCGCCCCCGGCTTCGTCGAGACCGACATGACCGCGGTCCTGAGCGAGGACCGCCAGGCGGAGATCAAGAAGAACGTCCCGCTGGGGCGCCTCGGCTCGGCCGAGGACATCGCCAGGACCGTGAGCTTCCTCACCGGCCCGGGGGGCGCCTACATCACCGGCGCCGTCATCCCCGTGGACGGCGGCCTCGGCATGGGGCACTGAGCCGCCCCGCCCGGCCGCCGGCCGTTCCCCGCACTCCGCAGACCGCAGCCACCGGAGCTCCCCCTCCGGAACAGCAAGACAGGACGGACCACCCGAACCATGGGAATCCTCGAAGGTAAGCGCATCCTCGTCACCGGGGTGCTCACCGACTCCTCCATCGCCTTCCACGTGGCGCGCCTCGCCCAGGAGCAGGGCGCCACGCTCGTGCTCACCGGTTACGGCCGGATGAGCCTGGTGGAGCGCATCGCCAAGCGCCTGCCCGAGACGCCCCCCGTCCTGGAGCTCGACGTCACCGACGACGAGCAGCTCGGCACCCTCGCGGCCCGCGTCGGCGAGCACGTCGACGGCCTCGACGGCATCGTCCACTCCATCGGGTTCACGCCGCAGGACGCCCTGGGCGGGAACTTCCTCAACACGGAGTGGCCGGACGTGGCCACCGCCATGCACACGTCCACGTTCTCCCTGAAGTCCCTGACCACCTCCCTGATGCCGCTGATGGGCGGGGGCGGCTCGGTCGTGGCCCTCGACTTCGACAACAGCGTGTCCTACCCCACCTACGACTGGATGGGCGTCGCGAAGTCCGCGCTCGCCTCCACCGCCCGCTACCTGGCGCGCTACGTCGGCGACCGGGACATCCGGGTCAACCTGGTCTCCGCCGGGCCGCTCAGCACCATGGCCGCCCGCAGCATCCCCGGCTTCGCCGAACTGGCCCAGAACTGGCCCGAGCGCGCCCCGCTGGGCTGGGACATGACCAACCCTGAGCCCGCGGCGAAGGCCGTCGTGGCGCTGCTGTCCGACTGGTTCCCGGCGACGACCGGCGAGACCGTCCACGTCGACGGCGGCTTCCACTCCACCGGGGCCTGACCCGGCCGCCGGAGGCCCGCACCCCGGTGCGGTAGGTTGACGCGGTCGGGGGTCCCTGGGCTCCCGACCGCGTGCCGTCCCGGGGCCGGTCGCGGCGTGTGCACCCGTGTGCCCGGCGCCTTCCGTGTGACCCTGGTGGACGGCCGCGAAAACCCGGGAAGCACGACGGCGTCGGAGGTACGGACGGATGGATCTGGGACTGTCAGGGGCACGGGTGGTCGTCACCGGGGCGAGCCGCGGGATCGGCCGCGCCGTCGCCCAGGCGTTCGCGGAGGAGGGCGCCGACCTCGCGATCTGCGCCCGCGGCCCCGAACCCCTCGCCCGGGCCGCCGAGGAGCTGCGCGGGACCGGCGTGAAGGTGTTCTCCCGCGAGCTGGACGTCACGGACCACGACGCGCTGCCGTCCTTCGTCGACGAGGCGGTGACGGCGCTCGGCGGGCTGGACGTGCTGGTGTCCAACGTGTCCGGCGGCAGCGCCCCCACCGCGGACCAGTGGCAGCGCGGGTTCGACGCCGACCTGATGCCGTTCGTGCGGCTGACCGGGGCGGCCGGCCCCCATCTGCGCGCCTCCGGGCGCGGCGGCGCGGTCGTGCTGGTCTCCACGACCTCCGCACTGCACACCACCGCGCCCGCCGGGCCGCGGTCCTACGGCGCCGTCAAGGCGGCGCTCAACCACCACGCGTCCTCGCTGGCCCGTGCGTGGGCGCCGGACGGGGTGCGGGTCAACACCGTCTCTCCCGGTCCGACCGAGTTCCCCGGCGGGGGGTGGGAGCGCCGCCGCGAGAACGACCCCGCGTTCTACGAGAGCATCCGCGAGCGCATCCCCTACGGACGCCTGGGCCGCCCCGAGGAGGTCGCCCGCTCGGTGGTCTTCCTCGCCAGCCCGGCGGCCTCGTTCGTCACCGGGCAGAACCTGGTCGTCGACGGGGGCTTCCTCGACCGGGTCTGAGCCCGGGGCACCGGTCGGCGGGGCGCGCACCCCTCCTCGGCGAGGGCGCACGGGCCACCGCCCGGCCACGTCGTCCTCCGGCTGCCCGATGCCGCCCTCCTCGCGGGCGCCCGCGCCACCGCCACCGCCACCGCCGTACGGCTGTATGGTCACGTCGGAGCCCTGGTACCGTCTTGCGGTGCCCAGAACCGCAGACCACGCCCACCGGCGGGCGCAGATCACCGGGGCCGTGTGCGAGCTGATCGCCGACAGCGGCCTCGGCTCCGTCACCGTGGCCCGCACCGCCGCCCGCGCGGGGATGTCGGTCGGGCTCGTGCAGCACTACTTCCCGTCCAAGGACGACATGCTGCTGCACGCGTTCGAGCGCGTCAGCGGCGACGTCGCCGCCCGTGTCGCCGACATCGTCAGGACGGGCGCCCGCCACGAGCGGACCATCGCCGAGATCCTCGGCGCGGCCCTGGCCGAGCACCTGCCGCTGGACGGGCCCCGACGCGCGGAGTTCCGCGTGATCCGGACCTTCGCCGGACGGGCGCTGGACAACCCGGCCCTGGCCGAGGTGGACGCCCGGGCCGGAGCCGCCATGCACGCCGAACTCGTCCGCGCCGTGGGCAACGGCGTGGAGTGCGGCGAGGTGGCGCCCGACCTCGACGCCGACGCGGCCGCCGCCCGCCTGGGCGCGGTCACGGAGGGGCTGGCCACCCGGGTCCACCGGGGGAGCCCCGGCGCCGCCGAGCTGGCGCGGGCGGTGCTCGGGGCCGAGCTCGCCTCCGTCTTCACGGGTGAGTGCCGCCAGTACGCCCGCTGAGGGCCGTCCCGCCCCGTCCCGGCCGGGACGCCGAGCCCGGGCGACCGAGTGGGGCTACCCCTCGCGCAGGATCCGGACCAGGAGGGTCGAGCGCTCCAGGGCGGCGTTGTCGCGCACGCCCGTCTCCAGCGCGCCCGCGGTGGCGTCCACGACCGACACGTGCCGGGTGGCGCGCGTCAGCGCCGTGTACACCTGAGGGCGTGACACGGGGACCTCGGGCGGGAACACCGCCACCACGGCGGGCCAGAGGCCGCCGTGCGCGGCGGCCACCGTCACCGCCCAGCCGTGGCGCAGCGCCGCCGGGTCGGCGACCCTCACCCGGGCGCCGCCGGAGAGCTCCACCACGGCCTCCCCGTCCACCTCGCGCAGGTACCCGGTGTCGCCCGGGGCGAAGCCGGGTCCCGAGGCGGCCAGCAGCACCCGGTCGCCGACGTCGAACCCCCCGTGCGCGCCGGGGCCGGGGTTCAACCGCTCCTTGCACCCGGCGTTGAGCGAGCGCGTGCCCGCCGGTCCGTCCTCGCGGGCGGCCACCACCTGGACGTCCTCGGAGCCGATGCCCAGCGCGCGCGGGATGGAGTCGGTCACCAGCTGTACCACCCGGTGCGCGGCCTCCTCCGCGGAGGAGGCGGGCACCCGCACGACCTCGCGCCCGGGCGCCTCCACCTCGGGGACGCCGCCGGAGGCCACGGCCGCCGCGAGTTCGGCGAGGGGCCCGGGGGCCTCGGCGCCGGCGATCTCCGCCACGTGCGCGGTCCGCGAGGCGGCGATGTCGAGCGCGACCCGCCCCGGTGCGGCGGACGGGGCCTGGTGGGGGTCGGCCACGAGGACCAGGTGGGCCCCGTCGGGGCACGCCGCGGCCAGTTCGGCGGCGCGGGCGGCGCCCACGGACATGGCCTCGCACAGCACGACGAGCCCGACCGCCAGGGGAGCCCCGGCCGTCAGGGCGGCCAGCGGGACCGCGCGCAGGGGCGCGGGCGCTGCGGGGCCGTCCCCGGCGTCCCCGCCCTCCGGAGATCCTTGTTCGCCGTCCCCGGCGTCCTCCCCGTCCCCGGCGTCCTCCCCGGGGGCGCCGGGGGTCCCGGAGCCCTCCTCCTCGGCCGGTCCGCCCCCGCCGCCGGGGTCCCCGGCCGGGGAGGGGGCCGCTGCCCGGTCCCCCTCGCCGGAGGCGTCCCGCGCGGGGCCGTCGCCGGGCCCGGCGTCCGTCCCGCGGACGCGCGCGATCTCGGCGTCGAGGGCCGCCGCGGCCTGTGCGGTCGGCGCGGCCACCGCGATCCCCACCCGGCTGTCGGCGGCGATCGCGTGCAGGCAGAGCAGGGCCCTGGCGATCTCCCCGGCGTCGCCCGGTCCGTGGCTCAGCACGGTCACCGGGCGCAGGGCCGCGGTCACCACGGCCTCGCGGGTCCGGTCGGAGACCGAGAACCCGCCCCGCTCCTCGGCGGCCTCCACGGTCTCCCCGGCGGTCGCCGTGTCCATGATCGGGTCGTTGCCGCTGATCAGCCGCAGCAGTTCCTCGCCCAGGCGCTGTTCGGCGCCGCCCACGTCCGCCAGGGCGTAGTAGCGGTCGGTGTCCTCGGGCAGCTCCGGGACCCCGCCCTCCTCGAAGTCGAAGTCGTCGTCGGGCTCGTCGGTGCTCTCCAGCACCACCGCGCTCCCGTCGGCCGCGGCCGCCTCCAGGGCCGCCGCGGGGGCGGCCACCCCGAGCTTGCCGACGGCCGCCGCGAGCCGCTTCTCCTCCACGACGGTGTTGCCGCGGCGTGCGGCCAGCCGCAGCACGTGGGCGGTCAGGGCCGTCAGGCGGCGGGGGTCGTCGGGGCGGGCGGCGTCGCCCAGGCGCCTGCGCGCGCAGAAGTCGGCCTGTTCCACGGTCACCTGCGGGAGGCGCAGCAGCAGCCAGGGGTTCGCGTCCAGGTCCGCGGCGGCGCCCGGTCCCAGTGCGGCCAGCAGCCGGGGAGCCAGGGCGCCGGGGGCGCCCATCCGGTCAAGGACGGCGTTGACCTGTTCGACAGCCTCGGACACCTCGGGTGGTTCCCCTCGTCACGCGGTTCGTGGACCCTGGGAGCCTATCGACTCGCGGTGACGTTCCGGTCCGGCGCCGACCCGCGCCGAGCTGCGCCGAGCTGCGGGCGGGCCGGCGGCGGGGTGCGTCCGCTCAGGCTCCGCGCCGAGCGCGCCCGCCCCCGCGCCCCCCGGCGGGCCCGTCGCCCCCGCCCACGACCTCGTGTACCGCGAGACAGGGGTCGGTGGTCGGGGAGGACTCCTGGATGCTGGTCGCCGCGCGCAGGGCGCTCGCGCGGAACAGGGCCCGGGAGGGCTCGTCCACGCCGGCCAGCACGCGCTCCTCGACGCGGTCCACCCGGTCGCGGGCGCCGGCCAGCACCTCGCGCCCGCGCTCGGTGGCGCACACCCGCCGCACCCGGCGGTCGCCGGGGTCGACCCGGCGGCGCACCAGCCCGGCCTCCTCCAGGTCGTCGAGCAGGTAGGTCATCACGCTGCGGTCGATCAGCAGGCGCTCGGCCAGGGCCGCCTGGGTGGGCGGCTCGGCGTGGACCGCCGCGGTGAGGACGTGGTAGCCGCGGCTGCCGTGCGGGATGTCGGTGAGCGAGGCCTCCGTGAGCTCGTGCCAGCGGCGCAGCACGACGGCCAGGGACCACCCCAGGGTCGTGCCGGGTCCGCTGTCCGGAGTGGTGGTCGTCATGTCCCCGAGAGTATCAGGAATACGTGGTGGCTAAGATAAGTTGTTGCCAACATCATTTGCTGAACAAACTAGTTTCGCCCCCTCCGAGGAGAAGCCCCATGCCCGACTACGGACATCCGCTGGAGTTCGGCGCCTTCGTCACGCCCGCGGCGCAGGACCCCGACCGGGCCGTCACCCTGGCCGAAATCGCGGACGAGGCGGGGCTGGACCTGGTCACCTACCAGGACCACCCCTACAACCCCGCGTTCCTCGACACCTGGACCCTGCTCAGCTGGGTGGCCGCCCGCACCACCCGGATCAGGGTGTCCGGCAACGTGCTCAACCTGCCCCTGCGCGGCCCCGCGATGCTGGCCCGCTCGGCGGCCAGTCTCGACCTGCTCTCCCGCGGCCGGTTCGAGCTCGGCCTCGGCGCCGGGGCCTTCTGGGACGGCATCGAGGCCATGGGCGCGCGACGCCTGACCCCGCGCCAGTCCGTCGACGCGCTCGGCGAGGGCATCGACGTCATCCGGGCCGTCTGGGACACCGACGCCCGCGGCGGGGTCCGCCTCGACGGCGAGCACCACTCCGTCCGGGGCATGAAGAGGGGGCCCGCCCCCGCCCACGACATCGGCATCCACCTCGGCGCCTACAAGCCCCGCATGCTCCGCCTGGTCGGAGCCAAGGCCGACGGCTGGCTGCCCAGCCTCGGCTACCTGCGGCCCGAGGACATGGCCTCGTCCAACAAGACCGTCGACGAGGCCGCCCTGGAGGCCGGCCGCGACCCCCGACAGGTCCGCCGGATGCTCAACCTCGCCCAGAACGCCTTCCTGCCGACGAACCGCGGCTTCCTCCAGGGGCCGCCCGAGCAGTGGGTGGAGGAACTGCTCCCGCTCGTCCTCGAACACGGCTTCTCCACGTTCATCGCCGCCTCCGACGACCCCCGCACCCTCCAGACCCTCGCGGCCGAGGTCGCCCCGGCCCTGCGTGAGGCCGTGGCCGCCGAGCGCGCCGGAGCGGGCACCCCGACGGGGCCGGTCCGCCCCGTCGCCGCCCTGGCCGCCCGCCGCACCGGCATCGACTACGACGCCGTCCCCGAGGCCCTGCGCGCCGACGCCGTCGAGCCCGGGGACAAGGGCTACGCCAAGGTCCGCCACGGCTACATGCAGCACGGCAGCCCCGGACTGGTCCTGCGGCCGGGCGACGCCGAAGGGGTCGCCTCGGCCCTGGCCTACGCACGGGCCCAGGACGCCCCGCTCCACGTCCGCAGCGGCGGCCACGGCATCAGCGGCCGCTCCACCGGCGACGGCGGCGTCGTGGTCGACCTCTCCCGCATGGACGGCGTCCGGGTCCTGGACCCCGGCACCGGACTGGTGCGGCTCGGCGCCGGGGCCCGCTGGGGCGCCGTCGCCTCCGCGCTGGCACCCCACGGGCTCGCGCTCGGCTCGGGCGACCACGGGGGCGTCGGGGTCGGCGGCCTGGCCACCACCGGCGGGCTGGGCTACCTCTCCCGCGCCCACGGGCTGACCATCGACAACATCACCGCCGTCGAGGTCGTCACCGCCGACGGGGAGCTCGTGCGGGCCGACGCCGACCACCGCCCCGACCTGTTCTGGGCGATGCGCGGCGCGGGCGCCAACTTCGGGGTGCTGACCGCCGTCGAGGCCACCGCCGCACCGCTCCGCGACGTCGTCCTCGGCCAGTTCGCCTACGACGCGAGCGACACGGCCGGGTTCCTGCGGGCCTGGGGCGAGATCGCCGAGGCCGCGCCCCGCGAGGTCACCGCGTTCCTCACCACCGGTCCCGGGCGCGGGGGCGGCGGCCCCGTCGCGCAGGCGATGGTGGTCTACGCCGGGGACGACACCGACCTGGCGGTGCGGGCCCTCGAACCGTTCCTCGCGGCGGGGCCGGTGCTGGACCAGCGCGCCCAGGTCGCGCCCTACCCGGCGATCCTGCCCCATGACGACGCCCCGCACCGGGGCCACGGGCTGCCCGCGTCGCGGAGCGGGCTGCTGCGGCACATCACGCCCGAGCTGGCCGGGGGCATGGCCGAGCTGCTCGCCTCCGGCGACACGTACTTCATGCAGCTCCGGCAGGTCGGCGGGGCCGTCAACGACGTCCCCGCCGACGCCACCGCCTACGCCCACCGGACCCAGAACTTCTGCCTGGCCACCATGTCCTCGGGGCCGCGCGTGCCGCGCATGGACGAGCGCTGGGCGGAGCTGGAGGAGCACCTGGAGGGGATGTACCTCAGCTTCGACACCAGGACCGGGCCGGAGGTCCTCGCGCGGGCCTTCCCCGAACCCGTCCTGGGCAGACTGCGCGGCCTCAAGGCCGAGTACGACCCCGGGAACCTGTTCGACAAGAACTTCCCGATCCCGCCCGCGACCCGGGACTGAGCGGGAGGGAGGGCGCGGCCGGGGGAGGGCCGGGGTGCGGCGTCCGACCGGGGGAGCCGGCGGCCGGAGGGGTCAGCGCTCCTGACGCGCCGTCGCGTCGTCGAGGGCGTCGCGGATCTCGGGCGGCAGTTCCACGCCCTCCACCCCCAGGACCTCCTCCAGCTGGGCGAGGGTCCGCGGACCGGTGACGGCGGCGGCCACGCCCTCCTGGTCGCGGGCCCAGCTCAGCGCGACCGCCAGCGGCGGCACGCCCAGGCCCTCGGCGGCCGTGCACACCGACTCCACGACGCGGCGGCTGCGGTCGTCCAGGTACGGCTCCACGTACGGGGCCATGTGCGGGAACGCCGCCCGCGAGTCCGGCGGCGTCCCGTTGCGGTACTTGGCGCTGAGCACCCCGCGGCCCAGCGGCGCCCAAGCGATCACGTGGGCGCCCGCGGCCGCGGCGGCGGGCCGCAGCCCCCGGTCGGCGCCCCGGTTGAGCAGGGAGTACTCGGTGCCCACGCTCACCAGCGGGACACGGCCGGGCTGCGCCCTCTGCCAGGTGGCCAGGGTGGCGAACTGCCAGGCCTCCAGGTTGCCCGCGCCCACGTAGCGCGCCTTGCCCGCCGCGACCGCGGCCTCCATCGCGGCCAGCGACTCCTCCGGCGGGGTGGCCGGGTCGAACACGTGGAGCTGCCACAGGTCGACGTAGTCCGTCTGCAACCGCCGCAGCGAGGCGTCCAGGGACGCCAGCAGGTGCCGCCTGGAGGCGTCCACCGGCCGGTAGCCCTCGGGGGTGTGGCCGGTCTTGGTGGCCACCACCACGTCGTCCCGGCGCACGGCCGCGCGCAGCAGCCGCCCCAGGATCCGCTCGCTCTGCCCGCCCGTGTAGATGTCGGCGGTGTCCACGAGCGTGCCGCCCGCGTCCACGAACGCGGTGAGCTGCTGCCCGGCCTCCTCCTCGGAGGTGTCCTTTCCCCAGGTCATCGTCCCGAGGGCGGTACGAGACACCCAGAGCCCTGATCTGCCCACCTGTCGCTGTTCCATGCGGCGGAGAGTACCCTGTTCACCCGGAGTCGGCCCCGAGTACACCCTCGCCGCGTAGTCTCGGCGCAGCCCGGACCGGGGACGTTCGCCACGATCGCGGCTCGAACACGGCGGGGACCGAACCCTCTCCGTCCCCCGGGCGGCACACAGCCCGCCCCTCCGCGTACGCGCGCCCCGGCCGGGCCGTTCCCCAGCAGTGCTCCGGCGCCCCCTGGCACCGGACTATCCAGAAAGTCCGAAACCGCGTGTCCATCTTCGAGGCGGTCGTTCTCGGCCTCATCCAAGGACTCACCGAGTTCCTGCCTGTCTCCTCCAGTGCCCACCTGCGGGTGTTCGCGGCCTTCTTCAACTGGCCCGACCCGGGTGCGGCCTTCACCGCCGTCAGCCAGATCGGCACCGAACTGGCCGTGGTCGTCTACTTCCGCCGACGCATCTGGGCGGTCATCACCACCTGGTGCCGGTCCCTGGTCGACCGCGACCTGCGCGGTGACGTCAACGCCCGCATGGGCTGGTACGTCATCATCGCCAGCATCCCCATCGGGGTGCTGGGCCTCCTCCTGGAGGAGCAGATCGACGGCGTGTTCCGCGACCTGCGGCTGATCGCGCTCTCCCTCATCGTCTTCGGCGTCATCCTCGGCGCCGTCGACCACTACGCCCGCCGCCAGAACGAGCTGGAGGACCTCACCCTCGGCCGGGGCCTGGTCTTCGGCATGTTCCAGTGCCTGGCGCTCGTGCCGGGCGTCTCCCGCTCCGGCGCGACCATCACCGGCGGGCGCCTGCTGGGCTTCACCCGGCCGGCGGCGGCGGAGTTCGCGTTCCTGATCGCGATGCCCGCCGTGTTCGCCTCCGGCCTCTACAAGATGCTGGACATCGGCGGCAACGAGTACGCGGGCTGGGGCGCCACCCTCGTCGGCACCCTGGTCGCGTTCGTGGTCGGCTACGTGGTCATCGCGTGGCTGATGAGGTTCATCTCCACCCACAGCTTCATGCCGTTCGTCATCTACCGGATCGCCCTGGGCGTCGTCATCCTCGCCCTGGTCCTCTTCGGCGTGCTCGCCCCGGAGGGCGGAGCCGGGGTCGGCTGACCGGCTTCCCCGAGCGGTCCGGGGGCGCGGCCCGCCCAATCGGCGGGCGCGCCCCCGGACTCCGGCCCGGCGGCCCCGACCGGGCCTACCCTGGTGCCCATGGCGACACCAGCACCCCACGAGACCCCGACCGCGCCCGAGGCGGTCACCCTCCTCCTCGTCCGGCACGGGATGACCGACGCCACAGGGCCCCGCCTGGCCGGGCGGGCCGCGGGGGTCCACCTCAACGACACGGGCCGCGCCCAGGCCGCCGACCTGGCCGCCCGCCTGGCCGGACTCCGCCCGGCGGCCCTGGTCTCCAGCCCGCTCGAACGCTGCAGGGAGACGGCCGGGGCCGTCGCCGAACGGCTCGGCGTCCCCGTCACCGAGGACGAGCGCTTCCTGGAGTGCGACTATGGCTCCTGGACCGGGCGCTCGCTGGCCGAGCTGTCCGGCGAACCCCTGTGGCGCGTCGTGCAGGACCACCCCAGCGCCGCCCGCTTCCCCGGCGGCGAGTCGCTCGCCGCCGCCTCGGCCCGCGCCGTCGGGGCCGTCCGCGACTGGAACACCCGCC
Organism: Nocardiopsis sp. NPDC006198; assembly: GCF_040613895.1. Lineage (NCBI taxonomy): Bacteria > Bacillati > Actinomycetota > Actinomycetes > Streptosporangiales > Nocardiopsidaceae > Nocardiopsis > Nocardiopsis sp. NPDC006198. The sequence continues at coordinate 24,260 of NZ_JBEXSY010000055.1, read as the reverse complement.
TGCTGCTGCCCCCGGCGGGGACGGCGGTACCGTCCCCCGCCGGGGACGGGGAGGCACCGGCCGCGCCGCCCGTGTACGTGGTGTGCAGCCACGGCGACATCATCAAGGCGATCGTCGCCGACGCACTCGGCATGCACCTGGACCTCTTCCAGCGCCTGCGCGTGGACCCCTGCTCGGTCACCTCCATCACCTACGCGCGCACCCGCCCGTTCCTCAACAAGCTCAACGACACGGGCGAGGGCCTGGCCGCCGGCCTGCCCACCTCGGCGGAGGCGGGCGGGGAAGCGGCCGTGGGCGGGGGAGCGGGGAGCCGGGCGCCGGCCCCGGGCACCGCCTGAGGGGCCGGGGCCGGCGTGGGCGCCGGGACCCCGTCCGGACCCGGCGCCGGGCCGCCCCGCCCGGCCCTGCCGCTCCACCAGCGGATCCGGGGGGTTTGGCGCGGGGCCCGCGCTATCCCTTAAGGTTCTTTCCATGCCCGTCTTTCAGTTCAACCCGCCGGAGCGGTTCGTCGCAGGAACCGTGGGCCAGCCGGGAGACCGCACCTTCTTCCTCCAAGCGGTGGGAGAGGGGCGCATCACCAGCGTCGTGCTGGAGAAGGCGCAGGTCGAGGCGCTCGCCACCCGTATCGAGGAACTGCTGGAAGAAGTGCACCGGCGCTTCGGCTCCCCGCCGGACGACGTCGCCTCGCCCGAGGACGACGGCCCCCTCGAGCAGCCCATCGAGCAGGACTTCCGCGTGGGCACCCTCGCCCTGGCCTGGGACGCCGAGGCGGCCCGCGTCATCATCGAGGCGCAGGAGGTCGACGAGACCGCCGGCGAGGACCTGGTCGAGGACGACGAGGAGGAGCTGGAGGTCTTCGCCGAGGAGGCCCCCGCCCACCGCGACGTCCTGCGCGTCTACCTCACGCCCGGCGCCGCCCGCGCGTTCGCCGGACGCGCGATGAAGGTCGTCGCCGCCGGCCGCCCGGACTGCCCGCTGTGCGGGCGCCCGCTCGACCCCAACGGCCACATCTGCGCGCGCCAGAACGGCTACCGCCCGGACCGCCTCGTCTGACCTCGCCGTCGACGACGCCGCCGGCGGTCCCGACACGCTCACTCCCGACCCCCGGAGGGCCGCCATGAGGGACACCGCCGACGCCTTCGACGGCCTCAGCCCCTCCGTGGGGCTCGAACTCCTCCTCCACGGGGAGATCACCGTGGAGGGGCGCCTGACCGCCGCGTCCAACGCCACCCTGTACTGCACGGTCTCCGACGGCGTCCGCTCGGCGGCGTGCGTGTACAAGCCGGTGGCGGGGGAGCGGCCCCTGTGGGACTTCCCCGACGGGACGCTGGCCGGCCGCGAGGTCTCCGCCTACGCCGTCTCCGAGGCGCTGGGCTGGGCGGTCGTGCCGCCCACGGTCCACCGCGAGGGCCCCTTCGGTGAGGGCATGGTGCAGCTGTGGGTGCACGGCGACACGACGGTGGACCTGGTCGCCCTGTCGAGGGAGACCGACAACACCGGCCTGCGCCGCATGGCGGTGTTCGACGCGGTCGTCAACAACTCCGACCGCAAGATCGGCCACCTGCTGCCCACCCCCGGGGGGCACCTGTACGGCTGCGACCACGGCGTCACCTTCGCCGAGGACTACAAGCTGCGCACGGTGCTGTGGCAGTGGCAGGGGCAGCCCCTGCCCGAGGACGTCGTGGAGCGGCTGGAGGCGGTGGGGGCCCAGCTCGAGGACTCCGGCAGCGCCCTGTCCGCGACCCTGCGCCGCCACCTGACCGGCCCGGAGGCCTACGCGGTCCGCAGCCGGGTGGAGCTGCTCGTGCGCCACGGCATCCACCCCTACCCCGCCCCGGACTGGCCGGCCGTCCCCTGGCCCCCGGTCTGACCGCGGGCCGGGGGACGGCCCGCGCGGCGTCCCCGCCCGCGCCCACGCCCCTCCCCGGCACGCCGGTCTCCGGTGCGATGATCCGGACGCGGGGCGGGCGGCCGTGGGTGTCGCAAGCGTGGACGAGCGGTGTTCTCCCGCCCCCCGTCCCGGACGGGCGGGTGTGAGTCGTGTCCACTACCGGGGGGTAGGAATGGTGCACTACCGACCACGGCATGCACAATGGTGCACGTGAGCAACGAGTGGAACTACCTTTTCGACATGGACGGCGTCCTCGTACGCGAGGAACACCTGATCCCCGGCGCCGACACGCTGATCGCGGAGCTGCGCGAACACGGGACCCCGTTCATGGTGTTGACCAACAACTCCATGTACACCCCGCGTGATCTGCGCGCGCGTTTGCTCAACACGGGCCTGGACATCCCGGAGGAGTCCATCTGGACGTCGGCGCTGGCGACGGCGCAGTTCCTCCAGACCCAGCGCCCCGGCGGCTCCGCCTACGTCGTCGGCGAGTCGGGGCTGACCACCGCCCTGCACAACGTCGGCTACGTGATGACCGAGCGCAACCCCGACTACGTGGTCCTGGGCGAGACGCGCACCTACAGCTTCGAGGCCATCACCCGTGCGATCCGCCTGGTCCGCGGCGGGGCCAGGTTCATCGCCACCAACCCCGACGAGACCGGTCCGAGCGCCGAGGGCCCGCTGCCCGCCACGGGCGCGGTCGCCGCGCTGATCGAGAAGGCGACGGGGCGGCGCCCCTACTTCATCGGCAAGCCCAACCCCCTGATGATGCGGTCGGCGCTGCGCCGGATCGGCGCCCACTCCGAGAACACGCTGATGGTCGGCGACCGGATGGACACCGACGTGCTCAGCGGCCTGGAGGCGGGCCTGCAGACCGTCCTGGTGCTGACGGGCATCTCCGGCCGGGACACGGCCGAGCAGTTCCCCTACCGCCCCACACGGGTGCTCGAGTCGGTGAAGGAGCTCGTCGGCCACACGCAGGACCCCTTCAACCGCGGCTAGGAGCCGGCCGGGACCGCCGCCCGTGCGGTGTGAGGGCCCCCGGCCCGGATGACCTCGTACGTGCGGCCGGTGCCGACGCCGAACCCCGCCGCGGGTACGAGACCACGGGGCGGGGCCGCCGACCCCTTCGACCGGGGCCGGGGGCACGGCCCTCCGTCCCGCGGGGCGGACCCCCGCACACGACGACGGGGGCGGCGGACGCATCGTCCACCGCCCCCGTGTGTCGCGGGGTGGTCAGGCGCTCTGCCGCTGCTTGGCGAGCTCCTCCACCTTGGCCGCCTCCTCGCGGCGGCGGGCGCGCAGGAGGGCCAGGCGTTCGGCGAGGACCTCTTCGAGGTCCTCCATGCTCCGGCGCTCCAGCAGCATGTCCCAGTGCGTGCGCACCGGCTTGGTGTTCTTGGGCTCTTCGCCGTTGCCGTCCCGTCGGAGGGCGCGGTCGCCGCAGAAGCGGCACTCCCATTCGACGGGGATCTCGGCCTCGGTCGCGAACGTGACCGAGAAGCGGTGGCCCCGGGTGCAGTCGTAGGTGACTTCCTGCCGCGGAGCCAGGTCGGTGTTGCGGTCGTTCTCGTAGCTCGTCGCCCCGAGCCGGGTGCCGCGAAGTGCTCGCTCGGCCATCGTGTGGGTGCCTCCAGGCGCTTGTGCGGTCTCGCGGGGTGTAACACGTCGTTCCACGTCAAGATTCCCCGCTGACCTGAGGTCGAATCACCCCGGGAGCTCTCGGGGCCACTCGTCCTCGGAAACTTCGTCCGGCGCGCAGAGTCTGGCACATGTGACCTGCGGCACTCCAGGGTGCCCTTTTCGGGTGTGTCTCTATTCCGCGCGTCCTTGGAAGAAAAACATCCCGTACACCCCCTTTGTTCCATCGGTCGGCGCGTCGCGGTTCACGTGCCGGTCGCGGGCGCCGCGTGTCCGCCGGGGCGGGCCGGGTGCTCCGGCGCCGCGGGGTGGGGCGGTCCGACCGGCCGCCGCCCGCTCGGAGGCCGGTTCGGTCCACCCCGGCGGAACGGCGCGCACATGCACTCCGTGTCTGTCCGGTCGCCGCCGTTCCCGGGGTGCGGTCGCCCGCGTGGGGAGAGACGCGCCGCGGACGCGCGGTGCGGCGGGGCGGCCGCCCGGCTGTTCCGCGACCCCGTGGGCGCGCTAGTCACATCTGCCACATCTGTAACACGGGGCACTTGTGCATGCTGTCGTGGCTGTTCACGATATGTGCGCCCGGATTGTCCGGACAATGGCGTTTGCTCATTTTCCGAGGGGTCGCGAAAGTGCCTATCACGTTGGGGAAGTCCTCTGCCCGGCGGGATGCGGACGCCTGTGCCGTGTCCCCCATTGATTCTTCATTGTCCTGGCATGGTCGCTTCCATCGTCTGATGGTATGTTGACTCGCTGTGCGCCGAAAAGCGCTGGTTGAGACAATTACGTCCTTCCTTTCGGTGGACTCCCGTATGCGGAAAACGATCTTTCCGCGTGCCCTCGTGCACTGCCCGCAAGTGAAGACGCCGCCGGACGTGGAGCCCGATGACTGCCTGGAAGACCCCCCTCCCCCCGGGAGGCGTGCCGCAGGGGACGCGCGCCCCGCGCCGGCTCCTCCTGCTCCCGCTGGCCGCCCTGCCCTTCTGGGGCTGGACCCTGTGGGCCGTCCCCGGACTCCGGGAACTCCCGGCCGCCGCAGTGTCCGCCGCGCCCCTCCTGCTGCTCGCGGCCCTCGCCCTGCTCCTGGACCGCCGCGACCGCCGGGTCCGCGAGCTCGGCGCCGAGCTCGCCGGCCTGCGCGCCGACACCGCCGCGCTCGCCGACGAGCACCTGCCCCGGCTGGTCGAGCGCCTGCGCGCCGGGGACTCCGCCGAGACCGCCCTGCACCGGCTGCCCCGGATCGACGACCCCGGAGCGCACGCCGCGCTGAAGGCGGTCGCCGCGGAGATCGCCGCCGCCGAACGCCGCAGGTCGGCCGCCATGGTCGCCTGCGCCACCGCGGCCGGGCGGGTCCAGGCGCTCACCACCACGATGCTCGCCGACCTGCGCCGGATGCAGGAGCGCCACGGCGACGGCTCCGGCGACGACGTCCTCGGCGACCTCATGCACCTGGACCACAGCACCGCCCAGGCGGGCCGCATCGCCGACAGCATCGCCGTCCTGACCGGGGCGCGCTCCGGCCGCCGCTGGGGCCGCGCCATCGCGATGGAGAGCGTCGTCCGCGGAGCCATGGGGCGGATCGGCGCCTACCGGCGCGTCCGCGTCCACAACGTGTCCGAGCAGGCCGTCGCCGGGTTCGCCGCCGAGGGCGTCATCCACGCCCTCGCCGAGGTCCTCGACAACGCGGCCAAGTTCTCGCCGCCCACCGCCGAGGTCCACGTGCACGTGGAGGAGGTGCAGGCCGGGATCGCCGTCATGGTCGAGGACGGCGGGCTGGTCATGGGGGAGGAGGCCCTGCGCCGGGCCCGCAGCGCGGTCGAGAACCGCCTCGACCTCTCCGCCATCTCCGGCACGCGACTGGGGCTGTCGGTCGTGGGCCGGATCGCCCACCGGTACGGCCTGTCGGTCTCCTTCCGCCCCTCCTCGCGCGGCGGCACCGCGGTCGTCCTGCTCCTGCCCCGCAAGCTCGTCAAACCGCTGCCCGAGCCCCCGGTCCGCCCGGAGCCCGAGGAGGCCCCCTCCACCCCGGTCCGCCCGGGGACCGCGGACACCGGTACCGGACCGCTCCCCGCCGCGGCGCCGGCCGCCGCGGACGGCGGGCTGCCCCAGCGCCGCCGCGGGCAGACCCTCGCGGCGGCCGAGAGCGCCGGGCCCCGACCCCGTACGACACGTCCCGCCACCGCGGCCCAGGGGTTCGGCGCGTTCCGCTCCGCTGTGCGCGGCCAGGACCCGACCGGATCACCGAAGGACGCATGATGGACCTCGACACGTTGACCTGGCTTCTCGAAGGCCTCCTCGAACGCACGCCCGGCACCCGCCACGCGCTCGTCCTGTCACGCGACGGGCTCAAGCTGTGCCACAGCGCGGGCCTGCGCGCCGACAGCGCCGACCACCTCGCGGCCATCGCCGCCGGGGTGCAGAGCCTGGCGCACAGCGCGTCGGTGGAGTTCGGCGACGGAGGGGGCGGCGTCCGCCAGGCCATGGCCGAGTTCTACGGCGGGCTGCTGTTCATCGTCGAGGCGGGGCACGGGGCCCACCTCGCCGTCATCACGTCGGCGGAGGCCGAGCCCGGCCTGGTCGGGCACAACATGAACGAACTCGTCGAGCAGATGGGCGAGCACCTCACCACGCCGCCGCGCGCGGTCCCCGGACCGGCATGAGCGGCGCCCACCGCCACGAGGGACCCGACCGGCTCTACGTGATCACCTCCGGCCGGAGCGGGGGAGCCGACGAGTCGCTGGACGCGGTCACCCTCGTCGTGGCCGAGAGCGAGGCCGTGCCCGGCATGCAGTCCGAGCACGCCGAGATCCTGCGCCTGTGCCGGAACCCGACGGCGGTGGTGGAGGTGTCGGCGCACCTGCGCCTGCCCGTGGCGGTCGTGCGCATCCTGCTCACCGACCTCCTGGACACCGGCAGGATCACCGCGCGCCACCCCCGGCCGGCCCCCTCGCCGGCCCAGCCCCTCGCCTCACCGGACGTCCTGGAGAAGGTCCTCGTTGCACTCCACAACCTCTGAGCCCCCCGCACCCGGGCCCCGCACCGCCGAGGCGCCGCTGCCCGGGACCACGGAGCAGGCCCTCAAGATCACCGTCCTCGGGGGCTTCGGCGTCGGCAAGACCACCCTGGTGCGCTCGGTCAGCGAGATCCGGCCGCTCGACACCGAGGAGACCATGACGCGGGCGGGCGCGGCCGTCGACGACCTGGAGGGCGTCGAGGGCAAGCGCGCCACCACCGTCGCCTTCGACTTCGGCCGCATCACCCTGGACGCCACCGCCGTCCTGTATGTGTTCGGGGCGCCCGGCCAGGAGCGCTTCTGGTTCCTGTGGGACCGCCTCTTCGCCGGGTCGCTCGGCGCGGTCGTCCTCGTGGACACCCGCCGCCTGGAGGAGTCCTGGTACGCCATCGACCGCCTGGAGGCCCAGGGGACCCCCTTCGTCGTCGCCCACAACGACTTCGGGGAGACCTCCCACGGCCTCGACGAGGTGCGCGCCGCCCTCGACCTCGACCCGGCCGTCCCGCTCGTGCGCTGCGACGCCCGCGAGCGCGACTCGGCCAAGCAGGTCCTGATCTCGCTGGTCCGGCACGTCCGCTCCCTCGTCGCGGCGCGGAGCACCCGGTGAGCGGCCCCGGCGAGGCCCCCCGGCCCCGGCCGCCCGCGCGGCACTAGCACCGGTGCCGGCGCCGCCGAGGTCCGGCACACGCCCATCCCCAGGCCACGCGCGCGACCGGGCACGAGACGGTCGGCGCGGGGCAGCGCCCCCTCCAGGAGAGGAACCCCGTGCGAGGCCAGCCCGTCAAGCTGTACGACCCCGCGTTCAACGCCGACCCCGAGGGCTTCTACCGGTCCATGCGCGAGGAGCACGGGCCGGTCGTGCCCGTGCTCATGGACGGTGACGTCCCCGCCTGGCTGGTCATCGGCTACCAGGAGCTCCACCACGTGCTGAGCGACCACGGCGTGTTCGCCCGCAGCCCCCGGCGCTGGAACGCCTGGGACAGGGTGCCGGAGAACTGGCCGCTGCTGCCGGTGCTGGTCCCGCTCCCCAACCTGCTCTCGGCGGAGGGCGAGGACCACCGGCGGCGGGTGCGGGCGGTCAACGACGCCCTCGACGGCGCCGACCCGCACGAGCTGCGCATGGTCGCCACCCGCATCGCCGACCGCCTCGTCGACGGCTTCTGCGCCTCCTCCTCGGCCGACCTGCGCTCCCAGTACGCCCAGCGCCTGCCCTCCCTGCTCCTGTGCTGGATGTACGGCATGGACGACGACCGGGGCGAGAGGATCGCCTCCCTCATGGGGACCGTCTTCGACGCGGGCCCCGACTCCCAGAGGGCCCACGCCGAGATCGCCGCCGAGCTGGCCGGGCTGATCGCCGCCCGCAGGGCCGAGCCCGGGCCGGACGTGGTCTCCCGGATGATCGCCCACCCCGCCGCCTACACGGAGGAGGACCTGGTCGCCGAGCTCGTGGCGGTCCTGGGCGGGGCCCACCAGACCACCTCGGAGTGGATCGGCAACGCGCTGCGCCTGATGCTCACCGACGACCGGTTCTCCGCCTCCCTGTCCGGGGCGCGCAGCAGCGTCCAGGAGGCCCTGACCGAGGTCCTGTGGGAGGACTCCCCGTCGCAGATGAACGCCGGCCGCTTCGCCGTCCACGACGTGGAGCTGGGCGGGAAGGTCGTCCGCAAGGGCGACCTGCTGCTGCTCGGGTACGCCGCGGCCAACAAGGACCCGCGCGTGCACGCCGGCCCGCGCGCGCCCGGCGGCGGGACCAACCACGCCCACCTGTCCTTCTCCCACGGAGAACACGGCTGCCCCCACGCCGCGCGGGGGACGGCCGAGACCATGGCCATCACGGCCATCGAGGTCCTGCTCGACCGTCTGCCCGACATCGAGCTGGCGGTACCCGCCGACGAGGTCCGGTGGCGTCCGTCGCCCTGGGTCCGGGGGGTCGTCTCCCTCCCGGTCACCTTCACTCCAGCACCCCCCCAAGGAGTCATCTGATGCCCTGTCCCGTTCAGCACACCCCCGACGGAGCGGTCCTCGTCCACGCGGTGCCCGAGGACGTGCAGGCCGACCGCGAGCGCCTGTACCAGGAGGGCCCGGTCGTCCGGGTGGAGCTGCCCGGCGGCGTGCGCGCGTGGGCCACCACCCACCACGAGGTCAGCCGGGCCACGCTCAACGACCCCCGGTTCGTCAAGAGCGTCGCGCACTGGGCCGACTTCCGGAGCGGCGCGGTCACCGCGGAGTGGCCGCTGATGGGGACCATCCCCACCGACGACACCAACATGCTCGCCCTGGACGGCGCGCCGCACCGCAGGATGCGCCGGCTCATCGCCAGCCCCTTCTCGGCGCGCCGGGTGGAGAGGCTGCGCCCACGCATCGAGGCACTGACCTCCAAGGCCCTGGACGCGCTGGAGGAGCGGGCGGGCGAGCGGCTGGACCTGAGGTCGGAGTTCACGTTCAAGGTGCCCATGGCCGTGATCGGCGAGCTGTACGGGGTGGCGGAGGAGGAGTACACCAACCTGGGCGAGATGTACGCCAAGCTCTTCTCCGGCACCACCGAGGAGGGGGAGCACCTCCAGATCTACGCGACCCTGTTCCAGTTCTTCGCGGAGATGACGGCCCGCAAGAGGGCGGCCGTGGACGAGCACGACGACTTCACCGCCGACCTGCTCAGGGCGGGCGAGGGGGAGGACGACCCCCTCAGCGACACTGAGATCGCCGTCACCCTGCTGACGGTGGTGGCGGCCGGGCACGAGACGACGGTCAACCTGCTCAACAACGTGGTGCGCGCGCTGCTCGCCCACCCCGGGCAGCTCGACCGGCTCAGGCGCGGCGAGGTCACGTGGGACGCGGTGGTCGAGGAGACCCTGCGCTACGACCCGCCCAACAACGTCATGATGTTCCGGTTCGCCACCGAGGACGTCGAGATCGGCGGCCAGACCATCCGCAAGGGCGAGGCGCTGATGACGCACTACGGCGCCGCGACGCGGGACCGGCAGGAGTTCGGGGAGGAGCCGCACCCGTCGGTGTTCGACCCGGACCGGACGCAGGGCCGCCACATCTCCTTCGGGTACGGTCCGCACATCTGCCCCGGCGCGCCCCTGTCGCGCCTGGAGGCCGGGATCATCCTGCCGATGCTCTTCGAGCGCTTCCCCGACCTTCGCCTGGCGGTCCCGGACGAGGAGCTGGAGGTCGTGGCGGCGCTGTCGGTGACCAGCCTGCGGGAGTTCCCCGTCGTCCTGCGCCCGTAGACGGTCCGGCCGGGGCAGGGGCCGTCCAGGGAGGGGCGGCCCCTGCCCCGGCGGAGCGGGAAACCGTCGACAACTCCTTACACCGACAAACCCCTGCATTGACGACGCCGAGTCATAAGATCGGCGGGTCGTGGGTTCTCGCGGAGAACACGGGGGAAACGGGAATGGCGTCGATCCGGCTGGCCGCCGCCGCGGCCGTCATCCTCCTCGGGACCGCCGCGGCCGGCTGCGACGCCGCCGGGGTGCGCCTCCCGCCCGGCGGCGGGCACGCGCCGGCCGCGCCGTCCGAGCCCGACGGCGCGCGCCCGGCGCCCGGGCCCGCCCGCACCCCCGGCGGGGAGGAGGGGCCCCGGACCGGTCCGGGGACGGACCCCGAGGAGCGGCCCTCCGCCTCCGACCCCGCGACGGGGGAGGCGCAGGAGCCGGAGGAGGCCCCCGAGGAGGCCGTCGCGGCGTACATGGAGGCGCTCGCCTCCGGCGACCCCGCACGGATGGCCGCCGGGCTGGCGTACGCGGCCGAGGACTCCACGGCCCACGACTACCTCGCCCACCAGGTGTCCGTCGCCCGCGCCGGGGCCGACGGGGGCAGCCCCGCCGCGGCCTTCGAGGTCGAGCGCACCGCCCACGGCTGGAAGCTGTGCCGCGGGTCCGACCCCGGCGGCGCGCCGGGCTGCTCCGGGTACCGGGGCTTCACCGCGCAGGACGGGCTGGTCGGCGGCCTGCGCGTGAACGGCGGCGACCCCGGCCCCGGCCTGCTGGTCCCCGCCCCGGGCACGCGTCCCCGGGCGGAGTCCGCGGGGGTGAGCGCCACCCTGCTGACCGCCTACCGGTCGACCACGGCCAAGGCCCTGGTGGTGACGGTCGGCTTCGAGACGCGCGAGAACGCCGACCTCGACCTGGGGCAGGCCGTTTACCGGAGCGGGAGCGGACACGAGAGCCGGGTGGACGCCGTCGCGGGACGCCGCGAACTCGACGCGGGGACCCTCGCCCGCGCCGCCTTCCACCTGCCCGGGGCCTCCTCCGGCGGCGTCCTCCGGGTGGGCGGCTGCCTGGAGGAGTGCTCCTCGCTCGTCGAGCTGGCGGTGCCCGTCCGGTGAGCGCCGGGGCCGTGGCGGAACCGGGCGGGAGCCGCCCTTCGGCGTCGCCGGGGCTGTGGCCCCACGGAGGCCCCGGTGATAGATTGTGGCGCCACACGGCGCAATTCGTACGAAAGCTATGAGGACCCCGGGCTCGCGCCCCCGGTCCGGACACCGCGGGTGACCACGCGGCCCGGCGCCCGGCCGCCGCGCAGACGGGCCGGGTCGCTCCCCCTACCCCCCGGGGGAGCGGCCCGGCCTCCCGCCGGGAGCGCCCGGGGGACGGACCCGGTGGACGCCGCCGACAGGGCACGACCGGGCGGACAGGAAGCCGGGGAGGCCCGGACCTCAGACACCGACCCTGCGTCGGACCAGCTCGAAGGCAGTGTCCGGCGTGTAGGCGGTCCTCGTCCAGAAGTCCCCGGCGCGGGCGGGGCCGCCGCGCGGCCCGGGTGAGGCCGGACCGGCGAGGTAGCCCCTCCGTCTCCCCTTCCGCCGGTCCACCGCGGCCGAGCACCGGGAGCACAGGTGCCACGACCGCCGGTCGGGCCCCCACCCCGCCCGACGCCGACCGGTCGCCGGCCCGTGCAGCGCGTTGGCCTCGCACGGGGCGTTCAGCGGGCTCTCCGGATCGTCCAGGAACTGCTCCCCGTAGCGGACCAGGACGACGGCGCAGACCAGCGCGGTGACCGGCATCCCGGGCGACCGGGCGATCAGGCCGGCCGCGTCGTAGGCCTGCCGGGCGCCGACGGCCCCGGCGCGGTCGGAGGGCAGCCGCTCGACACGCCGGCGGAGGCGTCCGAGTTCGAGGGCCAGGAGGGGACGGACGAACCAGCGCCGGGGCCGCGCCGGCGCCATGTGCACGCGGGTCCTGGCGGAGGCGGGTACCTCTCCGCCCGTGCGCGCCGCGTCCCGGCGGCCGGACCGCACGGCACCGCGCAGGCCCAGGAAGGCGGCGGCCGACACCACGCCGGCCGCCACCCCGTACGGGAGGAACCAGGGCACCAGGAAACCGCGGAGGAGGGAGGAGCGGCCCCCGTCGGGCGCCGCGTCCTGATCCGGGGCCCCGGGCCGGGTCGTGAACTCCATCGGGGCCCAGAACATCTCCGCGTCCGGGTCCGGGGTGATCCCGGTCGACGCCGCGGGCCCCGTCGGGGCGTCCTCCAACCGGTCCAGGACCTGGTCGGCCCTGCCCACGAGTCCCTCGGAGGGATCGAGCAGCGCGGGTTCGACCTCCGGGGGCCGCAGAGTGCTGCCGAAGGCCTCCACCGCGATCCGGCTGTCGACGGTCAGGGCCACGTACACCCCGTCGCGCCCCGAAACCTCGTGCAGCGCGTGCAGGAACAGCGACGGCTGCCCCCCGGTCTCGTCGGAGGGCACGGACGGGTACACGACCACGTGGACGGGGTGGTCCGCGAGGGGAGGCGAGCCGAGCCGCGCTCCGATCCGTTCCAGGTCCTCCTCCGACCAGTGGCCGACGGTTCCGTGGTGGACGTAGAGGGGCGCCCGCTCCAGTTCGGCGGCCACGCGCTCCACGCGGGCCAGGTCCCCGATCTCCCCGACGGTCGTCGGGGGGCCCGTGTCCGCGGCCGCCCCGGGGGCGGCCGCCGTCCACACCGCCAGGCAGCAGGACGTGAGGAGGACCGTGCGAAGGAGTCTCCGGAGGCCGGGGTACGGCGGACACGGGGCGCGGTTCACCGCTTCCACCGCCCGGCCGCGCGCTGCCCGGCCACGCAGGCGGCGACCAGGCCCCACCCGGCGAAGAGCCCGGCCGAGACCCCCGCTGCCCCCGGCCACACGGACCCGGGGGCGGCGTCAGGCCCCGGGCCGTCCCCGTGCCCGTCGGACGCCGCGTGGTACTCCGCCTCGGCTGCCAGGGCCATCTCCTCCACGTCGGGGTGGTCCGCCACCCGCAGGACGTGGTTCAGCTTGTCGGCGGGGTGCTCGGGCCGGACCCCCGTGTACGAGGCGTGGTCCACCGCGGCGCCGGGGATCCCCGACGCGTCGAGGTTGGCCCGGCCGATCATCGCCGTGTCGAGGGAGAGGACGAGGACCGGGTCGGCGCTCTCCTCGGTGGAGATCCGCGCGATCCGGTCGAGGGTGCCGAGGTCGGACACCCCCGAGACCACCAGCAGGCTGAGCCGGACATCGTAGCCGTCGGCGACAGCGCGGAGGCCGTCGGCGGTCTCCTCCCGGTCGAGGACCCCGGCGAGCTCCTCGTCCACGAACACGCCGTCGTGTTCCTCCAGCATGAGGGCGTAGAAATCGCCCACGGGGTCGGCGTGTGCGGGGGCGGACGCCCCGACCAGGACGGCCGACAGGGCCGCCAGGGCGAGGGCCGGAAGGAGCGGGGGAGGGATCATGTGCGGTCCTTCGGCTCGGGGCGGGGCTCCAGCTCGTCCGCGCAGGGGCCGCCCCGCTCGGGCCCCGCGCGTACCGTGCGGTCAGACGCCGCGCCGCTTGCCGCGGTGCCCGCCTTGCATGACGCGCCCCGGAAGGTCGGAGCCGAGGGTTCCGTATCCGGTCGCCGCCCATACGCTCTCCTCGGGCGGTACCGCGTAGTAGGGCAGGGGGCGCGCACCGCTGGAGTCCGGCACGGCGGCGGGTGTCCGGTGCGCCCGGACCTCCTTGCGGCACGCGCGGCAGGCCAGGACCCTGACCGAGTCGAACGAGGCGGGGGCGCGCCACCGGACGTGGGCGGTCCCGCCGTGGTGCCGCGGGTCGAAGAAGCAGTGCGGGGGAGGGGGCCCGCCGTCGAGGGCCGCGTCGCACATGTCGAGGAGGACGTGCGCTCCGACCAGGTCGGACATGTCGTCGGCGGCGTCGAGGACCTTCGCGGCGGCGTCGTAGGCCTCCAGCGCTGCCCCCATCCGCCCCGGGCCGGAGGTGTGGGACGCCACGCGCTGACCGCACCCGGTGAGGCGCTCGGCGAGCCGCTCCCGGTACTCGTCCTGCTGGGCCCGGTCGACGGTTCGCACGACCTCCTCGGTCAGGGGTGCCACGCGGACCGGTCTGCGCGCCCAGCGCAGCACCAACCGCCAGGCCCCCGCGCAGAGCAGCACGCCCACGAGGACGGAGGCCGCCGCGGTGAGGACGGAGGCCCAGCCGGGGGCCCCGGTCGGACCACCCCGCTCCACGAGGTCGACCGCACGGCCGAGGCGTTCGTCCAGCGGGGCGCCGATGAGGCCCCGGTCGGCGTTGACCGCCTCCGCCGTCAGCCGGGCCGGGTCCTCCTCCCGGTCCGACGCCCCGTCCGTTCCCGAGTGCAGGCCGTGCAGCGTCTCCCCGTCCCGGCCCACGACGAAGAAGTGGCCGTCGGCGTCGGAGTGCCGGGCCAGGTCGGCGACGTAGTCGTCCAGACCGGCGTCCCGGCCGATGAGGACGACGTACACGGGGACGTCCGCCCGGGCCAGGCGTGCGCGCAGGGCCTGCGCGTCCTGCTCGGCCAGGTCGCCGGCGTGCAGGGGGCCGACGTAGAGGGGGTCCTCGGACAGGGCGGCCGCCCGGACCGTGGCCATCTCCTCGTAGCTCCAGTCCCCGGCCGCGGCCGGGGACGTCGGTCCGAGGGCGCACAGCACGGCGAGGGAGACAGGGAGGAGCGCCCGCACCGCCCGCGTCCCGGGTCTTCTCCGCCCGCCCGCGGGGGCGGGCTCGGAGGACGCCGGGGGCAGGGGGCGTGCGGGCCGAGGGGGATGCGGCATGGGGATTCTCCGGTGGATCCGGGGGATTCCCAGGAGGATACCCCCCGCCCGGGCCAGGGACGCGCCCGCCCTACCTCGCGCGGCGCACCCGCGCCTCGTCCCACACCGGCTCGGGGGCCTCGTACACGCTCCCGTCCGCGCCGAACACGACGAACCGGTCGAACCCCCGCGCGAACCACCGGTCGTGCGTGACCGCCAGGATCGTGCCCTGGTAGGCCTCCAGCGCCGACTCCAGCGCCTCCGCCGACACCACGTCCAGGTTGTCCGTCGGCTCGTCCAGCAGCAGCATGGTCGTCCCCGACAGCTCCAGCAGCAGCACCTGGAACCGCGCCTGCTGGCCGCCGGACAGCGTGTCGAACGCCTGCTCCGCGGCCGGCGCCAGCTCGTAGCGGTCCAGCGCCCGCCCCGACTCCTCCCGCGGGATCCCCCGCCGGGACCCCTCGCCCCGGTGCAGGATGTCCAGGAGCGTGCGGCCCGCGAACTCCGGGTGCTCGTGGGTCTGCGCGAACCACCCGGGCAGCACGCGCGCGCCCAGCCGGGCCGTCCCGGAGTGCTCCACGGAGGGCACCCGCGCCCGCTCCTCCTCCGACAGCGGGGTCGACGCCGGGTCGCTGCCGCCCCCGGCCAGAAGCCGCAGGAAGTGCGACTTCCCCGACCCGTTCGAGCCCAGCACGGCCACCCGCTCGCCGAACCAGACCTCCAGGTCGAACGGGCGCATCAGCCCCGTCAGCTCCAGCCCCGCGCACACCAGGGCCCGCTTGCCGGTGCGCCCGCCGCGCAGCCGCATCCGCAGGTTCTGCTCCCGGGGCAGGTTCTCCGGCGGCCCCGCCTCCTCGAACCGGCGCAGGCGGGTCCGGGCCGACTGGTACCGCGAGGCCATGTCCGAGTTGTAGGACGCCTTCTGCTTGTAGGTGGCCACCAGCGCCCTCAGCTTGGCGTGCTCCTCGTCCCAGCGCCGCCGCAGCTCGTCCAGGCGCTCGAACCGCTCCCGGCGCGCCGCGTGGTAGGTGTCGAAGGCGCCCCCGTGCGTCCACGCGGTGTTGCCCGCGGCGCCCAGCTCGACCGTGACGATGCGGTCGGGGACCCGGCTCAGCAGCTCGCGGTCGTGGGAGACGAACAGCACGGTCTTGGGGGAGGCCAGCAGGGCCTCCTCCAGCCACCGCTTGCCGGGCACGTCCAGGTAGTTGTCCGGCTCGTCCAGCAGCAGGAGCGGCGACGGCCCCCGCAGGAGGGCCTCGATGACCAGGCGCTTCTGCTCACCGCCCGACAGGGTGCGCACCTCGCGCCACCGGCAGCGCTCGTAGGGGACGCCCAGTGCGGCCGTGCAGCACTGGTCCCACACCACCTCGGCCTCGTAGCCCCCGGCGTCCCCGTACCGGGCGATCGCCCCGGCGTAGCGCATCTGCGTCTTCTCGCCGTCGTCGACCATCATCGCCGCCTCGGCGGCCTCCACGTCGGCGTGCGCCTCGCGCACCGCCGCCGGCGACACCGACACCAGCAGCTCGTGCACGGTGGTCTCGTCGCGCACGTGCCCGATGAACTGCGGCATCACCCCCAGCTCGCCGTCCAGGGTGACCGCTCCCTCCCCGGGGCGCTGATCGCCGCGCACGATCCGCAGCAGGGTGCTCTTGCCCGCGCCGTTGGCCCCCACCAGCGCCGTCTTGGAACCCTCGCCCACCCGGAAGGACACCGCGTCCAGCAGGACCCGCCCGTCGGGAAGGGTGTGACTGACCTGGTTGACGTCGATGTAGCCCAAGACCGCTCTCCACGTGGGGTTCTGCCGGGACGCGCGGGGTCGCCCGGCGCGTCCCGGAAGGCTTCCACGCCCCGCTCCGCGTCGGCAACCCGTTTTCCGCGGGGCGCGGTCCCGCCCGTCCGGCCCGGCTGCCCGGCTGCGCCGCCGGGTCGGCCCGGGGTCCCGGAGGAGTCCCCGTCCAGGCCCTCGCCGAGGGCGGCCACCGCCGCCCGGCCGGGACCCTCCGCCGCCGGACTCAGTCGAGGAGCCCGTGCATCCGGGCGCGTGTCAGGATCGCGATGGTGAAGGCGTCGGTGATCCGCCCGTCGCGGACCATCTCCTCGGCCTCGCCCGGGGACACCACCAGGGAGCGGCGGAGGCCCTCTCCGACGTCGACCGGGCCCAGCGACGCCACCCGCGCGGCCCACAGCCGGGCGTGCCCGCCGAAAAGCCCCGAGTCCGGGTGCACGGAGCCCAGGTCGAACAGCTCCGAGGCCTCCGTGCCGAGCTCCTCGCGGAGCTCGCGGCGCACACCCGCCTCGCCGGGCTCGCCGTCCTCGCCGAACCCGCGCGGGGCCTCCACGTGCCAGGCCCGGGTGGCGTGCCGGAAGTGCTCGACCAGCACCACCGAGTCGCCCAGCAGGGGGAGGACGACGGCGCCGGGCTCCCGGTCCGAGCCCAGCACGCGCACGTAGGCGCCCAGCCGGCCGTCCGGGAAGCGCACGGCGTCCCGCACCACCGTGACGTACTCGTCCGCGTAGACGACGCCGACGCTCCCGCCCGCGCGCTCCCGCGCCTTGGCCACGTCCTCCGGGTCGGTGAGGATCTCGATCCCCCCGGAGAGGTTGGCGAACTCCTCCGGGCGTGAGGCGCGCAA
Source organism: Nocardiopsis sp. NPDC006198 (assembly GCF_040613895.1). Taxonomy (NCBI): domain Bacteria; kingdom Bacillati; phylum Actinomycetota; class Actinomycetes; order Streptosporangiales; family Nocardiopsidaceae; genus Nocardiopsis; species Nocardiopsis sp. NPDC006198. The sequence goes on along the minus strand of NZ_JBEXSY010000055.1, from coordinate 7,096 downwards.
CGCGGTGTAGGGATCCACGGGTCTCCCACGGTCGGTCCCGTCCAGGGGTCACTCCTCGTCGTTGACCTGCTGGTCGGAGGGGCGTCCGGCGACACGGTCGTCGGCGTGGACCCGGCCGCGGTCCTCCCTGAACAGACGGACGATGTCGTCGAGGTCGCTCTTGGCGTTCCCCAGCCGCATGGTCGGAAACGTGATGCTGTGGGACAGGCTCCTCGCGGCGGGCGAGAACCGGTCGCGGAACACCAGGCGCGCCACCAGCGGCGCCTGGGCGGCGGCCACCCCCAGCCCCGCCAGGACGAGGTTGTCCTCCGACAGGACGGTGACCGTCATCCCCGGCGCCTGGAGGACCAGGTCGGTGACGATCGAGCGGGGACCGCCCCGTTCGGCCGCCGGACCGCCCAGCCTGCGCGCCGTGCGCAGCATCTGCGCGTGCGACCGGGCCGCGGCCCTGGTGAGTTCGGCGAACTCCTCGGCGTCGGGGACCCGGTCCCAGCTCAGGCCGGTGGTCAGGCGGCCCACCGCGTCCGTGTAGGCCCTCCACTCCGCGCTCGCCCTGAGCCGGACGACGGCCTGCAACGACAGGTCCGTGTAGGAGTTGGGCCCGTCGAGGGCGCGGTACAGGGTGTCGGCGTAGACGCCGCGGAAGGTGGTGAGCAGGCGGGCCAGGGCCTCGGGGTCCGCCTCGGGCCCCGCGCCGTCCAGCTCCTGGAGCACGCTCCGCGGGGGCGACTGGGGAGGGGTGTGGGCGTTGGCGCCGCCCAGGGTGGGCAGGGCCGTGTTGTACACGAGGTCCACCAGGTGCTTGACGGGCACGACGTGGTCGCCCTCCCGGAGCAGGCGCTCGTGCGGCAGGGTCCCCTCCCGGGTGAGGAAGCGCTGGTAGACGGTGCTGCGGGTGACCTGCCCGGTGTCCTGCTCGGCCCCGGCCGCGAAGGCCGCGACCTCCCGCAGCAGGGTCCGGCGCATGTCGTCCACCTGTTCGCGCGGCAGGTCCAGGCCCTCGGCCAGACGGTGGGGGGCGAGCTCGTGGACGCGTGCCACGCGCTCGGTGAAGAACCGGTTGGTGTCGGCCGTGAAGGCGGAGTTGGCCTCGTCGTCCCAGGAGTAGCGCAGGCAGGCGGGACGGGTCTGGCGCACGAGCTCGGTCCACGCGTCGAAGACGCCGTCGTCCACCGTGAACGCGGGCCTCTCGTCGGCCGACCGCTCGTAGAGCAGGTAGGGGATGATCGCGCGTTCGTCGAGCAGGGCGGCCAGGGCCGCCCGCTCCCCGGGATCGCACCCCGGGGCGTAGTGGCGGTTGAGCACCGGGTTGTTCAGCAGGAAAGCACGGTTGACGAGCAGCGTTCCGCTGTTGACCAGTGCGCGGCGCAGCTCCGCGCCTGCCGCGGCGTCGACCTCGTCCGTGCCGTCCCACGGCCTGGCGTCCTGGCGCTCGGCCGCCAGGTCGGGGGGCATCCACTGGTTGTCCAGGGCCTGGGCGAAGGCCGGGGCGTCGGGCAGGTCGTCGAAGTCCAGCCTGGTGCCGTCGTCGGGGGAGCGGTCGTCGGTGACGGGCGGAGGGGGCATGGGGGCGGCCCTTCCTCGGGAAGCGCCCGCGGGGCGGAGCCGGGGCGGAGTGGCCGACCCGCGGACCGGGAGGGCCTCCCCGTCGCCTCTCGGACAGCGGGGGCTCCCGGCGCGCCCCGGAGGCCTTCGCCCCCCGCTCCGCGGCGGCGGCCCGCTCTTCACGCGGCGCGGACCCGTCCCGCGGCGCGGACCGGTGCGCGGACCGGCGCACGGGCCGACTCGGCCGCTCCGGGAACACCGGCCGCGCCGGCCCCGGCCGGGGGCGCCCATGCCGTGTGCCCACTCCTGCGAGCGGGGCGGACCCCTCCGGCACACCACGCTCCGGACAGCCGCCGGAAAACCTGTCGCCTCCCGAGCGGTTCCCCCGTAACGTCCTCCTCGCAGAACCTCCGGCTCCGTCCACCCGCAAGGCACGGCAGTGACGGCGTGCCGGGGCTCGGGAGCGGCCGGGCAGCAAGCACCCGCAGCCGACCAGGAGGAAAGATGCCCAGCACCCGCTCCGGCGACACGAGCGCCCGCAGCCCAGGCGACGGGGAGCGGGCGTGACCGCGGACGCGAGCCCGCTGCCGCCCCCGGCGACGCGGTGGGTGCTCCCCGCACTGGTCCGCTACTCCTTCTCCGTGGCACCTGGCGCGGCCACACTGACCACGGTGCTGGCCGTTCTCGCCGGCGCGGCCCCGGTCGGCATCACCATCGGGATCGGCGGGCTGGTGGACGGGCTCACCCCGGCCATCGGCCAGGGGCTGGACACCCCGGCGGCACGGGAGTGCTACCGCTGGGTCGCCCTCGTCGTCGCACTGTTCTTCCTCGCGCATGTCACCGAGTCGGCGCGGACGGCTCTGGGGCGGGACCTCGGCCGGCGGGTCACCGGCCGGCTGAGCGAGCGCGTGATGACGGCCGCCTCGGAGCCGGCGACCATCGGCCACCTCGAGGATCCGGCCTACCTGGGCCGTCTCGCGCGGGCGCGGGGCAACGGGACCATCGACATGCCGCCCGGTGAAGCGGTCTTCGGCTTCTCGGCCAAGGCCTCCCTGTGGGTGACCGGCGTCGGCTCCGCGGCTCTGCTCACCCAGGTCACCTGGGGGCTGGGGCTCATCGTCTTCGCCGTCTTCGCCGTGCTCCACGTCCGGCTGGTCCGGAACTACAGGACCGCCGTCATCGAGACCGTGAACCAGACGGAGAAGCTCCGCCGGACGTCCTACCTGCGGGATGTGCCGACCACGCCGGGCGCGGCCCGGGAGGTGCGCCTCTTCGGTCTCACGTCCTTCTTCCGCGACGCCTACCACGCGGAGTGGCGCGTGAACATGGCGGAGGTCTGGCGGCGGCGGCATGAGCACCGCCTGTTCGTCGTCGTGGTCGTCGTGGTCACCGGCGTCACGGTCGCCTCGGTCCTCTACTACCTGGCGTACCGGGCCGCCACCGGAGGCACGACGGTGGGCGACCTGGCGCTCGGCGGCCTCGCCCTGCGGGCCCTGCTCCAGGTGCTCCGAGCGGACGAGGACGACCTCCGCACCGGCTTCGGCTCGAAGGCGGCCGCCGAGGCGTTCGCCTTTCCGGTCGTGGAGTCGCCGGACGGGTCGGACACCGCCCCCTGGGCCGCACCGGTCGCGGCCGTCTCCTGCGAGGACCTGCGCTTCCGGTACGGCGGCGCCGCGGACGAGGTGCTGCGCGGCATCGACCTCGACATCCCCGCTGGCCAGTCGCTCGCCGTCGTCGGTCTCAACGGGGCCGGCAAGACGACGCTGGCCCGGCTCCTCGCCGGCCTGGACGCTCCGAGCGGGGGGTGCGTGCGCGTCGGCGGGACTCCGGTCGAGGACACCGCCCGCCGCAGCTGGCAGCGCCAGGTGGTCGCCGTCTTCCAGGACTTCGGCCGCTACGAGCTGACCGTGCGGGACAACATCGCCTTCGGTTCCCTGACTCACGCGGACGACGGGGAGGGCCTGCGGGCCGTGGCGAGGCAGGCCGGACTGCTGGAGTTCATCGAAGGACTTCCGAAGGGCTGGGACACGGTGATGTCCGGTGGGTACGCGGGCGGGGTCGACGCGTCGGGCGGCGAGTGGCAGCGCATCGCCATCGCCCGCGCGCTGTTCGGCCTGCGGCACGGCGCGCGGCTCCTGATCATGGACGAGCCGGCCGCGAGCCTCGACGCACGTGCCGAGGCCCAGCTCTACGACACGTTCCACGAGCTGACCGCAGGGGCCACGACCGTCGCCATCTCCCACCGGTTCGCGACCGTGCGCAAGGCCGAGCGGGTGGTCGTGCTCGATCAGGGCCGGATCGTCGAGGACGGCGCGCACGACGACCTGATGGCCGCCGGTGGCAGGTACGCCGAGCTGTTCCGCCTGCAGGCGAAGCGCTTCGAGGAGGCGTCGTCGTGATCGGCGCACTGCGCTTCGTCCTCACGACCGGTCCACGCATCGACCGGTTCCGTTCCCTGGCCGTGGTGGCGGTGGCGATCCTCGAACAGGCCACCGGGATCGGCCTCGCCTTGGCGATCGGACTGTTCAGCGAGGCGGCGAGCGGGCATTCGACCAGAGGCCTGGTGGCGGTCGCGCTGTGCACGGCGGTCTTCGTCATGCTCACCCAGGGCACCTTCATCGCCGGCTACTTCACCCGCCTGCGCCTGCAGGAGGAGATACAGAACGAGGTCGAGCACCGGTTCATCGACGTGGTCGGCACGACGCCGACCTTGGAGGTCCACGAGCGTTCGAGCCGCTCCGACAAGGCGGCGGTGGTCCGCGGGGCGCGAGGCGAGATCGGGCCGGGCTTCGACCGGCTGATGTGGCTGGCCGGAGCCGCGCTGGCCCTGATCGCCTCGGCCGTCCTGATGGCCTCGGTCGTCCCCGTCCTGGCCGTCCTGCCGCTCTTCGCCGTCCCCGCGGTGCTGGCCACCCGGGCGGCGGACCGGAAACGGGGCCGGGCCGTGGAGCGTGCTGCGCCCCGGACCCGGCTGGCCGACCACTTGTTCACGCTCGCCACGACGGCCGCACCCGGCCGCGAGACCCGCCTCTTCGGCCTGGCGGGCGAGCTGCGGCGCAGGCACCGCGAGGAGTGGGACTCCGGAGGCCGGGACATCGCCGAGACCGACCGGCTGGCCCGGGTACCGGTCGCACTGGCCTGGATGCTCTTCGTGCTGGCGTACGCTGCCGCCGTCGTCCTGATGGTGCGGGCCGGCCTGGCCGGCGATGCCCCGCTCGGCCTCATCGTCGCGGCCGTCGCCGTCAGCAGCCAGATCACGGGCCAGGTGCAGGGTTTGCTGAACCTGTCCTTCTGGACGCTGGAGTCGCTCCGGGCGACCCGGGCGTTCCTCGACGTGGTCGAGGACGGCGCCGCGGAGCGGGCAGCCGTCGTGCCGGCCGCGACGGTGGCGGTACCCGCCCGGCTGGAGGGCGGCATCGAGGTGGAGGGGCTCGGCTTCCGGTACTGGAACCGCGATCGGCCCGCGCTGAGCGGCATCGACCTCGCACTCCCGGCCGGCGCCGTGGTGGCCCTGGTCGGTGAGAACGGCGCGGGGAAGTCGACGTTCGCCAAGATGCTCAGCGGTCTCTACCGGCCCGGTGAGGGGCGCGTCCTGGTGGACGGGACCGATCTCGCGCAGTTCGCCCCGGACGAGTGGCGCGCCCGGATCACGGCGGCCTTCCAGGACCCGGTGCACATCGAGATGTCCCTGCGGGACGCGGTCGGGCTGGGCCGACTCGAGCACCGCGCCGACCCGGAGCGTGTCCTCGAGGCGCTGCGGACTGCCGGCGGCGACAGGCTCCTCGCCTCGCTGCCCGAGGGCCTGGACACCCGGCTCGGGCGGAGGTCGTGGGACGGCGAGGGGCTGTCCGGCGGCCAGTGGCAGACGGTCGCCAACGCCCGGTCGGCCATGCGGCGGGCGCCGCTGCTGCGGATCCTGGACGAGCCCACCGCCAGCCTCGACGCACGGGCCGAGGAGTGGCTGTTCCAGCAGTACGCCGACCTGGGCCGACAGGAGGGCGGCGTGACCGTCCTGGTCACGCACCGCTTCACGACCGCCCGGGCGGCTGACCTCATCGTGGTCCTGGACGGCGGCCGTGTCGTCGAAACCGGTGACCACGACGCGCTGATCCGGGCCGACGGGCTCTATGCCGAGCTGTTCCGCCTCCAGGCCCGGTACTTCGTCTGACCGGGTGTGCCGGACCCGTGGTGCCGGGAGGAAGGCGGCCGTCCGGGATACCTTCCCGCCCGCGGTCGTCGCGACCCCTCCCGGTCACGCCCGGACACCGTTGACCTGCCCGAACACGGTCGGACGGACTCGCCGCCCGGGGGCGGGCCCCACTGTGTGTCGGAGCGCCGCCCGCGCCCCGCGCGATAGTTGTATGGGTGCTCGGGGAGAGGGGACGGGGGCCGGGGCGCCCGTCCGACGCCCCGTACGTGAACGGGGCCGGGCCGGGGGAGTGCGGCCGGGCGCCCGGGACCACCACCGAGCAGGGGGACGCATGCAGATCGGGTACAAGCTGGCGACCGAGGCCTTCGGGCCCGAGGAGCTCATCCGGCAGGCGGTGCTGGCTGAGCGCGCCGGGTTCGACTTCGTGGAGATCAGCGACCACTACCACCCCTGGCTGGACAACCAGGGCCACTCGCCGTTCACCTGGACCGTGCTCGGCGCCATCGCGGCCAGGACCGAGCGGATCGGGCTGGTGACCGGGGTGACCTGCCCGACGGTGCGCTACCACCCGGCGATCATCGCCCAGGCCGCCGCGACCCTGGCCCTGGTCTCCCAGGGGCGCTTCGTCCTCGGCGTCGGCTCCGGGGAGCGGCTCAACGAGCACGTCGTCGGCCAGGAGTTCCCCGACTCGGTCCACGTGCGCCACGACATGCTGCGCGAGGCCCTGGAGATCATCCGCCTGCTCTGGAGCGGCGGCTACCAGTCCTACGAGGGCGACTACCTGCGCCTGGAGGACGCCCGCGTCTTCGACCTGCCCGACACCCTGCCGCTGATCGCCGTGGCGGCCAGCGGAGGGGTGTCGGCCGGGCTCGCGGCCGAGTTCGGCGACGGGCTGTTCGCCACCGAGGCCAAGGGCGAGATCGTGCGCGACTACCGCGACGCCGGCGGCGACGGTCCGGGCTACGCCGAGGTGCCCATGGCCTGGGCGCAGGACGAGCACACCGCCGCGCAGGCGGCCCTGGAGACCTCCCGCTGGGCCCTGACCGGGTGGAAGGTCATGAGCGAGCTGCCCAACCCGGTCAACTTCGCGGCCGCCACCACCACGGTCCGGGAGGAGGACGTCCTGGCGCACTTCGCCTGCGGGCCCGATCCCGAGCGCTACGTCGAGGCCGCCCGCAAGTACGTGGACGCGGGCTTCGACCGCCTGGTCATGCAGAACGCGGGGCCCGACCCCGACGGGTTCGTCGACTTCTACCGGCGCGAGCTGGACGGACCCCTGCGCGCGCTCTCCCCGTCCTGAGCCGTGCCGTCCGCCGGGCCTGCCGGCGCACCGCACGACCCCGCGCACACCTCTGGGAGGACCCGTTGACAGGCGACCACAGCCCCGGCGCACACGGCGGA
>NZ_JBEXSY010000054.1:0-45540 GCF_040613895.1 Nocardiopsis sp. NPDC006198 | reverse complement strand
CCACCGCCCCCTTGGCGCTGGGGGGCCCCCTTCTTATCACCTCCCGCGGGGGGGCCCCGGCCGGGGCGGGGGGGCGGGGCGCCCCGCCCCGGGTCCGCTGCCGGGGCCCCGCATCCTGCCGGGACGGGCACACCGGGCGGAGCCTCAGGCGCGGCGCTCGGCGTCGCGCCTGAGCACCGCGCGCAGGGCGAGCTCGTAGCCGAACACCCCGCACCCCGCCACGTACCCGGCCGCGACGGGCGCGGTCACCGACGTGTGCCGGAACTCCTCGCGCGCGTAGATGTTGGAGATGTGCACCTCCACCACGGGGACCTCGACCGCGTCGATCGCGTCGCGCAGGGCGATGCCGTAGTGGGCGTAGGCGCCGGGGTTGAGCACCACGCCGGCCCAGTGGCGGGCGGAGTGGATCCGGTCCACCATGACGCCCTCGCTGTTGCTCTGCGCGCACACCACCTCCACCCCCAGCTCGACGCCGAGGGCGACCACCTGCCGCTCGACCTCGTCGAGGGTGACGGTGCCGTACTGCTCGGGGTCGCGGGTGCCCAACAGGTTGAGGTTGGGACCGTTGAGCAGCAGGACGGTGCGGGAGGGCTCGGCGACAGCGGACATGGGCCAGTGCTCCTTCTGGTTCGGTGGCCACCAGCCTAGGGCGTGTCCGGTGGATGCCCTCGGTGGACTCGGCGCTCGCGCCGATCACCGCGGGCCCGGAACGACCCGCGGAACACGTCCCGGAGCCCCGGACGGCCCCGTGACCCCGGTCACCGGGGAAGCCTCGGGAACGGATAGCATACCGACCAGTCGGTCAAACTTTCCGAGGAGGCGACCGTGGCGTCCACCCTGCTGTCCGCGCGTGACCTGCACTTCCTGCTCTACGAGTGGCTCGACACCGAGGCCCTCACCGCGCGCTCCCGCTACTCCGACCACTCGCGCGAGACCTTCGACGCCGCCCTGGAGCTGGCCGAGCGCGTGGCCACCGACCACTTCGCCCCGCACAACAAGGCCAGCGACGCCAACGAGCCGCACTTCGACGGCGAGCGCGTCCACGTCATCCCCGAGGTGCGCAAGGCCCTGGAGGTCTACGCCGAGACCGGCCTCGCCGCCGCCGGGATGCCCGCCTCCGTGGGCGGGGCCCAGATGCCGCAGGTCGTCTCCAGCGCGTGCGGCGCCTACTTCCAGGCCGCCAACCTGGGCACCTCCGCCTACCCCTTCCTCACCTCCGGCAACGCCCGCCTCCTCCTGGCGCACGGCAGCCCCGAGCAGGTCGACACGTGGGTGCTCCCCATGGTGGAGGGGCGCTTCACCGGCACCATGTGCCTGTCCGAGCCGCAGGCGGGCAGCTCCCTGGCCGACATCACCACCCGCGCCGAGGAGGACGGCGAGGGCGGCTACCGGGTGTTCGGCAACAAGATGTGGATCTCGGGCGGCGACCACGAGCTGACCGAGAACATCGTGCACCTGGTGCTCGCCAAGCTCCCCGGCGGTCCGCCCGGGGTCAAGGGCATCTCCCTGTTCGTCGTCCCCAAGTACCTGGTGGAGGCGGACGGGTCGATCGGTGAGCGCAACGACGTCGTCCCCGCCGGGCTCAACCACAAGATGGGCTACCGGGGCACCGTCAACGCCCTGCTCAACTTCGGCGAGGGGGCGCACACGCCGGGCGGCCGGGCCGGCGCGGTCGGCTACCTGGTGGGTGAACCCCACCAGGGCCTGAGGTACATGTTCCACATGATGAACGGCGCACGGATCGGCGTGGGCGCCGGCGCCGCGGCCGTCGGCTACACCGGGTACCTGAAGTCGCTGGCCTACGCGCGCGAACGGCTCCAGGGGCGCCCGCTCGGCGACAAGGACCCCGCCCGGCCGCAGGTGCCGATCATCGGCCACACCGACGTGCGGCGGATGCTGCTCGCCCAGAAGAGCTACGTGGAGGGCGCCCTCGCCCTGGTGCTGTACTGCGCGCGGCTGGTCGACGAGGCGGCGAGCACCGACGACGACGCCGGGCGCGAGCGCGCGAACCTGCTCCTGGACGTCCTCACGCCGATCGCCAAGAGCTGGCCCTCCCAGTGGTGCGTGGAGGCCAACAGCCTGGCCGTCCAGGTGCACGGCGGGTACGGGTACACGCGCGAGTACGACGTGGAGCAGCACTACCGGGACAACCGGCTCAACCCGATCCACGAGGGCACCCACGGCATCCAGGCCCTGGACCTGCTGGGCCGCAAGGCCGTCCAGGACGGCGGCGCGCGGCTGGCGCTGCTGGTGGAGACCGCGCAGCGGACCGCCGACCGCGCCCGGGAGCTGGGCGGGGACGAGGCCGTGTACGCCGGCCTGCTGTCGGCCGCCCTGGCGCGGACGACGGAGACGGCCGCCTCCGCCTGGGCCGGGGGCGACCCCGCGGTGGCGCTGGCCAACGCCACCCCCTACCTGGAGGCGGTGGGCCACGTGGTGGTGGCGTGGCTGTGGCTGGAGCAGCTGGTGGCCGCGCACGGCAGGGCGGGGGACTTCTACGAGGGCAAGCGCGCGGCCGCGGCGTACTTCTTCCGCCACGAGCTGCCCCGGACCGGACCGCAGTTCGACCTGGTGGCCTCCCGCGACCGCACCGTCCTGGACGTCTCGCCCGACGTGCTCTAGGACCCGTCGGAAGGGCGTCGACGGCCCTGGGAGCGCCCGCCCCCGCGCACGAGGCGCGGGCGGGCGCTCCCGCCGGGCACAGGGACCGCCGGGGCGGGCGTCCGCCACAGGACGGGCCGCAGGCCGGCCCCGGTGCGGACGGCGGCCGGGTTCGGGAGAGAGGAACAGGACCGGCGCCGGGGAGCCCGACCTCCGCACGGGCGGGGATCGTTGCCGGGTGCGGGTCGGTCCGGTGGCACGGGCGCCCCGGCCGGAGGCCCGCTACACCCCCGTCGGGTACAGGCGGAGCTCCGCCGCGGTGAAGCGGACCCGATCCCCGGCGGAGGGCACGGCCCCGCACGCCTCCAGCAGGAGGAGGCCGCCGCCCACCCGCAGGACCACGACGGCGTCCGCCCCCGTCCCGGCCTGCTCGACGCGCCCCGCGACCAGCACGGCCCCGGAGCCGTCCGGAACGTCCTCGACGCGATCGCGTCCCGGCTCCGCCCGGGCGAACACGACCTCCTCGGCCACGTCCAGCTCCACATCGTGTTCCCCGGGCACGGGCGGCAAAGGGCCCGCCCACCGGCCCGTGGCCGCTCCGGCCGCGCACCGGAACCGGACCGTCGCCGCGTCGTCCACCCCGGTCACCGTGATCCGCATCCGCTCCCGCTCCCCGTCCGAGGTCCCCCGCCGGGACGGACCCCGCGTCCGGTCCCGTCGGGCCCACGGCCCGAAGGTACCGGCGGGGCGGGGTCCGCCGTCCTCCCGCCCGGCGGCGGCTCAGCCGCGGGCGGCCCTCAGGCGCCCCGGCTCCGGCACGTCCAGGACGAAGACGTGCCCGATGTCGGCCTCCTCGTAGCCGTGGTCGGCGTTGGCCACCCGCATGCGGTCGGGGCCGACCTCCACGATCCGCACGGCGACCGGCTCCTCCCGGCCCGGGAGGGTGAGCAGCCACGGCTCCGCCAGGTAGGCCAGGCCCAGGGAGTCCAGGACGGCGCGGGCCGCGCCCTCCTCCCCCTCCCTGCCCGCCGGATGGCCGAAGGGCGTGACGGGACGGTACCCGCCCCCGTCCACGGGTTCGAGGTAGCCGAGCACCTCCCCGTCCTCCTGTCGCAGGTGGGGGCGCCAGTGCGCGGGGATCACGTGCGCGCCTCCCCTCGGCCCGGGCCCCCGCCGCCCGTTTCGCGCCGGGCCCCGGGGCCGGCCAGCCGCTCGCGTGCGTAGACCGCCATCGCGTCGCGCTGGTATTCGGCCAGGCCGGGGGCGACGCGCTCGTACACCGCGCGCCAGGCGCCCTCCTCGGCGTAGACGCGGCCCAGGTTCTCGAACGCTCCCGCGTCGGGCGTCCACATCCGGCTCACCTCCAGAAAGTGGGCGTGCACCTCCGCCTGCACCGCCTGGCCGGCGGGCGGGGTCCCGGCGGCGAGGTGGTCGGCCATGCGCCTCATCCGCGCGGCGAGCTCCGCCTGCTGCCGGTCGCGGTCCTCCCCGGTCAGCGCCTCGGACGCCCGCCGGGCCTGCTCCCACTCGCGGGGCCACTCGGCGCGGGCCCGCTCGGCGTAGGCGGTGGTGTCGAACCCGGCGAACAGCTCCTCGGGCCTGTCGACGTCGTGCATGCCGTCGTCCTCCTCCAGTGCGCCGATGGTGCGGCGCACGGTGTCGACGAGGGTGTCGATGCGGTCCCGTTCGGCCAGGAGGTCGCGCAGGTGGGCGCGGAGTGCGTCCGCCTCGCCCGTCCTCTCGTCCAGGACCCGGGCGATGTCGGCGAGCCCCATGCCCAGCTCGCGCATCACGAGGATGCGCTGGAGCCGCAGGAGTTCGCCCCGGCCGTAGTGGCGGATGCCGCCTGGGCCCGTCCGCTCCGGTTCGAGCAGCCCGATCCGGTGGTAGTGCCGCAGGGTGCGCGAGGTGACCCCGCTCATCCGGCACAGGTCCCCGATCGGCCAGGACATCGTGTCCCCCCTCGTCGGGCCGGTCCGTCCGACCCGCAGACGACGCTAGGAGTTGACGCTACGTCAACCGCAAGCCGCCAGGTCCCGGGGAGGTCCCTCCCACGGGACGTCCTCGCCGCCCTGCGGGCCGTCCCCCCGCGGCCCGGGCGGGAGGACCGGGGCGGGAATCCTCCGCCCCCGGTTTCCCGTGATCGCTCCTCCGAGGGGCCGGGGCCCGTGCGGCCTTGCGCCCCCGGGGGGGGAGCGGCCACGGTGCGGAGGGGGCGGGGCCGGAAGGCCCCGAAGACGCCTCGGGTGGAGGGGAGTCCTCCTGGGCGCCCCCGGGGTGTCCGGTGGCCCGGGCGGGCGGGCCCGGGCTCCGGATCTCGGGCCCGTGGGGTGTTCCTACCCCGGTCACTACCCCGAGCATTCGCGCGGTGACTCCCGGCTTGCCGTCTGGCATTCCAGGTCGGCGGACAATGCGGTCAATACATCCGAAAACCCTTGGCAGGGGTCCGGGTGCGTCCGCTGCGCCGCCCCGACCGGCCCGCGCTCCGGCAGAGGAGGGGTTCCCGGTCCAGGGGCGGCCCGCCCGAAAACCGCTTCGGTCCGGAGGGCGTCCTGTGCCAGGGTGTTCCCCATGCCCGAGACACCCCGCGAACTGCTGCGCTGGCAGTTCGACCTCACCTGGTCGCTGTTCGAGTACCACCTGGAGCGCCTGGAGCCCGGCGACTTCCTCTGGGAACCCGGCCCCCTCTGCTGGACCGTCCGCCGTGGGGAGGACGGGGTGTGGACCCCGGACTGGGCGGACACCGAGCCCGACCCCGTGCCCGTCCCGACCGTCGCCTGGGTCACCTGGCACATCGGCTGGTGGTGGTCGGTGACCCTCGACCACCTGCGGGGGCGCACCCCGCGGGACCGGGAGGACGTGGTCTGGCCCGGCGCCGACGAGGCCGTCGCCTGGCTGCGCGGCCTGCGCACGGAGTGGCTGGAGGCGCTGAACGGGCTGGGGACCGAGGACCTCGACGCGCCCGCTCCCTTCCCGTGGCCGCCCGGCTCCGGCCTGACCGTCGCCCACACGGTTGCGTGGGTCAACGCCGAGCTGATGAAGAACGCCGCCGAGATCGGCCAGCTGCGCATGCTGCGGGCTACCCGGCCCTGACCCCGGCGCCCCGCCGTGCGAGCGGACCGGCCGGTCCCCGCCCGCACGGCGGGGGCCGGTCGGGCGGCCGGAGTCCGTCCGACGCCGTGGCGGAGGGCCCGTGCCGAGCACCGTGTCCTCCTCCGGGCCCTTCCCCGGTGTCCGGCTGGACAGGGGCCGGGGGCTCGGGGAGCATCGGAGCGGTTCCCCCGCTCCCTGCGCCCCGGCGGCGGGCGAGCGGTCCCACGTTCCCACCGGACCAACGGAGGCGCCCCATGACCGACCGGTTCCGCGACGAGCACGACGGCCGACCCGCCGAGCCCCTGGTCGGCGACGGCGTCACCCCCGGCATCGTGCGCGTGGGCGACACGGTCCGGCGCCCGGTCCGGCCGTTCACCGCCACGGTCCAGGCCTACCTCGCCCACCTGCACCGGGCCGGTTTCACCGCCGCGCCGGTGCCGCTCGGCGTCGACGGGCAGGGCCGCGAGGTGCTGACCTACGTCCCCGGCGACGTCCCACGGGAACCGCTGCCCGCCGCTGCCGCGGGCGAGGACGTCCTGGTCGCGCTGGCGCAGCTGATCCGGCGGCTGCACGGGGCCGCCGACGGCTGGGTTCCGCCGGCGGACGCGGTCTGGGGCGGCATCCCCGGAACCGCCGCCGTCGACGATGCCCCGGTGGAGGGGGAACCCGAACTGGTCGGCCACCGCGACTACTGCCCCGGCAACGTCGTCTTCCGCGAGGGCCTGCCCGCCGCCCTCATCGACTTCGACCTCGCCCGGCCCACCACCCGCCTCTACGAGATCGCCAACGCCCTCTACTGGTGGGTGCCGCTGCTCGACCCCCGGGACCGCGCCCCCGCCTTCGCCGACCTCGACGCGGCCCACAGGGTCGCCGTCTTCGTCGACGCCTACGGGGCGTCCGGGCGCCGGCGCGCGGAACTGGTGCCCCTGGCGACACGGATGATCCACCGCTTCCACCGCAGGGCCCGGGCCGCCGCCGCGAGCGACCCGGTCTTCCGCCGCATGTGGGAGGAGGGCGTCAGGGACCGCATGCCCCGCGCCGAGGCCTGGATCGCGCGGGAGGGCCCCGCCATCGCCGGGCGGATCACCCCGTGACCGCGAGCCGGGCGCCGGCCACGCCGGGCCGGCCCCGCTCAGGCGGGGTCGACCCGGTGCAGCCGGACCTCGGAGAGGACCCCGTCGGCCGCCTCCGCCGTCATGTAGGTGTGGTGCGGCCGGCGCCGGCGGTCCGTGGGAGAGCCCGGGTTGAGCAGCCGCAGCCCGGTCTCCGCGCGCGTGTCCCACGGGATGTGCGAGTGGCCGAAGACGAGGACGTCGGTGTCGGGGAAGCGCTCGGCGCACCGCTTCTCCCGGCCCGCCGCCTGCCCCGTCTCGTGGACGACCGCGAACCGGACGCCGCCCAGGGTCGCCCTCGCCACCTCGGGCAGGCGTGCGCGCAGTTCGGGGCCGTCGTTGTTGCCGTGGACACCCACCACCCGCGCGGCACGCGCCTCCAGGGCGTCGAGCGCGTCGGGGACGCACCAGTCCCCCGCGTGGACGACCGCGTCGGCGCGCTCGACCTGCGCCCACACCTGCCGGGGCAGGTCGCGGGCGCGCTTGGGCAGATGGGTGTCGGAGATGATGAGCAGGCGCATGGCACGCCAGGGTAGCCGTCCCGCCGTCCGGCGCGGCGCTAACGCCCCGTGAACACGGGTGCGGTCCGCGCCAGCGAGGCCGCGATGCCGGCCTCGCTGTCCCCCGTCGCGAGCAGTCGCGTCTGCTCGGTGATCTCGCGCTCCATGGCCGCGTGGACCTCGTCCGTGTACCCCGCGCGCAGGGTCTCCCGCATCGACCGCACGGCCAGCGGCGCCCCGGCGGCGATCTCGTGCGCGAAGGCCACGGCGGCCCCGCGCACCGCGCCGTCCTCGACCAGCCGGTCGGCGAGGCCGAGGGCGAGGGCCCTCTCGCCGCCGACCCGCCGGGCGGTGTACAGCATCTCGGCGGCGCCCTGCGCGCCGATGATCCGGGGCAGGGAGGCGCTGAGGCCGAAGCCCTGGTGGATGCCGAGCGCCCCGAAGTTGGCGTGGAACCTGGTCGAGGGCGCGGCGACGCGGAAGTCGGCGGCGCACGCCACGCCGAGGCCGCCCCCGACGGCCGCGCCCTGCACCGCCGCGACCACGGGCACGGCGAGGGAGAAGAGCCGCAGCCCCTCCGCGTAGACGGCCTTCAGGGTGGAGGCCGGGTCGGGCCCGACCCCCTCGCCGCCGAAGTCCACCCCGGCGCAGAAGTGCCGGCCCTCGGAGCACAGGACGATGGCGCGGCACCCGCGCGCGCCCTCCAGTTCGGCGGCGGCGTCCGCGAGGTCGCGCAGGAGCGCCAGGTCGAAGTGGTTGTTGGGCGGGCGCCGGAACTCCAGGACGCCGACGTGGCCGTCCACGCTCACGGACAGGTCGTCACTCACGGGTGCCCTCCCGGGTCTGTCGGTGCGGGGCCCGTCCGGCCCCGTCGACCGCCCGGCTCACCCCGCGTACGCGGTAGTTCTACCACCCGGTCCCTGCGGCGCCGTCGGCCGGGCCGGACGGGGCCGGGGCGTCGGCGGCGCCGACCGCTCCCGCGGGCCGCCGGGCGGCGCGGAGGAGCTGCACGGTCCGGGCGGCGAGGACCGCCAGGCACACCAGGGCGGTGGCGGCGACGAAGGCCAGTTCGGCCGGGATCCCGTAGAACCGCTGGAGCCAGGTGCCCTCCCGCCCGCCCATCACCCAGGTGAGGAGCGGGTTGACCAGGGGGAACAGGAGGGGAGGCAGGGCGTAGGGCAGCAGCCGCAGCGCGGTCCGCCACCGGGGCAGGCCCGCCCGCCTCCCGGCCCAGGCCCCGGATCGCCGCACCCCGAGCACGCCCAGCCCCGCCACGGTCAGCGTGGCAGCCCCGAAGGCGGCGTCGACCTTCCACAGGGACGAGCCCGCCCCCGCAGGCGTCCTGCCCTCGGTGAGGTCGAGGACCCCCTCGACCAGGCCCCACGTGTCGTTCTCGGTGAGGGTGATCCCGCTGTTGAACAGCGCCACGACGCCGTATCCGGTTCCGGGGACGAGCACCTGGTAGGAGCTGTACGTGGACACCACCCCGCCGTGCCAGACCTGTGTGCCGGAGGCGCCGTCGGCCGGTCCGCGCCGCATCCATCCGAGGCCGTACCGGCCTCCGGGCGCGGACGGGGTGTGCGTCAGCTCCACCGCTGCGGCGGAGAGCAGCCGTTCGCCGCCGGGCGCCCTCCCGCCGTCGGCCTGGAGGATCAGCCACCTCGCCATGTCCTCCGCGGTCGAGACGACGTCCCCGGAACCGGTCCCGAAAGAGGGCGGTTCGGCGACGGGGACGTTGACGCCGAAGGCGCGGATGTGCCCCGGCGCGGGTTCGGGGCGCGCGCCGCCGGACGCCCCCGGGCCGGGGGCGTCCGGGGTGTCGGGGCCGGAGGACCGGGTGTCGGCCATGCCCGCCGGGGCGAACACGTGCCGTTCCAGGTACTCGGCGAAGGGCTCCCCGGCCACGACCTCCACCAGGCGGGCCGCCACCTGGTAGTTGGGGTTGTGGTACTGCCACCGCTCCCCCGGCGCCGACGTGAGCTCGGCGTCGCGCAGGCGGGCCACCGCCTCGGTGAGGGTGGCGGGCTGCGGGGATCCGGCGACGTCGGGGTGGCCCCGGTCGGACATGCCCGAGCTCTGGTCGAGGAGCTGGCGGACGGTGATCAGGTCGCTGCGCGGGTCGGCGGTGGTGAACTCGGGCAGGTGGTCGCGGACCGGGTCGTCCAGTCCGACGGCGCCGTCCTCCACCAGCTGCATGACGGCGAGGGCGGTCATCGACTTGCTGAGGGAGGCGATGCGCATGGGCGAGTCCGCGCGCAGGGGCTCGCCGTTCCCGTCGTGCCCGTAGCCGCCCGTGTACACGACCCGGTCCCCGCGCGTGACCGCGACGGTCGCGCCCGGCAGGCCGACGCGTTCGAGGTGGGCGGCGATGAAGGCGTCCAGCTCCGCCGCGTCCACGCCGCCGGTCTCGTCATCGCCGGGGCCGGTGTCCCGGTCGTCGGCCTCCGCGGCCGGGTCCGGCCCGCCGGTCGGGTCCTCCGGGCCGCCGTCCGCGGTCCCGCCCGGAGCGGACCCGACTCCCAGGAACGGGGCCTGCGCCGCGACCGCCCCCTCGGGGGCGCCGTCCACCGGAGCAGCGGCCGCAGGCCCGCCCAGGGCGAGGGCGGCGGCGGTGGCCAGGGCGAGGACCGCTCCCGCGCGGGACGTCCGCCTTGGGCCGGGTCCCCGGTCGTGCGGTCCCGCCGGTGCGGCCGGTGCGGCCGGGTCGCGGCCTCCCGCGTCCTGGTTCGCGGTGTCGCCGGTGTCCTTCATCGTGCTCTCCCGAGGCCGTGGTGCGCCCGCCTGTCGCGGACCAGTGGGACGTTAGGCCCCGTGCGGCCCCGCGCACCTCACCCGAACGTGTCCGAACGCAGGGGCGGCCCCGCCACCGACGTGGCGTCGGCCTCCCCGGAACCGGCACTTTCGGGTGAGGCCGTGCCCGCCGGCCGTTCTGTAGCCTGACCGCTGTGCGAAAGACGGCGGGACCCAGGACGCAGGACCCTGGTCACGGGGGCTGTGCGGGCGGTGGCGCGAAGGGTCGCGCGGCCCGGGGAGCCCTCCTGTCCGCCGTCGTCCTGGCCTCGGGTCTGAGCTGCCTCGTGCCGCTCACCGCCGCCACGGCCCTGGCCGGGAGCGGCGTCGCCCTGGCCGCGCCGGCGCTGGCGGCGGGCTGGAACCTGCGGGGGCGGGTGTCCGCCGGGGGCGTGGCGGCCGCGTTCCTGGTCCAGCCGGCCGCCGTCCTCGCCCTGGGGCAGGACGCGACCTCCGCCCTGGCCAGGGGCGTGCTCGCGGTCGTGTGCGTGGTACTGCCGTGGCTGGTGGGCCGGTACCTGCGGGTGCGCTCGGACTCCGCCGGGCTCGGCTGGCGGCGCGCCGAACTCCTCGAACGGGAGCGGTCGGTGGCGGCCGAGCGCGAACGCGTCCGGGAGCGCGAGCGGATCGCGGCGCGGATGCACGACTCCCTGGGCCACGAACTCAGCCTGATCGCCGTGCGCGCCGGAGCCCTGGAGGTCGCGCCCGGGCTGGGCGCGGAGGACTACCGGCGCGGGGTGGCCGAACTCGGCGCGGGGGCGATCGGCGCGGTCGAGCGCCTGCAGGAGATCATCGGGCTCCTCCAGTCCGGGGACGCGGAGCCTGCCGAGCCCGGGACCGGCGACGGCGACCTGGCCGGTCTCGTCGGGCACGCCCGGAACGCCTCCCTGGAGGTCGGCCTGGCCGGTGGGCGGCTGTGGGAGGGGATGCCCGCCGAGGTGCGCGCCCTGGTGTACGCCGTGGTGCGGGAGGGGCTGACCAACAGCGCCAAGCACGCGCCGGGCGCACCGGTGGCCGTGCGGGTGGACCGGCTCGGGCCGCGGGCGTCCGGCGCCGACGCCCCCGGGGCCGCCGTCCTCACGTCCTCCGGCCCGGCGACCGGTGACGGTGTCGGGGGCCGGCCGACACAGGCGCCCCACGGGTCCGCCGGCGCCGCCACCGCCCCGGGGGCCGCAGTCTCCTCCACCGGCGGGTCGGGCGCCACGGCCCCCACCGGCTCACCGGCCCTATCCGACGAACCGGACCCGGGCCCGGGTCCCTCGGAGGGCTACACGGTCTCCGTGGTCAACGGCCCCGCGACCGAGGCCCCCGTCCTGGCCTCCGGCGGGTCCGGCCTCGCCGCGCTGCGCGCACGGGTGCGCGCCGCCGGCGGAACCCTCGACTCCGAGCCGACCCGGACCGGCGGGCCGGCGTCCCCGACGGGCGCCGGTTTCACGCTCACCGCGCGCCTCCCGGCCCAGCTCGCATCCTCCGGCCCGGACCTCCACGCCCCCGGCTCTGCCCCGGTGCCGCTCCCCTCCGCCCCCGAGTCCGCGCGGCAGCGGGAGCGGAGCCGGAGCCGCACCGGGAGGGCGCTGGCGGCGGCCGTCGCGGTCCCCGCCGCCCTGGTGGCGGCCCTGGTCGTCGTGTGGGCCGGGTACTACGCCCTGGCCTCCTCCCGCGCGGTCCTGGACCCGGCCGACTTCGCGTCGCTGCGGGTCGGGGACCCGCGGTCCGCGGTCGCGCCGGTGCTCCCGCCGTCCACCATGCTCGACCCGCCGGACGCGGGACCGGTGCCGAGCGGATGGACCTGCGAGCACTACCGGTCCCGGACGGCCCTGCCGGGCTCCGGGGCGGACGCCTACCGGCTGTGCTTCGTGCAGGGACGCCTCGTCGACAAGGACGCGGTCCCGACGGGCTCCGGAGGCGGCACCGAGGACCAGGGGGGCGGTGGCCGGTGATCCGCGTCCTGCTGGCCGACGACGAACCCCTCATCCGCGCGGGGATCGCCGCCATCCTCTCCTCCGACCCCGGCATCACCGTCGTCGCGCAGGCCCGCGACGGGAACGAGGCCGTGGCGCTCGCCCGCCGCGAACGCCCCGACGTGGCGCTGCTGGACATCCAGATGCCCGGCGCGGACGGCTTCACCGCCGTGGAGGCGATCCGCCGCGCCTGCCCTTCGACCGCGATCGCCATGCTGACGACATTCGGCCAGGACGACTACGTGGCCAGGGCGCTGGACGGCGGGGCCAACGGCTTCCTGCTCAAGGCGGCCCCTCCGCGCGAACTGATCACGGGGGTGCGGACCGTCGCCGAGGGCGGCGCGTTCCTGTCGCCGAAGGTCACCGGCCGGGTCGTCGCGGGTTTCCGCAGCCGGAGGGGGTTCCGCGCGGAGGCGGCCGAGGAGCGACTGGGCGCCCTCACCCCGCGTGAGCGGCAGGTCCTGGCGCTGGTGGGGGCGGGGATGTCCAACGCGGAGGTGGGCCGCGCCCTGCACCTGGCGGAGGACACCGTGAAGACCCACGTCAGCGCGGTCCTCACCCGGCTCGGGGTGCGCAACCGGGTCCAGGCGGCCCTCATCGCCCACGACGCGGGGCTCACCGCCGATGGCTGACCCCGCGCCCCTTCCCCGGAGGCCGCTGCCGGGACCGCGGCCGGTTCCGGACAGCGCGGGGCCCGGCCGCCGTGGGCCGGACATCGGTCCCGGTCGGCCCGCGGGTCCCGCCACGTGCGCGAACGCGGCCACGGAGCCGCCGGCCGCACCGACGCGCGCCCGGCGCCGCCCTCCCGCCGTGGCGGGGGCCGGGGCCGCGGCGGCTAGCCTGGCCGCGTGAGGAACAACGAGGGCCACGAGGACGACGAGGTCGCCGAGCTGCTGGTCCGCCTGATCAACATCAGCAACCGCCTCGCCCGCTACGCCGCCCACGCGACCGGGGAGCGCACCTCGCCCGCGACCTGGCGTGCGCTGAGTGTCCTGCGGGAGAAGGGCCCGCTGCGGCTGGGCGTGCTGGCAGACCACTGCCGGGTCCGCCAGCCCACCATGACGGTGATCGTCGAGTCCCTGCTCTCCTCCGGGTACGTCGAGCGCCGCCCCGACCCCGACGACGGGCGCGCCAACCTCCACGAGCTGACCGCCGAGGGGGAGGCGGCGCTGGACGACTGGAGGTCCCGGATCGGCTCGGCGCTGACCCCGCTGTTCACCGACCTGTCCGAGCACGAGCGGACCCTGCTGGCGGACTCGGTGCGGCTCCTGGACGGCCGGCTGCGGCGCGGCGAGGCCTGAGCGGGGCGCTTTTCCCCTGGTCCGCGCCCCTCTTCCAGCCCTCCTCCGAACCCTCCCGGTACGAGCGGGAATCTCCGAGGATTAACATAGGTTACCTATATGAATCCTCGCGAGGACCCCGACCGCACCGGCCGCCGTCCTCCCCACCGACGACCGACAGGAGTTCCGAAGCATGGTGGCGGAGACAGACAACGAGCGCACCACCCCGCACGGGGCGGGTGACGCGCCTCCCCGGACGGAGGGCTCGATCCTCCGGCAGCCGCGCGCGGTGTGGGCGGTGGCGTTCGCCTCCGTGATCGCGTTCATGGGCATCGGGCTGGTCGACCCGATCCTTCCCGCGATCTCCCGCAGCCTGGAGGCCACCCAGACCCAGACCTCGCTGCTGTTCACGAGCTACCTGCTCGTCACTGGCCTGGCCATGCTCGTGACCAGCTGGGTGTCGAGCCGGATCGGGGCCAAGCGCACCCTCCTGCTCGGACTGGCCCTGATCGTGGTCTTCGCGGCCGCCGCGGGGGCCGCGGGCGACGTCGGGTCCGTGATCGGCTTCCGCGCGGGATGGGGGCTCGGGAACGCCTTCTTCATCTCCACCGCCCTGGCCACCATCGTCGGCGCGGCCAGCGGCGGCTCCTCCTCCGCGATCGTCCTCTACGAGGCGTCCCTGGGCCTGGGCATCGCCACCGGACCGCTCATGGGCGGACTGCTCGGCAGCGTCAGCTGGCGCGGGCCGTTCTTCGGCACCGCCGTGCTCATGGCGATCGGGTTCGTCACGATCGCCACCCTGCTGCGGAGCGACACCATCGCCAGGACGGCGCCGGTCCCGCTGTCGGCGCCGTTCACGGCGCTGCGCGAGCCCGCCATCCTGGTGCTGGCGTTCACCGCGCTGTTCTACAACATCGGCTTCTTCGCGCTGCTGGCGTACACGCCCTTCCCGCTGGGCCTGGACGAGATGGGGCTCGGGTTCACCTTCTTCGGCTGGGGGCTGGCCGTCGCCGTCACCTCGGTGTTCGTCGCCCCCGTCCTGACCCGGCGGTGGCGCCGCACGGGCGTCCTGTGGGCCACCCTGCTCCTGCTGGCAGCCGACCTGGTCGCCGCGGGCGCCCTCATCTCCTCCACGGCGGGCCTGATCACCTGCGTCGTACTCGGCGGGCTGCTGCTGGGCGTGCTCAACACGGTGCTGACGGAGTCGGTGATGGAGGCCAGCGACCTGCCCCGGCCGGTGGCGTCGTCGTCCTACTCGGCGATCCGCTTCCTCGGCGGGGCGGCCGCGCCCCCCGCGGCCTCGGCACTGGCCGCGGCCCTGTCCCCGGGCGCCCCGATGTACGCGGCGGCGGGCTCGGTCGTTGTGGCCGCGCTGATCGTCCTCCTCGGACGCCGGGTGCTGCGCAGGGTCGACGACGGCCCCGAGCCCGCCGAGGTCGAGGCACAGGCCATCGCCCTGGGCCAGTGACGGCCGGGCGCCGCGCCTGCGCCGTGCGTCCGGCCCCACCCGAGGGGGAGCCACCGCGCTCCGGGCGCGGCGGGGAGAGGCGGTCCGGGCCGTCGCGCCGGGGCCGCGAGGGCGGCCCCGAGGCCGCTTCTCGACGTACACGGACGAGACCTGGCGCGGATGCCCCGAGGGAGCGTCTTCCCTAACGTCGGTGGCATGACCGAACAGAAGCGCTCCACCCTCGGCCTGCCCCTCATCGCCCTGATCGGGCTCGCCCTGCTCGCGGCGCCGCGCGTGGTGCTGCACGACCTCGGCCTCATCCAGGAGGGGACGTTCGTCAACGCGTTGTTCGTGTTCGTCCCGCTGGTCGTGTGGATCGCCGCGGCCGTGCTGGCCCGGGTGCCGAACCCGTTCCTGACCCTGCTCGTCGTGGGCGCGTTCTACGGGGTGTTCCTCGCGCTCGGACACCAGCTGCTGTGGAACGTCGCCTGGGAGGGCGACCCGCCGGCCCTCGGCGGCAACCTCGCCGACCTGCCGCCCCTGGCGCACGCGGTCGTCATCCGCGGCTTCGCGGTGGTCGGCAGCCTGGTGACCGGGGTGGTCGTCGGAGCGGTCACGGGGCTGGTCGCCTGGGGCCTGGCCAAGCTCCTCCGGCTCCGCGCCGCCGGGAGCTGAACCGCGGCGCCGGGCGGGGCCACCCGGCCCGCGACAGCGGCACGCCCGCCCGGAAGGCTCCGGGCGGGCGCGTCAACGGTGCGTGCGCGGAACGGCGGCGGAACACCTCACTGCGGGGCGTTCTCCGGAACGCGCCGGGCGGGCAGGGCCTCGGCCACCGGTTCCGCCTCGGGGGGCTCCCACCCCGTGAAGTGCCAGACCCACCGCGCGGTCCCGTCCAACGGCCGGTACCGGGCCACCGGCGGGTCGGGGCGCACGTCGCCCGGAACCACCAGGTCCGCGCCCAGGTCCTCCCACGGCACGCCGAGAATCTCGTCGCGGGTGAAGACGTCCTCCATCACCAGGCCGGACCAGGCACGCGGCCCGCCGACCAGGCACACCTGGATGGGATCGTCACCATCCTCGTACCCCCTGCCCTGACCTTCGTCCTGCTTGCTCTCCATGGGTACATCCTCCGACGCGCGGGCGCGTCACGGGGGACGCGGGAGTCCGGCGTGTCGCACGTCCGCGGGGCCGGGGCGGGCTCCCTGCGACGGTTCAGCGCCGGTCAGGGGGACGAGCGGACGTCGGCCTCCCCGCCGGGCGGTCCGCCGTGCGCGGAGCCGGGCCGCATCCCCCTCAGGACAGCTGGTCGGAGACGTCCTCGGGGGCGCGGTGCCCCTCCCCCAGGGCCACGTACAGGTCCTCCATGTCGGGATGGCCCATGCGCCGGGCCACCCCGATCAGCTTTCCGGCGGCCTCAGCCTCGACCAGCCGGTCCTGCCCCAGCAGTTCGGCGAGCCGCCACCTCCCGTCCTCGGAGGCGCGCTCGCGGGCGCGGACACGGTGCCAGGCGGTGATGCCCACCCGCGCCTCGCCCGTCCTGACCGAGTCCAGCCATCCCCGGTCCGGGGCGGGTTCGTCTGTGGTGACGATCCGCACCGTGTCGCCCTCGCGGACCCTCGCGGCAGGCCCGGCCAGGCGGCCGTCGATCGTGGCCGCGGAGAAGTGGTTGCCGGTCTCCTCCCCCAGGGCATAGGCCACGTCCACGGGGGTCGCCCCCTCCGGGAGGGTGAGTACCCTGCCCTCTCCGGTCAGCACCGTGATCGTGTCGGCCAGGTCGGTGCGCGCCCCCGTGAGGAGGTCCTCGGCGCTGGCCTGCTCCTGCCAGCCGAGCAGCCGCGTCAGCCACTCGGGGTCGGCCCTGGTCCGCCCCTCCTGGAGGAGGCGGCCGTCCTTCGAGGTCTCCTGGCGGATCTGCGCGATGATCCCGAACTCCGACACCTCGCGGGCATGGGGGTCGCAGATGATGATCTGGACCTGGCGGCCCGACTCGGTGACGACAGTGGTGTGCAGGGCCTTGTACAGGTTGTACTTGGGGGTCGCGATGAAGTCGCGGAACCTCCTCGGCACCGGGCGCCATCTGCCGTGGACCGCCCCCAGGGCCAGGTAGGCGTTCTGCTCCCCGCCGCGCACCACGACCACGTACCGGACCGTCGCCACCGGGCCGACCTCCGAGCCCGCGCGCAGGCCGGAGGTGAACACGGAGTACAGGTGCCTCTCGCGCACCACGACCTCCGCCTTGACCCGGAACGCGTGCAGCACGTCGCGCAGGCTCACCCGCAGGGAGTCGATCTCGTGCTCGTGGGAGCGGCGCACCTGCTCGGTGCGCTCCCGCACGCGCTCGAAGTCCTCCGTCTCCAGGTACTCGAAACACAGGTCCTCCAGCTCCCGTTTGAGCTGGTACACCCCCAGCCGCTCCGCCAGCGGGATCAGCAGCTCACGGGTGCCCCGGGCGATCTTGGCGCGCTTGTGGGGCGGCTGGAACTGGAGGGTGCGCAGGTTGTGGACCCGGTCCGCGAGCTTGATGAGGAGCACCCGCAGGTCGTCCTTGGCCGCGACGACCATCTTGCGGAACGTCTCCCCCGCCGCCGCGCTGCCGTACATGGACCGGTCGACCTTGGTGACCCCGTCCACCATGATCCCGACCTCGGCGCCGAACTCGGCGGCCAGGTGGGCGAGGCTGAAGGGGGTGTCCTCCACGGTGTCGTGCAGGAGCGCGGCGACCAGGGTGGCGGTGTCCAGCCCCATCTCGGCGAGGATCGTGGCGACCGCGAGCGGGTGGATGATGAACGGTTCGCCGCTCTTGCGCTTCTGCTCGCGGTGCAGGTGGTCGGCGACGGCGTAGGCGCGGCTCAACAGCGCGACGTCCGCCTTGGGGTACCAGCGCAGGTGCTCCTTGACCAGCGGCTGCACCCGGGGCAGCGGGCGCCGGGCGGACATGGCCTCGTTCAGGCCCCGCCACCACTCGGACGACGCGGTCAGATCGGTCGACGCGGCCATGGACAGGACCCCTCACGCTCGGACATCCGACGGGATCACCCGATTCTAAGGTCAGGCCGGCGACTCCACGAGGGGAAGGGGCGAGTCCGACGCCGGGAGACGGGACGCCCGCGCGCGGCCACCGACGAAAGTCGGTGCGCCCACCGACCAAAGCGGCCCCTGTGGTCGTGCCTCTACCGCTTTGGTCGCCGCGGCGGTAGGGCCCGCAGGTGGATGTGGGGAAGGCGACCCCGCACCTAGCGTGGAGAACGTTCCCCGGGGCCGACCGGCCCCGGAGGGACCGACCGACTCGAACCCCCGACCCCGAAAGGGCACCGCATGACGCTGCTGGCACTGGCCGACGCGACCACCATGGAAACCGGGATCACGGCCTTCATCCTCATCATGGCCCTGCTGGTGGGCCTGGCCGTGGTCGTGTTCATCGTCGCCGCGGTGTTCAGCATCCTCGGCTCCCGGGTGGACGGAGCCATGAAGATCGTCTGGCTCATCTTCGTGTGCATCGCCCCCTTCATCGGCGCCCTCCTGTGGTTCCTCATCGGCCGCAACCAGGGCCGCAGGTACAGGTAGCGCGCCGTCCCGGTCTGCGCCGCGGGACCGTCGCTTCCCGGCTTCGGCCAATGTCCTCTCCTCTCAGGGCCATGCCCCATCACGGCGCGGCCGGGTCGTCACGAGCAGATGGAACAGTACACAAAGACGGTGGTCGGAGACGGAGCTCAGAGTGGCGGTCCTGCACCACCATCCACGCCGCTACCGCAACCGGCTTCAATGCCACCCACAAAAACATTCGCGATAATGAAGCTCGCGAGAAAACCCATGGAACCGCAAACGTTACACCCACCACTACGGATCACCCAGGAAATCTTGAGGTCGGTTCAATTTTTTTCGGCATTCTTTAATGCGCGACCATCAAGAAACCACAAAAAAACAGAAATAGGCAGAAGGACACCAGCCAAAACAATTGGCGGGAACGTTTGCCATACACCCACCCCAGCGGCCACCAAAATCGCCCACAAGGAAACGGACAGCAGACAGACAAACCAAATCAATGCCACAGAAACACGCACCACAACAGCGAAAGGCGAGACTCCGAAATCCACCTCACGAGGAAATATAGACAAAAATATAAGAAGAACACCAATCAAGCCGAGCAATGCCAGTGTAGATATTTTCCAGAAATCCGAGATCCACACCGAAGCCAGAACGACACCGAACAGCACCGACAGCAGGGCCGATCCGGCCAAAGACAGCGATCTCACCAAGTACACTTGCCGCGCCTTACTCTACCGTTAAATGCAAAACAGAAATTTTAAGGGGAATTCCACTAGCAAATAACTACAGTGGCCTGCAATTCATGGCAACTTCGGGAAAAATACTCCAGCAACCCCATTCGCCCAGCTCAAGACTACCTGTAATTCATAGTCATGCAATACCCTGCCCCAACAGTAAAACCGGCGAGCGCTCCGGCTCCGGTACCGATCGCAGCCCCAAGGCCGACACCGGCAGGTACCGTCAACACGACGCCCGGCCCAGTGGCGATTCCCGCCGTACCCGCCACAGCACCGACCCCTACGCCTAATGCACCTCCCACGCCACCACCAATACCTACCAATGATCCTGTGACTCCCACACATTCGACAAAGTCAAACCCCCCTGTCGATGTACTCTCCTCTGGTCGTCTCGAGACCTCTCGATCTCCTTCGCCACGCAAAGCAGGCTCAGGCAAATTCTCAGAGTTGTGGCGCTCCTCTTGCTTTCTCCTATTGACCTCCGCAATTTTGCGTTGTTCGGCTTGGCGCCGCGCAGCTTCTCTCCTCTTCTCCGCAGCGGCTCGCGCTGCCCTCTCCCGTGCGGCCCTCACCGCAGCGGCCTTACGTGCCGCCGCTGCCCGCATAGCTGCTGCCTTGCGCGCAGCTGCCGCCGCCTTGGCGGCGCGGATCTTCGCGGCCCTGATCTGCGCGGCGCGGATCTTCGCGGCCCTGATCTGCGCAGCACGGATGGCTGCCTGACGGATCTGGTAGGCCCTGATGGCGGCCATACGCACCTGGTAGGCACGGATAGCGGCCTGGCGAGCACGCTGAGCAGCCCACTGGCGAGCCTTCGTGAAACTCTTGCGCAGGAACAACCCGTCCGGGTCGGTAAAGGATACCGGGTTGTTGTTGGAGTAGGAATACCCGTGCATCTGCTGGGAGTCGGCCGTGTCCACGACCGGGTCCGGTGAGATGAACGACCCCAGCCCCGAGTCGTAGGAGCGGGCGCCCAGACGTGTCAGTCCCGCCTGGTCGTCGACGACCCCGCCGACGAACCCGCGCGAGTTGGGCCAGGCGCCGTTGGCGTTGCCGCGCTCTCCGCCGAAGGCGGTGAACCTGCGCCGCACCCCCTGTCCGGTGAGGGAGTCCACCGCGAGCTGCCCGGTCTGGTGGTGGTCGGAGAAGATCCAGTGGACGCTTCCGTTGTTGGAGCGGCTCGCGATGACCTCGTCGGCGTGTTCGTAGAACCTGGTCGACTGGAAGGCGAGCTCTTCCTTGTCGAAGGTGAGTTCCGTACCCGGGAGGAAGAGGGTCACCTTCTGCCCGTCGTCCCGGATCAGCCTCTCGCCCTCGGCGTCGTAGACGAATTCGGAGGTGTTCTGTCCCTCCTGGACAGCGGCGAGCTGTCCCTCCGCGTCCCATTCCAGGGTCTGGGAACGGGTGGAGGTCTGCCGGGAGACCATGTTCCCGGCTTCGTCGTAGGCGTAGGTGGCGGTGCCGCCGGCTCCGGTGGAGTCGACCTGGGTCACGGCGTGCGGACGGTCCTGCCCTGCTTCCGGCCGCTGGTAGGTGCGCTCGACATCGCTGCCCTCGACGAGCCCGTGCCGAGTGTCGGTGAGGCGGTTGCCGAGGTCGTCGTAGGTGTAGCTGTTCCAGTACGGGGCGGCCCCTCCCAGCGCGTCCGTGGACGGCGGGGTGTCACAGGCCTGGTCGCCGCTGGCAGCGACCGTCCACTCGTCGGTGAGCCGCCGCATCTCGTCGTAGCCGAAGCACTGAACGTCCGGCAGGAGTCCTTCAGCAGTGGGTTCGTCCCTGACGCTGAGCACATTGCCGGCCGCGTCGTAGGAGTAGTGCTGCTGGACGAGGGTCCCGAGGCCGATCTCAGCGTGCACGCTGGCGGTGGCCAGCCGCTGGGTTCCCGCGTCGTAGGTGCGTGTGGACATCGTGTACTTGGCCTGTGATCCGTCGTTGCGGTAGTGCTCCCGCTGTAGGACCTGGCCGCTCCTGGAGTAGGAGGTCTCGTGGACGTAGTCCACCGTCTCCGCGGGGCTCATACCTCTGACCCTGGTCGCCAGACCCCGGTCGTTGTAGGTGTAGCTGACGGTCTCCTCGGGCAGTCCACCGGCGGCGGCGTAGTAGTTCGACCTGACCGTGCCGTCGGAGTTGTAGATGCTCCGGAACTGGTAGGGGCCGCTCAGGTTGCCGTACGCGGGGTCCTCGGGGATGTGGATACGTGTGGAGGTCGCCCGCCCCAGAGGGTCGTAGGCGGCGATCGAGGTGGTGAACTCCAGACCGTCCTGGTACCGGGTGGCCCTGCTCAGCTGCCCCTTGGCGACGGTGTCGAAGGTCCAGGAAGCCAGGAGCGGGCCGTCAGCACCTCCTTCGTGCTGGGCGACCTTGCGGCCC
The DNA here is from genome assembly GCF_040613895.1 of Nocardiopsis sp. NPDC006198. NCBI lineage: Bacteria > Bacillati > Actinomycetota > Actinomycetes > Streptosporangiales > Nocardiopsidaceae > Nocardiopsis > Nocardiopsis sp. NPDC006198. The sequence goes on along the minus strand of NZ_JBEXSY010000054.1, from coordinate 24,106 downwards.
AGTTCGTCGTAGACGTAGACGACGGTCTCATCACGGGCGTCGGTTCGCGCGACCACCTGGTCCGCGGAGTCGTAGACGAATTCGGTCGTGCCGCGGTCGGGTTCGTCGGTACGGGTCTTGCGACCGCGCAGGTCGTAGTGGTTGCGCCAGACGTTGCCTGCCTCGTCGGTCACCGTCTCCACCTCACCGGCGGGGGTGTAGGTGTAGTGGAGCGAGGTGTAATCGGCCTCGGGTGTGTCGCCTTCGTGCTGGCGCACCTCGATTGTCTGGCCGCGGGAGTTCTTGATCGTGGTGGTGGGAATCGCCCCAGGAGCTGGTGTGATCAGCTGGCGGTCCCCCAGGTCCTGGGACGACGTGCGCCAGAGCTCGCGATTCAAGGACATGGTACGGACCTCGACCGGGCGCTCGGCACCGTCATAGGACGTCCGGGTGTACCGGGGTATGACTTCGTCACCACCGGTGGGAAGGAAGATGTCCTCACCGGGAGCGTCGTTGTTGGTGTAGGCGTGCCGCTTCTTGGTCTCCAGACCCCGACTGTCGTAGAAGGTGTCGCTGATCAGGCGCCCGCCGCCCACACCCGGTTCCTGCTGCTGGCGCTCGCGCAGCAGTCCGTCGTAGATCTGGTAGGTGGAGGAGTAGCTCCCGTTCTCGCGCCGGGTTCGGCTCACCACGACCGTGGGGGCGTCGTTGCGCATGTGGTATTCGAACCGCATGGCGGGATCTGCCCCGCTGGCCTTCCTGTGATCAGGGGTCCACACCTGGGTCAGGCGCCCCAGGGGGTCATAGGTCATGTCCGTGCGGTGGTTGTTGGCGTCGACCTCGGCCACCGGCATGCCGCGAGCAGGTTCGAGGTGTTCGGTCTCGGTGTGTCCCAGAGGGTTGGTCGTGGCGACGGTGGTTGCCACTCCCCCCGTGACCGTGGATGTGTAGCTGGTCTCGGTGACGTTCCCCCGCGGGTCGGTCTCGGAGACTGTACGTCCGTAGGAGTCATACTCCCTCTCCTCGACGACCTGGTAGGTGGGGGTGTTGCCCTCGTACTCCATGACGCGCTGGGAGCTGGTGGTCAGGCCGACGGTCGGCGCCTCGCCGAAACCGCCCCCGTCGAAGAGGGAGCGCTCGTCGCTGACGACGTCGTCGGGATAGGACGGAGTCGTCCCGCAGTCGACCGCGACCTTCTCGGTGCGGGCCACGGAGTCCAGGATCCTGAGGCCGGGGTTGTCGGCGTAGGTGTAGCGGGTGCACTCCTCGTCACCGGAGGCGTCGAGGTCGCCGTCGGTGTCGACCTGGCTGATACGGCCCAGCGAGTCGTACTCGGCGCTCTCGCGGGTGCGCATCCATCCGTCGCCGGTGGCGGTGTACTGGGTACTCGTGGCCATGCCGGTCATGCGCGCCTGGAGCGTCCCCCAGGAGTAGGTGCGCTCTCCGGTGACCTGGCTCCAGGGCTGGGAGATGGTCTTCTCCACGACGTCGCCTTCGGGTCCGTCGAGGGTGGTCTCCTCCAGCGTGAACCCGTTGTACTCGTTGAGGTCGCGGTGCCGGCCGCCTTCGGAGTCGCTCACGTCGACGGTCCGTGTCCCGTTGGGCAGGTGGTCTCCGTGCATGCCCCGGAAGAAGCGGTGCTCGGTGGCGGAGCGGGTGGCGTCGTCGGTGCCGGTCACGACACGGACCTGTTCGTATCCGCGCCAGTTGGACCAGGTGCGGTGTTTGTCCCGGGCGAAACCGTCCGCGTCCTGGTAACGCCAGCCGGCATCGCCCAGGTACTCGTAGGTGGTCCGGTTCTCCGGCTGGTCGGTGACCAGGTCGAACTCGCTGACCTGGGTGACCACGTACTTGTGGAACCAGTCGGTGTACTCGCTCTTGCCGTCCGCGGTGGTGTTCACGACGGGGAAGCAGCGGGTGCCGTTGGCGTGCGGGTCCGGGAAGGCCTCGGGGTCGCACTCTCCGCCGCCGTAGCTGACGTCGAGCTGGCCTCCGCTCTCGGTGAGGATCTTGGAGATCCGCCACTTGAGCATGGGGGCAAAGCCGTCGTCCTGGGTGTCGACCCTGTTCTCGTACTGGGTCCCTCCGAACTCCAGTGCGGGAAGGGCCTCACTGCCTCCGACGTGACCGGTGTGGGTGATCGACTCCAGCCACAGGTCCGGGGGTGTGCCGTCGCCGGTCCGGGGGTAGGCGTGCTCCAGCTTCCAGGAGTCGACGTTGGTGTACTCGGTTCCGTTGTGGACCTGGGTGGTGATGGTGTTCAGCTTCTTGCGGGTCCAGAACGTGGGGGACAGCTTGTTGGTGCAGTTCTGTCCTTCCGCGCAGTGCTGGTCGAAGGGCGCGTCGGGCCAGTGGGCGGCGTTGGCGCTGGTGTACTTGGCCTCGGCGCAGTCGAAGCTGCTGGTGGGGATGCACCTCTCACCGACGGCGAAGTTCACGCGGGCCGGGGCGGTGGCGTAGACGTCGTCCGAGCGCAGCCCGTAGTCGATGCGGCGCAGGTACCCCCCGCGGTCGTAGACCGTGGGCGTGTTGGCCTGGGCGTTGCGGCCGTAGCGGTTGCGCTCCTTGGTGTAGTGGTAGGTCATGGCGTTGCCGTGCGCGTCCACCACGTAGTCGAGGTTCCATCGCCAGCCCTGCTGGCACCAGGAGTTCGCGAAGCTAGACGCGTTGCAGGGCTGTCCGGAGTTGCGCCCGAACACGGGGACGGTCCAGGCCGAGTTCGTCTCCGGCTTGCCGCTGGTGTATCCGGGGAGCCGGTTCAGGCCGAAGTAGTACTGGGTGCCGTCGGTCGTGGTGATCTTCCAGTGCTCGCCGTCGTTGTCACCGTTGGTGGCGCCGGTGAGCCGTTCGATCTTCGAGGCGTCGTCGTGGCGCATGCGCCATGTTCCGTCCTCGTCCAGGAACATCTCTCCCGAGCGGCCGTTCAGGGAGAACGTGGCGTTGTGGCGCGACCAGCACAGGTCACCGGTCTTCGCGTTGTCCGGTTGGCTGTCGGCACAGGGCACGTACTTGCGCTCGATGAACCCGGACGCGTAGTTGAAGCCCTCACCGATCCAGGAGGCCTGGTTGTTGGAGGAGGAGACCCGTCCGTCCACGGAGCTGGAGGAATAGCCCAGTTCGATCCCCGGGGTGAGGTCGCCCGCGACCGGCGGTGTGTCGACGGGGTAGTTCCAGGAGAAGTCGCCGGTCTGGAGTCCGACGTCCCAGCTGGACGCGGCCGACAGGTCGGTGGCGCTGTAGTCGCCCCGCGAACCGTTGGCGTCGGCGGCCACGGCCAGGAGCGCGCCCTCACTTCCCAGTGCCGGCACGGTTCCCGTGAGGGTCTGCGCTTCGGCGTCGTTGTCGGTCGTGAACGTGTGGGGGGCGCGTTCCTGACACTCGACGGACTCGTCGATGAGGCAGGGGTCGACCTCGGTCAGGTCCAGGCGTCCGCCGTAATCGCCCCCATAGGCGTGGGCGAAGCCGGAGTAGTCGATCGTCAGGTCGACCGGCCCTGCCTCGTGCGTCTCATCGGTTCGGACCACCCGCAGGAGCAGGCCGTCGATTCCTGCTTCCTCGGCCACGGCGCGATCAAGGACCTCGACCCGCACCGACGTCACAGGGGAGGCGAGGGGCGCTTCGTCAGTGGGTTCGTCGCCTTCGTCGTCCGTGCCGGCTTCCGTGTCCTCGTCTTCCGCGGGAACCTCGGGCAGCTCTTCCTCCGGCGCCACCTCGGGATCGGATCCCTCGGGGTCGGGCTCGACCGCCTCGTCCTGCTCCCCCGTCTCCGGCTCGTACGGGGCGGGCGCCCTGCCGTCGTCGGCCGGAGCGGCCTCCGCGGCGGGGAAGTCCGGCGCGATCTGCTCCTCCCAGTCCCCCAGCTCCTCTTCGGAGACCTGGGCCACTGTGATCAGTCCGTCGACGACCTGGAGGTCCTCCCCCGGGGCCGCGAGAGCGGTCTCCCCTGCCACTTCATCGGGCCAGGCATGGTCCAAGGGCCCGTCGAGGGACGCCTCGGCGATGGCGTCCTCTTCTCCGGCCGCCGCCAGAGCTCCTTCGACATCAGTGCCGGCGACGGATTCCTCGTCGACCACGTCGGGACGGGTGTTGAAGGTGAGCGAGGACGCCGGTGCGGCTTGTAGCAGGCCGCCTACCAGGACCAGCACAGAGGCATAGGTCACCGGTCCCTTGATGAGTCGCACGAAACGGCTGTTGGCCATGGTGCGTGTGCGGGGGACCGCGACCGGTTCCTGGTCGGAGAGGGTCTCTTCGGGCGGGTTCGACGTGGGCGGGGGATTATCAGGCACGGCATGCCTTTCTGACAGCGGCCGGAAGCTCACAGGGCAGAGGAGTTCTTGGGGGTTACCGGTCAGAGGGTGGGCGCTGGGGAGATCCCGTGCAGGACCGCCCTGATCTCGTCTTCGTCGAGTACACCCTGGTAGAGGTGGACATCACTGATGTCTCCCGCCCAGGCGTCGGCGAACTGCCGCTCGAAGCGCCCACCGCCGATGACCACGGGGCCGTCGGCGTGCCAGGCCGCAGGGACCTCGACCGTGCCGTTCCTGGCTCCGTCGACGTAGAGGGTGACTTCGCGCGACGTGTGGTCGTAGGTCGCGGCCAGATGGGTCCATCTCCCGAACTCGGGCGCGTGCGTGGACAGGGCGCGGTGCCATCCGGTGGCTCCGGTCCGGTCCTCGGGGGGCAGCTTCATGACCCAGTTGTTCCAGTCGTAGGTGTACTGGTAAGCGAGCGTGAAGCCGCTGTGGTCGTTGCCGTTCTGCGCCACGGCGGCCGCATTGCGTCCGATCTCGTCCAACCGGACCCAGGTCGCGACGCTGTAGCTGCGGTCGGTGCGGATCGCCGCGGCACGGGTCGCGATGTGTTCCTGGGTCTGCGGGTTCAGACTCACGCCGGGGGCGTAGGTGACGTCGTTGACGGCGTGGTTCCATGCGGTGAGGGGGTCACCGTGCAGGGTTCCGTCCAGGTCGTGGTCGGAGGAGTCCGCGACAGCGGTGCCGTCGGTTTCGTCCAGTCTCCAGCGGCCTTCCAGCGCGATGGGGCGGTTGGCCAGGGTCCACGCCTCGGATCGGGCCTCCGGGTCCTCGACCACCACCTCGTCGGTGACCACGCGGTCCCACACGCGCACATCGTCGATGGCTCCAGGCCAGAAGTCGTAGTAGGTGCCCCGGTACTTGGCTCCGCCGATGACGAACGGGCCCTCGGCGTTCCACGCCGACGACTGGATGTGCGTCCCCTGCTCGACCCCGTCGACGTACAGGGTGAGCGCGCCCGTCTCGGGGTCGTGGGTGCCGAGCAGGTGGGTCCAGACGCCCAGTTCAGCGGGTTCGCTGGAGAGCACCCGTTCGGAGATCGAGGTGTCGTCCCCGTCGTAGGGGGCCTGCTTGAAGACCCACCGGCCCCCCTGGGTGTGCTGGTAGCCGAGGTAGAAGCCGCTCTGCCGGGTCCCGTCCTGGGCGACCGCCGTGTAGGCCCGGCTCGGCTGCTCGGCGTCGAGGCGCACCCACGCGGAGACCGAGAACGCTCCGCTGGTGTCGATCACCGGTTCGTCGGTACGGACGTGTCCCCCGCCCAGTGTGTCCAGACCGGTGTTCTCCAGGCGGAAGGCGCCGTCGATGATGCCGCCCACACGGCCCCGGGTCCAGCCGATGTCGCCGGAGGCGGATGCCTCACGTCCTGTCTCGGCCGAGTCGGCGGCCGTGTCCCCCTGTCCATCGTTCAAGGTGAAGTGCGCCACCGGTCTGCTCGGCGGAGCGACGAGGAAGTAGTAGGCGAGTTCGCACAAGGACGAGTTCCCGTACGCGTCGATCGTGCTGGCGTAGATCATGTTCGCGCCGTTGCGGCGCGGCGTCAGGGAGACGGTCGCGCTCGCACCGGGCTCGGCGAGCTTGATCTCGGTCGCGCAGGAAGGGTCGTTGAGGCTGTAGTGGTACGAAGCCGCTTCCTCGACACCGTTGTTGGCGAACGTGAAATCGCCGGTTCGACCGACACTGCCGTGCATGGCGTCGTCGGCCGGGTAGTCGGTGGAGGTCACCGTCGGGCCGGTGTCGGGTTTGTTGGTGTCGATCTCGATCCAACACCAGGAGGACCAGGAAGGGCTCCACGCCGTCTGGTCGTGCGCCATGGCCCGGTATCCGAGCAACTGGTTCTCCGGCAGGCCGGACACCGTCACACTGCGTTCGGAGCCATTGGGCCAGTAGCCCACGTCGGCATACGACGACTCCGCCTCCCCCAGCGGATCTCCTTCACCGTCGGCCCACCAGGCGAAACGCACCTTCAGCTTCTGTCCGCCCCAGTCCTTGCGGGCGTCGTAGTCGCGGATCGTGGCCCTGAGCGTGAGGGAGGTGTCGTTGACCAGACGCGGCTTGTCCTTGTCGGTGGAGCAGATACCGCCGAGGGAGTCCGACATGCTCGCGGCGCTCACCTGGGACGGGGGGTTGTTGTAGTTGACGACCAGCACCGGCGGCTTGTTCTTGACGTTGAACCTCCGCCAAGCGGTCACCGCGGACTCGTCGCGTTCCTTCAGCCGCAGATAGATGTGGGAGGAGTCGTTGTCGACACCCCACTTGTAGGCGTTGGTGGCGTCGAACTCCACACCGCTGCTGGAGGGGCAGGTAGCCCAGCCGCCCCTGACGTTCTGGGTGTCCTGAAGGGTGCGGGCGGTGGGCTGGTTGTTCCAGGTGGTCTTGCTGTTGAACGCGTCGGTACGGTGCAGTTGGATGTAGGAGTTGCTGTTGCAGTTGTAGGCCCAGTCCACCTCGGTGCGCAGCGTCGCCGAGTTGATGGTCGTGTTGGCCTGGTTGGTGCGGGCCATGACGGTGAACTGGAAGAACGCGCGGCGGATGTAGGTGGCCGTGTCCACGAACCGGCCCACACCGACGCTGTCGATGTTGCGGTTGTAGTAGGTCTGGTTCCGGTAGGCCTGATCGACGTAGGCCCAGTTGGGACGGCTGGCGCTGACCGAGGGGTCGATGTAGACCGGGAACTCGGTGGTCTCGTCGACCAGCATCTCCTGGTCGGGGACCAGTCGGATGGAATCCACCCCGATCGCCGTCTCGACCAGAGCGGTGCGGGCTCCGGTGGTGGGTGCCATGAGGGGGTCTTCACCCGGAGCTTCGTCCTGGCCGGTGGAGTCCCACATGGCCGGCGCCTGGACGGTGAAGACGCTGTGCCCGCCCTCGTCGCCGAGGGCCTCGATGTTGCCGTGCTCGTCAGCGCTCATCGTGACGCCGTCGGCGGCCAGGGCGAGTTCCAGTTCGGCCAGGTCGGGGGAGGTGGCGGCCTCGGGGGTGTGCACGACCAGGACCTGGGTGAAGCCCTCGACTCCTGCGGTCAGCACCAGGTCCACGTCGGGGAGGACGTCGGCGTAGGTGGCCTGGTCCTCGTCCAGGGTGGGAACGGGGAGGTCACCGTTCCAGTCGAGTTCGACGCTGTTGGAGCCGATCCCGATCCTGGCCAACGGAGCGTCGCCGCCGCCGGAGAAGGCGATCTCCATCCCCGCAGCCCTGGGACTGACGAAACCGTCGCCGGTGGCGACCAGGGTGGTGTCCACATCCACCCAGCCGTCCGACGAACGCACCCGCACCGGCACGGCATGGGTCTCGGCGGTCAGCGAACCGTCGGGGTTGGCGAAGTGCTGCGTCTTCTCATCCGTCAAAGACGGGATCTCAACGCGTTCCCCGGTCTCCTGGGCCAGCGCCAGGGCGTTGAACTCCTCGCTCCGGGAGTCCTCACCGACAGGCGCCAGGGGATCGTCTTCGTCCGCTGCGGCGGGTACGGCCGTGAGCAGCGACAGGGCCAGGACTGCGGCAGCGGAAACCGCCGTCGCCCGGGTCAAGGGGGGATGCATGGGGGATGCCTGTCTTTTGTTGTCGAACGGGACACCGAACCGAGCGGAACTCAGTTACAGCCACCTCAAACGAGACAGAAGCTACTGGAGTTCTCATTTATGAACAAGGCCACCAGGAGCTCACTGAGCCACACGAGTCTTCTCGCCGCATCTTCTACGGGGCTGAGCTGGCCACAAACCTTCGTGGCCGGATCCGGCCACCATCACCCAGAGTGACACCGAACACCGACGGAGCCCCCCAAGATCCACACTCCACTCTTCGAGCGAGAGAACGCTGGAAAGTCGGCCTCCCAGTCGAGAGGGCCAGCTCGCTGTCCCGACTCACGGGGACAACGTCACGAGGGAGGACCGCCCCCTCCTTCCATCACCCAGACCCCAAATCCATAACCCTCGGTAATCAACAAAGAGCTTTATGCGAGCAACCCCGGTGCGTCTTCACATCTGAGGCAACTTCTCGCCGCTCCGCGTCAACGAATCAGACACCTCACTCGTCACCTCTGTGCACATATGAGACTCCTGTTCCTTCGAGACTCCTCTGTCCCAGTACAGAACAACTCCCCCACCCCCACTAGAAGGTCCCCCATGCCACTGGCCTCTCGCATCGAGCGAGCCGGCGAACGCCTCCTTCCCGCAGCGACCCGCGCACGCCGAGAGGAGGAACGCCGCCAGGCCGCTGAACAGGCCGCCGAGGAGAAGCGCCTGGCCAAGATCGCCCGACGCCGCGCCGAACTCCTCGAGAGCGACCCCGCCCTGCGCTCCCTGACCGTGGACGGCGCCGAACTCCTGGGCCGGGTCGTGGACCGCTTCACCGCTTCCCGGGCCGCGGAGCACAACCTGCGCCTGGTCACCGAGGCCCTGGAAGCTGACGGGGTCGACTACTTCCTGGTCCGCGGCAGGTCGGCGCTGCGCCACGTCGTCGGCGTCCACCGCTCCGAGCGCAAGCGGTTCCTGGACTCCATGCGCTCCTTCTACGGGACCAGCGCGGTGTACGCGGTCAAGCCGGGGGCCAGGGGCAGCGTCGCCGCCTTCTCCGCCTACGTCGACGGTGCGCTCGCGGCGCCGATCAAGTCCGGGCTCGTCATCCGCTTCGCCGAGCAGCTGCTCTCTCCGCAGGGCACGGTCCTGGGCGGGTTCGAGTACGGGTGCGACGTGGAGTTCTGGCGCGACGGCTCCGCCGTCCTGGAGCGCGAGGACGCCGAGCAGGTCCTGTCCCGGCTGCGCACCGTGGTCCCCCGCGACGCCCTGGCGGACTGCCTGGTGGCCCCGCGCCGCAACCGGGTGGCCGACGTGCTCCCGGCCGACCAGCGCAAGCCCGCCACCCTCACCGTCTCCGGGCGCGAGCACCCGACCTTCGAGCCCTTCACCTGGAAACTCGTGGACGAGGTCGACTTCCCCGTGGACGTGGTCTACACCTGGGTCGACGGTGCCGACCCCACCCACGCCGCCAAGCGCGCCCTCCACAGGGGCGAGGGGCCGACGGCCGCTTCCGGGACAGCCGACAATGCCTCCCGCTTCACCGACCGCGAGGAACTGCGGTACTCGCTGCGCTCCCTGGAGATGTACGCGCCGTTCGTGCGCAACGTCTTCGTGGTCACCGACGACCAGGTCCCCGCCTGGCTGGATCGCGACGCCCCCGGCATCACCGTGGTGGACCACACCGAGATCTTCGCCGACCGCGAGGCGCTTCCCACCTTCAACTCCCACGCCATCGAAACACGCCTGCACCGTATTCCGGGGCTGTCGGAGCGGTACCTGTACTTCAACGACGACGTGTTCCTGGGCCGCCCGGTGAGCGCCGAGCAGTTCTTCCACGCCAACGGCATCGCCCAGCTGCCCTTCTCCACCCACCAGTTCGGGGCCGGCCGGCCCATTCCCGGGGAGGTCGCGCCCAACTCGGCCGGCAAGAACGTACGGGCCCTGTTCGAGGACTCCTTCGGCCGCCACATCACACACAAGCTCAAGCACGTCCCGCACCCGCAGATCCGCGAGGTCATGCTGGAGCTGGAGGAGCGCTACCGCGAGGACGTGGAGCGCACCGGGCGCTCACGCTTCCGGGAGCTGTCCGACGTGGGCTTCACCTCCACGATGCACCACCACTACGCGCTGCTCACCGGGCGTGGGGTGGCCGGGGAGTTCCGGATGCGCTACATCGACATCGGCTCGCCCGAGGCCCCGGACAGACTCGCCGCCCTGGACGCCGCGGAGGAGGTGGACTTCTTCTGCCTCAACGACTTCGACACCCCTCCTGAGGCCGAGAAGTCTGTCGAACGCATGGTCCAGGGATACCTGCAGTCACGCTTCCCCCTCCCCTCCCGGTTCGAGAAGCCCACCGCATGACCTGACCGGACCGAGGACTCGGGTACCCGTACGGCGCTGGGGGCACGGTTCGGCCTGCTCTCAGCGTTCGTGCGGGCGCCCAGTCCTTCCCACCGCCTGCGCCCCGCCCCAGGCACAGGCACAGGCACAGGCACAGGCAGCGAACAACGCTCCCGGTACGGTCCTCCGCTCCCCGGGACCGCAGGTCACGCCGTGCCGTGGAAGTGCGCCCTGATGTCGGGGCCCTTGTAGTCCTCGATGTCCTGGTTGGCTATCACCAGGTCGACCACCATGGTCCCGGCCAGGTCGGGGTCGAGCCGGAAGGCCCATCCGACGCGGTCCTCCACGGGCACCACCAGGACGGGGCGCCCGGGATTCGCGCATGGTCTCCCCATCAGCGACCGGCACGACCCCCGCGGTCCTCTGGCCGGAGTCCCCGGGTCCTCCCGCCCAGGGCCATCAGCTGCGCGGGGGTGGCGCCCTCGAACACCGGGTCGTCCACGACAGCGATGTGGTCGCCGAAGTCGTCGATCGGGCCGCCGTGGCCAGACCGGGGCGGCGCGCGGCAGGATCGGACCGGTGGACGGCAATCCCGGACATGGCCCGGAGCGGGCGCCGCGCCCTGGCGTGAACCCGTGACCTCCACCTACAGCGTGACATCGCATTCGCAGGCCGGCCCCGACGCCGTCTTCTCCGCACTCCTGCGCACGTCCTCTTGGCCGTCGTGGTCGCCGATCGACGCGGCCGAGTCGAGGGGGGAGGTTCCGGGGAGCTGCAACGGGTCGGCGACATCCGGGCCTTCCGCACCGGGCGCACCGTGGTCCGGGAGCGCATCGTCGGGCTGGAGGCCGACCGCCGCTTCGTCTACGAGGCCCTGGACGGCCCCTTCCGCTCCTACCGGGGCACCGTGGAGCTCCGTCACGTGGTCGGCGGTCTTCGAACCGAAACTGCGGTTCTCCGGCCCCTTCTGGCGGTGGTTACCTGACCCGTTTCATGCAGGGCATGGCCGACGGCCTCACCGCGTACGCGGCGGCCCCTCGACCCCGCTGCCGGGGGTGCGCGCACGGCCGGAGGCCGGGTGCGCACCCCCGGCGGCCCGGCCGGTCAGGCCAGGACCCTGCGGCTCTGCGGCATCCTGTGCGCGGCCGACCTGCGGATGTCGCGGCTCACGATCATCCGCTTCAGCCAGCGGTCGGTGCCGTCGTAGCGGCTGCGGAACGGCTTGCGGCCGTGGACGGCCAGGTAGTTGTCCACCACCATCAGCGTCCCGGGGCCGACCACGACGGAGTGCTGCACGCGCTCCAGCTCCTCCATGAGGTCGTCGAGCGCCCGCTCGGCGACGGGGTCGTCGCCGACGCAGCGCATGAACGGCCGGTCGATGCGCAGGTACGGCGCCGCGTCCGCGCCGAACAGCACGGGGACGGGCTGCGGCCGGTCCCGCATGGCGAGCACGCGCTCCAGCGCGGGGTGGTCGGGGTCGTGAGTGCGCAGCTGCCGCACGTGCTCGTCGTCGGGCATGATCAGGAAACGCGGCTCGGAGAGCACCCGGGCGGTCCCGGCGTCCAGCTTCACGTCCCGCACCGAGGACAGGACCGTCGGAACGTCGTCCCAGTTGCGGATCCCGAACAGCATCAGGTAGTCGGCGCGGCCGGGGTGGAACCCGTCCTCGGTGTGGAACTCCAGGAGGGCCTCGCTGCCGTGGCCGCTCTGGCGCAGCTCGTCCCCCCGGACCGGGAAGATGTCCTGGACCATCCTGCCCTCCTGGAGCGTGGACCAGGTGAAGGGCTCCCCCAGGGCGAGGGCGCACATGGCCAGGAAGAGCTCCTGCGGGCGGGTCGGGCCCGCGTCCGCGCCCCTCCAGTGCCGGGGCGTCGGGCCGACGATCCCGTCGTCCACGGGGAACCCGTGGACGCAGCAGGCCGCGGTCTCCTCCGTGCGGCGGAACCGCTCCAGGAACAGGCGGAGCCCGCGGGGCAGTGAGTCGTGGAGCGCCCAGTTGCGCTCGTAGAACGCCGGGTCCGTGGGCGGGGGCCCGCAGGATTCCGCCTCCCGCAGGGCCGAGCCGATCTCGTCGACCTCGGCGGGCGTCAAACGGTAGTGGACGGCGATGTCGTCCGTCGGCGTGGTGCTCACCGTCTCCTCCAGGTGGTCGGTGCTCCCGGGGCGCGCACGCCCCTCCGGGTCCGGGCCGTGCCGCTCGGCCGAGCACCGCGACGCCGTCGGACACGGCTCCGGGCGGGTCGGGGCCCGGGCCTCGGACACGGTGGCGCCGGTGGATCGTCCACATCCCCGCCCAGGTGAGGGGCTCGTACTCCCCGCGCCCGGCGGCTCCCGCCCGTCCGCGTGCCGCAGGACAAGCATCACCCGGAACAGCGGAAGACCGTGCGCGCAACGCCGCGGTTCGGGGCCCGGCTCCGACCCCGGCCGGCCCGCACCCGGTGCGGAGCGAGCGCGCGGAGCGAAGGCGGTTCGGCCCCCGCCCGCCCGGGCAGGGGCCCGTACAGGGAGAACAGTTCCGACTCCGATGTGAGGCGAGGTGGACCATGCGCTACGACGAGTTTGTGGCCGAGGTACGCGAGCTCGGGGAGTACCAGGACAACCGCGAGGCCGCGCAGGTGACGGAGGAGGTGCTCGCCGTGCTCGCGACCCGCCTGCCGGACGAGTCCGTCGCCAAGCTGGCCGCGCAGCTGCCGGACCCGTTGGGGACGGAACTCCGGGAATCCGGGCAGCCCGGGGCCCACGCCTTCGGGACCGAGGAGTTCTGCCGCCGCGTCGCGGAGCGGACCGGTTCGCGGGAGGACACCGCGAGGCATGACGCGGGGGCGGTCCTGACGGCGGTGGCCGAGAACGTCTCCGGCGGGGAGCTGAACCAGCTCCTGAGCCACCTGCCGTCCGGCTACGCCCCGCTGTTCGGCAGGGCCGGCCTGGCCTGACGGCACGGGCCGGCGGGGGCCATGTCCGGAAGGTCGCGCGTTCGGCGGGGCACGGACGGGCCCGGCCCGCAGGACTCCGGACGGGGACCGGGGCCACGGAAGTGGCGGGGGAGCCCCCGCGCCGCCCGCCTCAGGCCGGGTGGTCGAAGCGGGGCGTGCGGGCGAACAGGTCGGTCACCTCGCCCGACACCTCGAAGGGCTCCGTGCCGCGGCGGAAGACGATCGCCGGGCCCGGGGCGTCCGGCTGCACCGCGGCGCCGCCGAGGGTCGCCCGGACCACGTCCGTCCCCGCGCCCTCCACCCGCAGGTGGACGCCCTCCCGCAGGCCGAGCACGTCGACGTCGTTGGCCTCCAGGAACTCCGTCAGCCGGGTCAGGCGGGTCTCGCCGTTGTGCGTCGACCGCGGGTCGGCGTCCAGGTAGTGCGGGTTGATCTGGAACGGCACGAACCCCAGCGCGGCGAACGACTCCGGCTCGACGATGGGCATGTCGTTGGTGGTGCGCAGCGTGGGGGCGGTGATGTTGGTGCCCGCGCTCGCCCCCATGTAGGGCAGGCCCGCCAGGACGCGGTCGCGCAGTTCCCCCATGATCCCGGTGCGCTGGAGGGTGGCCACCAGGCGGAACGTGTTGCCGCCGCCCACGAAGACCGCCTGCGCGCCGTCGAGGACGCGCGCGGCCCCGGCGTCGGCCGGGACCCCGGTGACCCGGATCCCGCGGGCGGCGAAGGCCTCGGCTACCGAAGCGGTGTAGGCGTCGTGGTCGCCTCCGGCGAACGGCACGAACGCGACCTCGTCGCGGCCGTCGAGGAAGGCCTCCACGTCCGTCCACGCGTGGTCGAGGTAGTCGCGGCCGTGGTTGGTCGAGTTGGAGAGGAGCAGCAGCTCGGGCATGGTCCCCCTTCAGGGAGTGGTCGGGCGCGGGGAGGGGCGGGAGCCGTGGCCCCGCCTCCACCTGCGGGTGGGCGGTGCCGGGCGCCGGTTGGAGAGCAGCCCGGTGAGCTCGTCGGCGGAGGCGCGCAGCGGCGCCAGGTGGTCGAGCAGGTCGTCGTCGTGGTCGGAGTGCTTGTTCTCGACCAGGGACACGGAGCCGACCGGGCGCTTGCCGCCGAACACGGGGACGGCGAGCGCGCGGGAGGCGGCGTCGTACTCGCCCTGGGAGAGCGCATACCCCTCCTCGAGGGCCGTGTCGAAGAGCTCCTCGACCTCGCGCTCGTCGAACGGCGTGAGGTCGGAGAAGCGGGCGGAGGGGCGGCCCGCCAGCAGGGCCCTGCGCTCGGCCGGGTCGAGGAAGGCGAAGTAGGCGCGGGAGGTGGCTCCCGCGTGGGCGGGGTAGAGCTCGTCGACGAAGGGGTGCGACCGGCGCGGCCCCTCTGAGCCGCTGACGGCGGCGATGCAGCGCACGTGGGCGCCGTCGGGGACGCAGAACAGGGAGGTCCGCCCGCTGGTGCGGGCCAGTTCGGCGAGCAGGGGCTCGGCCAGGGCGGAGAGGCCGCCGGACCGCTCCCACAGCCCGGCCATGCGCCACATGGCGGGGCCCATGCCGTAGCGGCGGGTGTCGGGGTCGGCGCGCAGGAACCCCTTGCCGGCGAGGGAGGCGAGGAGCCGCTGGGCGGTCGACCTGGCCAGGCCGAACTCCTCGGCGAGTTCCATGACCCCCCAGCTCGTCCGGTACTCGTCGAAGCTGAGGAGGACGTCGAGCGCGCGGTCGACCGTCTGGAGGGGGCCGGTGCGTTCCGTGGGACCGGTGGACATGGGGCTCACCCTATGCGCGCCGCGGGTCCGGGAACCCTGCCCCAAGGGATCGCAATGTGATCTTAACTCCCACATAGTGGGAAACCTTTGCCCCGGCGGGTGAACGGGGGGCAGCCTGTGCATGACGGGCCGGGGCACGGCATCCGCGCCCCGCAGGCCTTTGACCAGCGACACTCCGTCCCCGCCGGACGCGAGCCATCCCCGAAGGACACACATGGAACCCTCGGCACACGGTTCGTCCACAGAACCGCAGACTTCGGAGGGCGCGCGCCACCCGCGGGCGTTCGAGCCCGTCGTCGTGATCGTCACCGTCCTGGTGAGCCTCCTCGGAGCGGTCATCGGCATCCACATGATCACGACGCTCGGCGTCTCCCCCAACACGAGCGTCATCGGCGCCGTCGTCGCCATGCTCATCGGCCGGGCCGGGTTCCTGGGTCTGCGGTCGTTCCGCAACACGCACCGGCAGAACCTCATCCAGTCGTCGATCTCGGGCGCGACCTTCGCCTCGGCGAACTCGCTGCTCACCCCGATCGCCATCCCGTTCCTCTTCGGCCGGCCGGACCTGGTGTGGCCGATGCTGCTGGGGGCGTCCCTGGGCCTGCTCATCGACGTGTTCGTGCTGTACAAGGCCTTCGGCTCCCGGTTCCTGCCGGCCGACGCCGCCTGGCCCCCCGGTGTCGCCGCCGCCGAGACCATCAAGGCCGGGGACAGGGGCGGGCGCCAGGCCGCCGTCCTGGTGGGCGGCGGCGTCGTGGGACTCGGGGCGTCCTTCCTGGGCATGCCGATGTCGGCGGCGGGCATCGCGATGATCGGCAACGTCTGGGCGCTGCTGATGTTCGCCGTGGGCCTGCTGGTCGCCCAGTACTCCCCCGCGGTGATCGGCGTCGACCTCAACGCGGTCTACGTGCCGCACGGCGTCATGATCGGCGCGGGCGTGGTCGCCCTGGTGCAGATCGTCGTCATCCTCGCCGGACGGCAGGGCCGCCGGGAGGCCGAGCGCGAGGCGGCCCGCGAGCGGGCGGCCCAGGACGACCCCTCCCTGGCCTACACGGTCGACCGGGCCACGCTGGGCCGGGCCCTGGGCTCGGGCTACGTCCTGTTCGCCCTGGGCGCCCTCGTGCTCGCGGTCGCCGGCGGCATCTGGTCGGACATGAGCTGGCTGGGCATCGTCGGGTTCGTCCTGTTCGCCGCCGTGGCCGCCCTGGTCCACGAGCTCATCGTCGGCCTGGCCGCCATGCACGCGGGCTGGTTCCCCGCCTTCGCGGTCACCCTGATCTTCCTCATCCTGGGCCTGGCCCTGGGCATCCCGGGGGTCCCGCTGGCCCTGCTCGTCGGCTACTGCGCGGCCACCGGCCCCGCCTTCGCGGACATGGGCTACGACTTCAAGGCCGGCTGGGTCCTGCGCCGCGACCGCCGCCCCTACACCGCCTACGAGCTGGACGGGCGCCGCCAGCAGCTCTTCTCCTCCATGATCGGGTTCGCCGTCGCGATCGGCATGGTCGCGCTGCTGTGGCAGGGCCTGTTCGCGGACGGCGCCGTGCCGCCGACCTCGATCGTCTACGCCGACACCATCGAGGCCGGCCTGACCGACCCGTCCGTCCTGCTCCAGCTCGCGCTGTGGGCCGTGCCCGGCGCCGTGGTGCAGTTCCTGGGCGGGCCCCGCAGGCAGATGGGCGTGCTGCTCGCCACCGGCCTGCTCGTGGCCACGCCCAACGCCGGATGGCTCGTCCTGGCCGGGCTGGCGATCCGCCTCGTGTGGGAGCGCCGCCGCGGCGAGAAGGGCGAGCAGGAGATCGCCCTCGTCGGCGCCGGCCTCATCGCCGGCGACTCCGTCCACTCCGTCGGCACCATCTTCAGCCGCTGAAACCTGGAGGAACCATGACACGCCTCGGAGTCCTCACCATCGGCCAGGCCCCGCGCCCGGACCTGGTGCCGGAGCTGACCGCCCTGGTCCCGGAGGCCGTCGTCGTCGAGCGCGGGGCGCTCGACGGCCTCACCCGCGCCGAGATCGAGGCGCGGCCCGTCGCGCCGGACGACCACGCCCTCACCACCCGCCTGGCCGACGGCTCCTCCGTCGTCCTGGGCGAGTCCCTGGTCATGGAGCGGCTGCCCGGCGTCCTCGCGGACCTGGAGCGCGAGGTCGACGCGGTGCTGCTCGCCTGTACCGGCGCCTTCCCCGAGCTGGAGCACGCCAAGCCGCTCTTCGTCCCGGACCGGCTGATCGCCTTCGGCGCCGCGGCCCTGCTCGGCGACACCGGGTGCGTGGGCGTGGTGTGCCCCCTGCCCGAGCAGCGGACGGACACCGAGGCGAAGTTCGGCCGCCGCCTCCCCTCCGGGGCGCGGGTCCTCACCGACGCCTGCTCCCCCTACACCGGCACCCCGGAGGAGCTCGCCGCCGCCGCGCGGCGCCTCGCCGATGGGGGCGCCGACCTCCTGGCCCTGGACTGCATCGGCTACACGGAGGAGATGCGCGCCCGCGCGGCCGCCGCCTCGGGCCTGCCGGTGGTCCTGGCCCGGTCGGTCTGCGTGCGCCTGGCCGCGGAGGTCCTGGACTCCCTCGACGCGCGGGCGGGGGCGGCGGTATGAGGATCGGCGTCATCCGGGTGGTCACCACCGACGACGGGGAGCGGCTGGACGGCCACGGCCGCGTCATCCGGGAGGAGCTGGGCGTGGACACCGTCTCGCGGTGCCTGCCCGACCAGCCGGACGGGGTGCACGACGACGCGACCTTCGCGCTCGCCTCGGCCAAGGTCGCCGACCTGGCCGTGCGCATGGAGCGCGAGGACGGCGTGGACGCGCTGCTCGTCAGCTGCGCCGCGGACCCGGGGCTGTCCCGGGCGCGCGCCGCGGTCGGCGTCCCCGTGGTCGGCGCCGGGGAGTCCGCGGCCCGCAGGGCCCTGGAACTGGGCTCACGGGTCGGCGTCCTGGACCTGACCACCCGCACCCCGGAGTCGGTCACCGCCGTGCTCGGGTCCGCGCGCGTGGCCGCGCTCGTGCCCGAGGGCGTGCGGCGCACCCACGACCTGGCCACCGCGGCGGGGTTCGCCGCCTCGGTCGAGGCCGCCGAACGCCTGGTCGCCATGGGCGCGGACACCCTGATGTTCGCGTGCACCGGCATGACCACCATCGGCCTGTACGCCCGGCTCGCCGACGAGGTCGGCGTCCCCGTCGTGGACGCCGTCCGCTCCGGGGCGCGGGCCGCCGTACGGGCCGCGGGCGGCTGACCCCGCCCCGCACAGTCCCGTCGGCCGCGCTCCGGACGCGCGGTCGGCACCGTCCCGAAGGACCGCCGCGACCGGTGTCCGCACCGGTCGTACCGCCCGCCCGGGCCAGGCGGCCCGCCACCGACCGAGAGAGGCACCCATGTCCTGGAGCCACGTCATCGAGACCCACGACCTGCTCGACACCCCGACCGCGGACGGGGCGTCCGTCGCGGAGTACCTGCGCCGCCACGGGGCTGCCGACGGCGAGGTCGCCGTCGAGACCGTCGCGGGCGAGGGGGGGTCCACCGACTTCGTCCGGGTGACGATCCCCGGCACCGACGGCGCGTCGTCGGGCGGTTCGGCCCCCACCCTGGGCATCCTCGGCCGCCTGGGCGGCCTGGGCGCGCGCCCGGAGCAGATCGGCTTCGTCAGCGACGGCGACGGCGCCCTGACCGCCGTCGCCGCGGCCGCCAAGCTCCTGGACATGCGCCGCCGGGGCGACACCCTCCCGGGCGACGTCGTCGTGGCCACCCACATCGACCCCGACGCCCCGACCCAGCCCCACGACCCGGTCCCGTTCATGGGATCGGTGGTGGACCAGGACGTCAGCAACCGGCACGAGGTCCTGCCCGCCATGGACGCGATCCTGTCCGTGGACACCACCAAGGGCAACCGGGTGTGCAACCACCACGGCATCGCCATCACCCCGGCCGTGGTCGACGGGTGGATCGTCCGCGTCCCGGAGACCCTGCTGGACATTGTCTCCCGCACCACCGGCCGCGCCCCGGTCGTCATGCCGCTGACCATGCAGGACATCACCCCGTACGGCAACGGCGTCTACCACGTGAACTCGATCCTGCAGCCGGCGACGGCCACCGCCGCGCCGGTCGTGGGCGTGGCCATCGTGACCGAGACCGCCGTGGCCGGGTCGGCCACCGGGGCCACCGACCTGCGCAGCGTGGAGACCGCCGTGCGGTTCGCCGTCGAGACGGCCAAGGACTACGGCCGCGGCATCGCGCACTTCGTCGACGCCGAGGAGGTGCGGCGGCTCCAGGACCTGTACGGCAGCATGTCCCACCTGCGCGGCGCGGGCGCGCCCGCCGGTTCCTGAGGGGTCGCGGGGGCGGGCGCCCGTGGTGACGCCCGCCCCCGGCGGTCACGGCCGGACGGCGGCCGCGACGATGGCCTCGACCTGGCCGGAGATCGCCGCGCGGTTCTCCTCGAACTCGGGGTCGGTGACGCCGCCGCCGGGCCCGAAGTGCAGGATCGGCGTGTGCACGTGCCCGGCCGGGATGTCCAGGCCGGTGGCGTCGCGCAGCAGGGTGTTGCGGTAGGCGATCTCGTTGGAGAGGTAGTCGCCCCCGCCCCCGGCCCGCGCCTCGGAGCCGGGCGTGGGCCCGTCCGGGCGCACCACCGGCGTGGTCCCGCCCGCGGGGATCTCGGTCACCTGGGTGTTGTCGACCACGGGGAAGGGCGCCCCGCCGGTCTCCCCGATGATGGACGGGTGGTCCAGGGAGGAGTCGGACCACTGCGGCTGGGGGGTGACGGTGGGGACGCCCTCGGGGATGGGGGCCGTCTCCGGTGTGCCGACCGACTCGTTGTCCGCGGCGCCGCCGCGCCAGGCGCCGTTGTGCGCCTCCAGGTCGAACCGGCCGTCCCGGCCCTGGCTGACGGTGATGACCGCGTCGGCCGGCCGGTCGCCGGTGTAGTGCGGCAGGAGGGCGTGCTCGACCATGCCGTCGGTGAAGTCGCGCCAGCGCACCGGGAAGAGCATGGCCTCGACGACCGCGACGCCCTCGCCGGTCTCGATCACCGCTCCGTCCAGGGCGAGGGCGGCCGCTCCGGAGGGGTTGGCCTGGCGGATGTCGTTGTCGAGCTGGAACGGGTCGAACCCGGTCACGACGACGCGGGACACCCCGGGGCCTCCCGGGTCCTCGGCGAAGCCGGCGTCGTCCTGGCCGCGGGAGCGGCGGTCCATGTCGGCCACGAGAGCCTCGCGGTCGGCCCCGGCCAGCTCGAAGCCCGGTTCCCAGCGGTGCAGGGCCGAGGTCATGCCCAGCCGCGCCCAGTAGAGCGGCCGGTCGTCACCGGCACTGAGGTCCCCCTCGACGACACCGGTCCCGCGGACGCGGTCCACCGCCTTGCGCCAGAGCGCGTCGGCGTGGCGCGCGACGATCTCGCCCGCCTCGTCCGTGCCGGAGGCCGCGCACAGCTCCTCGGTGAAGCGGTCCACGTCCGCGGCGAACCCGGACCTGTCCAGGATCTCCTGCGGGACCTCCCCGGCGATCCGCGCCTCCTCGACGGTGGCGCCCTCCTCCCCGAGGCATGCGGGCGTCGGCTCGGCCTGCGCCGGAGCGGCCAGGGCGAGGGCGGGGGCCAGGATGAGCGCCGAGGCGGCGACGCGGGGGCCCGCCTGCCGGATACGCGCGCCCGCTCCGCTGCGGCTCTGTGACCTGTTCGACAAGATGTCCTGTTCCTTCCGGTCGTTCCACTTCCTGGTGCCACACCACGCTAGGGAACGGACCGGTGCGGGTCATCGGCCGGGGGTACCGGGACGGCCGTACCCGGACGTCGGCCCCGCTCCGGCCGGGGCCGACGCAGGCCGGGGCGGCACCGCGCGGTGCGCTACGCCGCGGTTCCCTGGGCGAGCGGCTCGGGGTGGAACCGCTCGAAGCGGTCGCGCCCGGTGTACATGTCCCAGTAGTGCTCGGCGAGGTCGTCGGGGTCCACGACCGGGAAGTCGGGGCCGTCGGCCGCGTCGAAGGCGGCCCTGGCCGCGGCGGCCACCTCGCTGCGGTCGATCAGGGACGCGATGGTCAGGGCGCCGGCGTAGACACCCGTGCCGGCCAGCTCGGCGTTGAGGGAGTGCAGGTAGTTGCGGGTGGCCGACATGACCGGGCCCAGCCCGCTGAGGCCGGGCATCGGCCGGGCCGCCGAGTAGCCCTGCGCGAGCAGGAAGGCGCCGTCGCCGCGCTCGGTCCACTCCGGCAGCACGGCCCGGACCACCTCGACGGGGGTGAGCAGCAGCAGCGGGACGAGGCCCTCCAGGGTGGCCGCGTCCAGCTCCGCGGCCGGGGTGAAGCCCTGGTCGCCGCTGATCGGCCCGTACTCGACGACGTCGATCCGCCCGAGGCGCTCGCGGATCGCCCCGACGAGGGCGGGCACCCCGGCGGGTTCGGAGAGGTCGGCGGGGAAGGCGACCGCCTCGATCCCCTCGGCGGCGAGCTCCGCGACGAGGGCGTCCAACCGGTCCTGGCGGCGGGCCACCAGGGCGACCCGGAAGCCCTCGCGCCCGAAGCGGCGGGCCACGGACACGCCCAGGCCGGTTCCGGCGCCGAGGACGGCGATCACTCTGGACATGGGGCTGCTCCTTGCGACGACAATTACTTGACCATAGGGTCAACTTATCGCCCGACCCTAGCACCTAAGTTGAGCCTAGGGTCAAGTTGGGCTCGCGCGGACATGGGACCATGGAGGCCGCAGCACCGAGGCCAGGAGGAACGACCGGATGCGGGCCGACGCGCAACGCAACGCGGAGAAACTGCGGGCAGCCGCCGCCGAGCTCTTCCAGGAGCGCGGTCTCGAGGTGCCCCTGAAGGAGATCGCCCGCCGGGCCGGCGTGAGCCACGGCACCCTCTACAACCTCTTCGGCACCCGCGAGGCGCTCATCGACGAGGTGGTGGCCGACCTGGCCGCGGACCGGCTCGACGAGGCCGGCGAGCACGCCCTGGCCTTCGAGGACGCCTGGGACGGGTTCGCGTACTACGTCGAGCGGGTCTGCGAACTGCAGGCCACCCACCCCGCGGTCGCCGACGTGGTCGGCGGGCGCTATCCGGACTCCGGGCGCCTGATGGCCATCTGCGGCCGGGCGCTGGAGGCCGGCACGCGGATCGTCGAGCGCGCCCGGCTGGCCGGCGCCGTCCGCCCGGACTTCACCGGCGAGGACCTCATGCTCGTCTTCGGGACCAACGCCGTGCTCTCCCGGGCGGCAGCCGACGCCGCGCCCGACGTCTGGCGCCGCGGGGTCGCCTTCCTGCTCGACGGCCTGCGCGCGGAGGCCGCACGGGGACCGCTCCCCCACCCGCCGCTGAACCCGCGGCAGACGTACGAGGTGATGGGCGGACTCGCCGGCACGCGGTAGCGGGGTGCGCCCGGACCGACGAGCGCGCAGGAGGGTCACAGGGCGCGCAGCGGCCGGTACACCGGCTGCCACATGGCGTCCCGCACCTGCCGGTCGGGGTCGGTGACCGGGACCCGGGCCAGGCCCTCCTCCCTGGCCTTCTCGACCACGGCCGCGGCGACGCGGGCGGAGACCTCCCTCAGGTCCCCCACTCGCGGCAGGAGCGGGGCGCCCGGTGCGGAGGTGTCGACCATCGCGGCGACGGCCTCGGCGGCGGCGCGGATCAGCGGGTCGGTGACGGCGCGCGCACGGCAGACGATCGCGCCGAGGCCGATACCGGGGAAGACGAGCGCGTTGTTGGCCTGGGCGATCGAGTACTCGACCCCGTCCACCGTCACCGGGTCCGCGGGGACGCCGACCGCCACCAGGGCCCTGCCCCGGGTCCAGCGCAAGAGGTCCTCCGGCGCGGCCTCCATCCGGTCGGTCGGGTTCGAGATCGGCAGGACCGCGGGCCGCTCCGTGCCCCGGGCCATCGTGGTGACGATCTCCTCGGTGAAGGCGCCGTGCACGGTGGACGTGCCGAGGAGCAGCGTCGGCCGCACCCGCCCGACCACCTCGCGCAGGCCGATGGCCCCGTCCTCCCGGGCCCAGCCCTCCACCTCCGACGCGGGCCTGGCGTAGGGGGCCTGGAAGTCGCGCAACCCGTCCATGTCGTCGGTCAGCAGGCCCTGTCTGTCCACCGGCCACACGCGGCCGGTCGCCTCCTCCCCGGTCAGGCCGTCGCGCACCATCGCGTCGCGCAGCTGGTCCGCGATGCCCATGCCGGCCGTGCCCGCGCCGAAGACCACGATCCGCTGGTCGCGCACGGGTGTGCCGGAGATCCGCGCCGCCCCGAGCATCGCGGCGAGCACGATCGCCCCGGTGCCCTGCACGTCGTCGTTGAACGTGGGCACCGAGTCCCGGTAGCGGTCCAGGATGCGTCGGGCGTTGGCGGGGCCGAAGTCCTCCCAGTGCAGCACCGCTCCGGGGAACAGGCGGGTCGCCGCGGTGACGTAGGCGTCGATGAAGGCGTCGTAGCGCTCGCCGCGCACGCGTGCGTGGCGGTTGCCCACGTAGGCGGGGCCGTCGAGCAGTTCCCCGTTGTCGGTCCCGACGTCGAGGGCGACGGGGACCGTCCGCGCCGGGTCGATCCCGGCGGCCGCGGTGTACACGGCGAGCTTGCCCGCGGCGATCCCCGCACCGCCTCCCGCGCCCCAGTCGCCGATCCCCAGCACCTGCTCGGCGTCGGAGGCGACCAGAAGGTCGACGTCGTCGGCGCCGAGTCCGAGGTTGGACAGGGCGCGCTCGACGCCGCCGGGGTCGTCGACGGACAGGTAGACGCCGCGGGGGCGCCGGTACTGGGTGCTGTAGGTCTCGATGGCCCGGGCGACCGTCGGATCGTAGACGACGGGCAGCATCTCCTGGAGGTGGTCGCCGAGCAGCCGGTGGTAGAGGACCTCGTCGCGATCGCGGACGGCCTCCAGAAAGATGTTCCTGGCCAGGTCCGAGGGCTGGTCCCGGTACTGGCCGTAGGCGCGCCGCGCCCTCTGGTCCAGGGACTCCACCGCGGCGGGCAGCAGGCCCTCCAGTCCGAGTTCGCGGCGCTCCTCAGCGGTGAACGCGGTCCCCTTGTTGAGCACGGGGTCGCGCAGCACCTCCAGTCCGCGTGCCCGGGTCCCGTTCCCGCCGTCGGTGGAGCGCGTCGTGTCCGCCATGGCCCGCCTCCGGTGTCGGTGTGCCCTCCCCCGTCGCTGCCCGCCCCCGGTTCCCGGAAAGCCCAACCGGGCTGAAAGTCCCTCCAACGGCGTGCGGGCCGGGGCCTTCGCGCGAAGGCCCCGGCCCAGTCGGCGCGGCGGTGGCCGGCGGCGCCGCCGGGACGTGGACGCTGCACACCGGCCTGAGCTGGAAACAGGTCGCCGC